>JBHJHJ010000246.1:0-36323 GCA_050330955.1 Elainellaceae cyanobacterium | reverse complement strand
CGGGTCGCGGTGTTCAAGTTTCCGACCCTCAAGCCCAACGAACGCCACATCTTTGGCTGGCGGGCCGTTCTAGAGCTATACAGCATCAAGTACCAAATCACCCCGTCGATGCTGGAGGCGGTTAAGCCCGCTGTAGATCAGAGCCTAGACCTGCAGAACTACCTAATCGACAACGACGATTTGGCGATGAATACCGCCATCATCCAGCGCGCCGCCGAAGAGGCCATCGGCACGGAGACCAACGTCCTGCGGCAAATGCTCAAGATTCGCAACTACGTCTACGATCACCTCTCCTACGGCATCAAGCCCCACATCGATACCCCAGACGTGGCCCTCGACCGGGGCGTGGGCTCCTGCGGGGAATATGTGGGGGTAATTCTCGCGCTAGCCCGGCTCAACGGCATCCCCTGCCGTACCATCGGCCGCTACAAGTGCCCCGCCCATCCAGAGCTGCGCCAGGTGCCCTTGGAGCCTGACTTCAACCACGTATGGATTGAGTTTTTTGTCCCGGGCATCGGCTGGCTACCCATGGAGTCCAACGTGGACGACGTGCAGGAGAATGGCCCCTACCCGACCCGCTTCTTCATGGGGCTGTCCTGGTACCACGTGGAGATTGGCAAGGGCATTTCGTTTGAGAAGATTAAAGCCCCTGACAAGCCAGAAGACACATCAATTGGAGATCTAGCCATTAACCACATCCGCTTCCAGGTGCTGGAAGAGCGATCGCCCAACAACGCACTTTGAGCCAGTTGTTTGACCGTCGCTGCTCAAGAAGTTACTAAATCTCTTTTCGCGTTTGGATATGATCTGCTAGGCGCAGCGCCAGGGCCGCAATCGTCAGCGTTGGGTTAGCGGCACCGCCGGTCGGAAACACCGAGCTACCCGCAAGATAGAGGTTAGCGAGGCTGTGAACCTTGCAATTCGCATCGACAACGCCCTGAGTGGGGTTGGGGTGCATACGGGTGGTCCCCATGTGGTGTAGCCCAATTTTGTCGTATGGGTTGAGGTGTGCCAGACGAGCAGTGTCGTACTGCAATGGTCCAAAGCCACGCGATTGTAGCGCAGCGTCAATGTGCTTTAGTGAGCGCGTCACACTCTGCATCATGCGATCGCTACAGCGTAGCCTCAGATGGGCCAGGGGCTGCCCCAGATAATCACGCTCCGACGACAGCGTCACGCGATTGCTGGGGTCAGGTTCTTGCTCAAGCCAAGCTTGTAGGCGCACGTGGGTAAACTTAGCGGTTTCGTCGAATTTGTTCCACAGGTGCCACCCTAGATAACGGGGCAAAACTCGCCAGTCTTTCTCCAGAAGCCTACGGCCTGCTGCTGCGATCGCCTTGAAATCCCGGGAATTAGCCGCTTTGCCAAGGCGCTTGGCGGCAATCACTGCTGAGGTGCCCTCCAATGGGCTGTAGCGGTAAAAGCGCAGGTGCATATTCAGCAGGTGGTGCTGATGGCGCAGCGCGTCTGTTAGGCCAAACGTGCCCTGCCCATAGGACTGGTCTGAAGATTGGCCCAGGGGACTAACATTCGTGAACGGTAGGACATCCCGGCGGCGCTGGCCCAGTGGCAAAATGCCCACCACCTTGTAGTAGTGCTCCATAAAAAAGCGTCCTACCAAGTCGTGGTCGTTGCCCAGGCCGTTAGAGCAGTGGCGGGTTGAAGCCAGCAGCAGGCGGGCGTTTTCAATGCCACCCGTGGCCAAAATTGCGGTTTTGGGATGGACGACAAGGTCCTGACCCTCAGGGCTTTTGAGGTAAAGCTCCTGCACGCACCGGACCTCATCATCAGGAACGAGCTCTGTCACAGTAGCGTGCGTCACCAGCGTCACGTTCTGCGATCGCAGGATTTGCTGTCGGTACTTGCGCCCGAGATCGAGAGGATGGCTGTAGCCTACGCGCTTGGCAGAGAGTGGCGCTTTGCCAAAGGGCGTTGCGTCTATGGGCGGCAGGGCCTCTGGCAAACCAAAGATGTCAAAGGCCCGGCGGTAGTAGGGCCGCAGCGCTGAGTGTGGGAAAGGCCAGCCGCTGTGGGGCAGCCAAGCCGCAGCCTCGAAGTCTCCGGGATCGAGCGGGATGCAGGCCCCGCTCCAGCGAGAGGTGGTGCCGCCAAAGCAGCGGGCGCGGGAGTCTAAAAATGGGTAAGGCTCCTCCGATGTGCCGTCGGCTAGGGACTGGATTTTGGCCTCCTCACGCAGGCCGCCGCTCTCAATGAGCAAAACCGAGAATGGGGCACCATCAAGCGCCTGGGCCAGCGTCAGCCCAGCTGCGCCCGCTCCGACAATGCAGATATCCGCCTGGAGCGGCGTGGCTTGCGTCAGGCTGCGTCCATCGATCAGCATGGCTTGTGCCCACTAGACTGAGCTGAATTGGCGAGGTAGCGCTCCCGATGGAATTCTGCTGCAGCGTAGTCCTGCAGCGTATCGCCATAGCCCCAGCCATAGCCCACCATCTGACCTAGCCCATCGGCTATCAGCCCCAGCAGTGTCATGGGTAGGGTGCCGGCGGCTATCTTCACCTGGGGGCGATCGCCCTGGCTTAAGGCGCCCAAAATTCGCGCCATCCGCACCACTGGAATCAGGGGCGAGGCTGCCGCATAGCTGAGCCGCTTTAGCCCAGACCAGCCCTCTACCTGAGCGCGCCCGCCCGCGAAAATGCGGCCGGCGCGAAACTGCACTGGCAGCCAGGGAAAGAGCTGGGCAAAGTTGGTGTGGGCGGCTTTGGCGGCTGGTTCAAGGTAGAGCTCGTAGCCCCGCGATCGCAGGTCCCAGTGCAGCAGCGTTTCCGACTCCATCATCTCCTCAAGATCATCGTAGTCTAGGAGGATTTCCCGCTTGTAGCTGCTGTTGTGGCCAGGCAAGAAGTTCACGGTTTGACCCACCGCCGGATCCATCCACTGGACATAGGCAATCAGCATGTCGGCCCAGCTAATGGCCGAACCGGGATTAGCATTGCGCAGCGCCGGCCCGACAGCAGCGTAGGGCTGTTGGTGAGCGCTCACCAGCGCCGCCGCCCAGCCCGGCTCGGGAAAGCAGTGGTCTTCTCCGAGGGCGACGACGGGGGCCTGGGCCGCACGGACGCCTGCCGCGTAGGCCCGACCGATGGAAACGATAGGGCCGATTTCGACGATCTGGTAGTTTGCAAACCCAGAGAGCTGGGCCGAGAGCACACCACTGTCTAAGTCCGTCGTGATTTCTGAGTAAGAGGGCGCTACGATTATTAGCTCGATGTCGGGCTGAATGGTTTGCTTTTGCAGGTATCCGATTGTTTTGCGAATGCTGTTGAAGTGATCTGAGGTGATTAAAATGACTGATAGCTTATAAGGTGTCATGGCGCTGTGACCTCCGGTGTGCTCTAAAGATTGGATCTGGTGCATCTAAATCAATTGGGCCAAAAACGCTGCCCTACGGAGGTACCATTGCCACACTGTTCAACCTCGACGGCCCCGCTCAGAGGCAGCGGCGCGTTACTCATCGCCTCTGGGCTGAGCGGCGGGCTGCTTTGAGCCTGCAGGTAGCCGACTAAGCTGGCCGCTTGAGAGAGACTCATCAGAACCACGATGGCGATCGCCTGGTGCACTGGAAAGCGCTTAAAGGGCACGACCAACAGCAGCCGATGAAAGGAGAAATCGGGCCTGAAGGGGGCCTCGCCCCGCTGCATGCGAATCCGGTGATAGTAGAATGCACCACGACCGTAGCTGAGGTGCTGTCGCCAAAAGCGAGACAGCGTCAGGGGGTGGGCGTGATCAATTTGAGCAGAGTCAACGTATGCCATAGTGCGCTGACTTCGCAGCCAGCGATCGCAGATTTCCCGGTCCTCAGAGGTGCGAAAGTTGGGATGAAACCCGCCGAGCTGCAAAAAGTCCAGGCGGGGAAACGCCATGTTATTGGATGCGAAAAACTGGGCCCGAGTTGGGTCAGGATTGAAGTATTGGTAGGCAACATCGACAATGAGCTGACTTGCTGCAGAGTAGAGATTCTGAGATAGGGCATTGATGCTCTGTCCGCCAAGGAGGGCATGGGGTATTTTCTCGTGCTGTCCTGCGAGCTGCCGCAGCCAGTCTGCCCTTGGGCAACAATCATCGTCGGTAAAGGCCAGGATATTGCCTCGGGCGACTGTTGCACCCCGGTTTCGGGCCTGGGCAGGTCCAGCATTGGCCTGCTCGATGAGCGCTATCCCTAGGCGCTCCCGGAAGGGCTCGATGACTGGCGTCAAAGGTGTCCCACCGTCATTGACCACGATCACCTCAAACCGCTCTTTGGGATAGGTCTGTTGCACCAGCGCCCTCAAACAGGCGGTAAGCTGCTGCGGACGATTGTAGGTCGGAATAATAACGGAAAAGTCTATCGGTTGGGTTGACATCGCTTTCATCTCAGCCTGTTGACTGAAGTGCTATGGAAATTCATGACTGATCTACGTTTTCTGAAGCTTTTCTAAAACAAGGTGGCGTAGTAATGCCCTGTCGGCGGCATCAATCTCCCCCAGGAGCCAGAGCCCCAAAAGAGCAGCCAACCCTAAAGCAGGTAACTTGAGCAGCAGTAACCCTCCCGAGACGGGCCAGGCTGCTGCTGCCGCCCACATCCCCGCAAACATGAGACAGCAGCGCCCCAGCGTCATCCTCGGTGGGACAACCCGCCATCTGATGTAGACTGCGAGCAGCCCGGCTAGGGCACCGACGAGGGCGACGAGTAGTGTTGTCACCGATGCGCCCGTCTCTCCCCACCTTGGGATGAAAAGCCAGTGACCCGATAGCGCCAGCAGCAGCAGGGGAGCCGCGATCGCCAGCGTCCACCGGGGCCGATCGGAGGCGATCAAAATCGTGCTGGTGACCACAATCATGACGGTAGCGATCGCAGCCAGAAACAGGACGCTAAATAGCGGAGCGGCCAGGGCGTAGTCATTTCCGAACAGGCCGCGCACAATTTCTGATGACGACCCAACCACAATGCCAGCAATGGGTAGATGAAGAAATACCGCCCGCATTCCGGCGCGGCTGAGCGCTCTGATCTGCTGAAGCTGTTCCTGACTTGAGAGCTGACTTAGCTTGGTGAGCAAGACGGGGACTAGGGCCGGCCCCAAAACTCCGCCCAGCAGCGCTAGGTTCTGCGCTACGGCGTACCGCCCAGCCTGCTCAGCCGTTCCGCCCAACGCTTTGAGGGCGATGAGATCCACCTGGCCATAGAGCCGCATTGCCAGTGCAGATAAAAACAGAGGGACAGCGTAGCCCGCAAGCTGCCTGGCGGGAAAGCGCGTGGGATAGAAGATTGAGGGGCGGATAGCACAGCGGCAGATGATCAAGCTGACCAGCAGCGCTCCCAGGCTCCCAAATACAGCCCCCAGTGTCGAGAAGCCAAGCTTAACAAGACCTACAATCAGCAGCAGGCGAGCCACCCAGCGGCCAGCGCCGGCGATCGCCCGCAGCCCAAAGCGTCCGAGCCCAGCCAGAATATTTTGGTGGGCCAGAGCCAGATTGAAGAGCGGGATTTCAAGCGCGAACAGCCACAGCAGCTGCGTCAGAGCAGGCTCATTCAATGCCGAGGCGATCGCGGGCGCCGCCAACGCTAAAGCCAGCGCTGCTAAAAGGCTGCATCCAAACTGCAATCGCAGCACTACTGCAGCGACGGCGCGCCAGTCTGAAGCTGCTCCCACAAACTTAATGGTGGTTCGAGAGAAAATTGAGTTGATGCCCCACTCAATCCAAGTGACGAGTGTTGCCGCTAAGGCAAATAGGCCATATCCCTCAGGGCCAAGCTGTCGCGTCAAAAAGACAACCGTCAGAAACCCGGTCGGCAGCATGATGGCTTCTGCCAACGCGATCCAAGTGGTTCCGCTCAGCAGTCGCGCCTTCGTGAGAGCTTTAGATGGCGTCATCTGGCACTATCCAAACGCTCAATCGTCATGTTTAAGGGCCGCCCTGGTAAGAGGGTAATTTGAGGACTTGGGGCGACGCGCTGGTGGGGCAGGAGCGTGAGCCGGACACGCTGCACCATAGCGACAAAGACCAAAATCGCGGTCATTTCTGCTAGGGTTTGCCCGATGCAGACCCGAGGCCCGCCCCCAAAAGGAAAGTAGCTAAATTTTGGGCGCGAACGTCTACCGGCGTCGCTAAATCGCTCCGGATCAAATTGATGGGGGCTGGGAAAGTAGTCGGGATGGCGGTGAATTAGGTATGGAGACAAATAGAGCTTGTCGCCGCGATGAAGCCGGGTTCCGCTGGGCAGATGGTCGGACTGCTGCGCGATGCGCACAAATATCCAGGTTGGTGGATAGAGGCGAAGCGACTCTTCTATGACGAGTTTGGTGTACGTCAGGTTAGAAATATCCTCGGCTGTGGGCGATCGCGTCCCCAAAACCTGCGCGATCTCTTGCACGACCTTGGCTTCGCTATGGGGGTGCAGCGCCAGCAGATACCAGGTCCAGATAACGACGGCAGCGATGGTTTCATACCCTCCTGACGTGGCCAATGCTTCGTCCCGCAGCCGCTTATTAGCGGAGTCATCCCGAGTAGACTGACGTTGAATTAAGAGAGACAGCAGATCTGAGTATTGCTCGGGGTGCTGTTGGCGGGCCTGAATCTCGCTGTCCATAGCGCGCTCTAGCCATTGCAGCGTCCGCGAAGCACGCTGTTGCTTTCCCGTCATCAACAGCATCAACGGAGGAACCCGCAAGCTAAATTGCTGATTGACCTGCTGCCGCCTCAGAAAAATCGCTTCCCCTAAGGCTCGATCGCACTGGCTAAAGTCTCGGTCAAACAGCATCTTCCCTAAGACGCGATGTACAAGTCTCAGCGTGCTGCTGACAATGTCAATTACATCCCCATCACGCCAGTGCGCTAGACAGGAGTCTACCGTTGAAGCAATTTGAGGCGCAAAACCGGCGATCGCCTGCCGCATAAATACCGGCTGCAGCTGACGGCGCTGCTGCCGGTGACCTGCGCCATACTGGACCTGAACGCTATCTCCAAATAGCTGCTTTCCCGCTGAGTCATTCAGTCGAAGCGTTTTTGAGTAACTTTCGTGATCTGTTTCCAGCACGTGCCTGATGTCATCGGCAGCGTTGAGTAGATAGACCTGCTTCCCAAACTTGAGCTTAACGATACGCGCTCTACTAGCGGCGCACGCTTCTAAAAAGCCAAATCGATCAAACAGCCACTTTGGAACATGGCCTACGACAGGGTAAGCGATGGGAAGAGTCATATCCTTCTTGAACCTGCTCAGGGGCCGATGCTGAAAATAAGCCTTGGGACAGATGTGATCCCAAAAAAAAGAAAATGTCTATGAAGATTTAACCCAACCTATATGATGCGATTGAGGATGAGTAGGACAAAGCCTTCACTTCATTCAAGCTTAATTCGCAGTATGGCAGACGATTACCCTTGACAGCCTCTACTGCTCTACTCCAAGAGAAGTTTTACAAGGCTATGGGCACGCGCGTGTTCATCTAAGCTTTATGAATTCCTAGCTCCCGCTGACCGAACCAAAACGCACTTATGGATAATGGGCCGCAGCCCACGAAAACTTGTAGGCATTAAAGCTTGGCCCGAATCTTAAAGGTGTAGTTTCCACCGGGCTCAAGCTGGTAATCAGAGCGCTCCAAGAAGCGTCCTAGCGGATCCTTGATTAGCGCCCGTCCCAGGGCAGGCTGGACCGTCAGCTTTCCACCTCGAAAAGTCCACTCAAAGGTCCACTGATAGCTGCCAGCATGGACTTCGCCTTCAAGTCTGCCTTGGGTCCAAGACTGACGGGTTACTCTGACGTGGGCAATCGTTTCGGGCAGGCGTCTGGTGCTCACGGCAACGGCAGGTATGAAAGCGTTAAGCAGGAATAATCCTTATTGAGCAGGTTAGCAGATATGTTCGGTTAAAAGTCAAGCATCCATTGATACCGTTTGAACCGATTTCAGAAATGATTAGCGTAATCTTAGCCAGATTAGAACGCAGCCGAACTGCTCAGAGCCTGGGCTATTAGTCTGAAGGCGATCGCCTCAAATAAAATTTAATCTTGTCTTAATTGTTGTTCGTAGATTGCCACGATGCCGGATAATAACAATTATTTTACCGTGGCTAATAATAGGTGAGCTTGAGCCCTCAATCACTGATCCCCAGCCAACAGGATGATATCTTGCGAACGCACGGACACGCCCAGAAGTCTTCTCACCCTCAGTTGCGCTCGGCGTTGCCGAAGCGGGGATCGCCCACTATGTAAGGCCTTTTCTCGAAATCTCACCTGATGGGCTAGTTGTCAAATCGAGCTATGTGTTGCAATAATGAAGCAATACAGCTAAGGATTTAGCAATATTACGAATTTCAATTTTCTGTTAAAATTGCGGTCCATTTCTTACTTTGAAATCAGTTTTTCAAACCATCCTTTTTGCCGCTGGCGCCATAGCTTTCTGCTGAGCCCTACCGGCGAGGGGCATCTTTAACATCAAATCTACCTTTGACAAAAACAGACTCAATCATGCGCACAATTCAAAAAACAGTACAGGCGATTCGGTGTCCCAACTGTGGCCGTCTTGCGGAGCGACACTATCTAATAGAGGATGCCTTGGTCAGGACGCAGTGTCACGGCTGCGACTACCTTATGGTGACCTGCTCACGGACGGGCCACGTTGTTGAAGCCTACGCGCCGGGTATCCCAGCGCTATAGCCTAAGTGCATCCACCGCGATTGTGATTACACCAGACCACAGGCTAGACCTTCAGCCTGTGGTCTTTCGCTTATGCGGCGGCCCTAGCTAATTCGAGAGGCGCGCAGCTGGCCGCAGGCCGCGTCCTCCATCAGCCCACGGGAGCGGCGGACGCTGACGGCAATGTGGTGCTGCTTAAGGGCGGCTTCAAAAGCTTGAATCTGCGCTGGCGTGGGGCGTTTGTAGTCCACCTCAGCAATAGGGTTGTAGGGAATGAGGTTGACGTGGCTCTGGAAACCTTTGAGATGGCAGGCCAGCTCATCGGCATGGCTTTGAGAATCATTTAGCCCAGCCAAGACAATGTACTCAAAGGTTACTCGCCGTCCGGTCTGCGCCACGTACTCACGGCACTCTGCCAAGATCTGGGCAATGTCATAGCCCTTCGCGCTAGGGATGAGCTGCTCTCGAATAGTTTGATTGGAGGCGTGCAGGCTCACGGCCAGGGTGACCTGGAGCTGATGCTGGGCCAGCTTGGTAATCTGCCCCGGAATGCCAACCGTAGAGAGGGTGATGTTGCGCTGCCCAATGCCAACGTCTTGGTTAAGCGATCGCACCGCGGCCAGCACATTATCAGCGTTGAGCAGCGGTTCCCCCATACCCATAAACACAATATTGCTGACGCGCTGCCCGAAGTCCTCCTGCACCGTCAGTACTTGGTCTACAATCTCGTGACGCACCAGGTTGCGAATAAAGCCGCCTTTGCCTGTGGCACAGAAGTCGCAGGCCATGGGGCAACCCACCTGAGACGAGACGCACACCGTGAGCCGCTTGCCGCTGGGAATACCCACGGCTTCGATCACCTGACCGTCTTCCAGCCGCAGCAGATATTTGACCGTGCCGTCAGGGGCCTGGGCGCGGTGGTGGAGCAGCGATCGCCCCACCGGTACGTCGGCGATCGCCTCTCGCCACTGCTTGGAGAACACGGTGATTTCCCCCAGGGACCGGGCCCCTTTGGCGTAAATCCACTGATGAAGCTGCTTGCCGCGATAGGCGGGCTGCCCCTGCTGCTGCGCCCACTGCGTCAGCTCGTCGAGGGAAGCCCCCAGCAGGGGGGGAGCGGTGCTAGTGGATAGCGTGGCGGTGGAAGACATGGTTGCGCAGCGGATTAAATGCGACTTATATCATAGAAGATATTTAAATAGACCGCTGGGGCCAAACTGAAAGACGGCGCCCAATGCCCTCAAATTTAAACCTTTAAACAGAAAAGGCCCGAAACGGAAAACCGCTTCGAGCCGAATCAGGGTGCATCTACCACTACAGTCTTCCGTCTAGCGATGGCCTGTCCGGAATAATTGGGGTAGAGTACGACGTGCCCCTCTCTATATACCCCCTTCACCATGGCAACGACTGCACCCTACGGTTCCTGGAAATCTCCCATCACCTCCGACTTAATCGTGGCTAGCACTATTCGGCTGGGGGAAGTGCGCCTCGATGGAGAGACCGTCTGCTGGCTGGAGGGCCGCCCTGCTGAAGGGGGGCGCTATGTGGTGGTGCAGCAGTCGTCAGATGGCACCAAGACCGACGTCACGCCCCCCGGCTTCAACGTCCGCACGCGGGTCCACGAATACGGCGGCGGCGCCTACATCGTCGAGGGGGGGACGGTCTATTTTTCTAACTTTGCGGACCAGCGGCTCTACCAGCAGGTGATTGGGCAGGCGCCTACCCCCCTGACGGCCGCCGACAACGGCTGTCGGTACGCCGACGCGGTTTTAGACCAGCCCCGCCAGCGGCTGATCTGCGTGCGCGAAGACCACAGCGGCGACGGTGAGGCCGTCAACACGGTGGTCAGCGTATCTTTGGTCGATGGGACAGAGGAAACCCTAGCCAGCGGAAGCGACTTCTACTCCGCCCCGCGACTCAGCCCTGACGGGACTCACTTGAGCTGGATAAGCTGGAACCACCCCGACATGCCGTGGGACGGCACAGCGCTGTGGGTGGCGTCGGTGAATGAGGGCGGAACCCTAGGGGAGCCGCAGCAGATCGCCGGCAGCCGCACCGAGGCCGTAGTCCAGCCCCAGTGGTCGCCAGACGGGACGCTGTACTTTATCAGCGATCGCACCAACTGGTGGAACCTCTACCGCTGGCAGCCCGTCAATGGGTTTATTCAAGCCATTTGTTCCCGCGCCGCCGAGTTCGGGTTGCCCCACTGGGTGTTCCGCATGTCCACCTACGGGTTTCGCTCAGCGGACAGGCTGCTTTGCACCTACATCGAAGGCGGAAAGCAGCACTTTGCCGAACTCACCCCCAGCACACAAACTCTCACCCCCATCGAGCTACCCTACACCGGTCTCGGCAGCCTGCAGGTGAACGCCAGCGGCGTCGCCTTCATCGGCGCCTCCCCCAACCGCGTCAGCGCAGTGGCGACCCTCGACCTGGAAACGGGCGAGACTCATGAACTTCAGCAATCAAGCCAGATTGATTTGGACCCAGCCTACCTCTCCGCTCCCGAGACGGTTGAGTTTCCGACCATAGGGGGGAAGAGCGCCTATGGCTTTTACTACGCGCCGAAAAATCAGGATTTTGTGGCCCCTGAGGGCGATCGCCCGCCGCTGCTGGTGAAAATTCACGGTGGCCCGACCGCAGCCACCTCCACAGCCCTGGATCTGCGGATTCAGTATTGGACGAGCCGGGGCATTGCCATTTTGGACGTGAACTATGGGGGCAGCACGGGCTATGGCCGGGCGTACCGGGAGCGGCTCAAAGGGAACTGGGGCATTGTGGATGTGGACGACTGCGTCAACGGAGCGCAGTACTTGGTGGATGAAGGTAAGGCTGACGGCGATCGCCTGATGATCGACGGGGGCAGCGCGGGTGGCTACACCACGCTGGCGGCTTTGACCTTTCGCGACACCTTCAAGGCAGGGGCAAGCCTCTACGGCGTCAGCGATGCCGAAGCCCTAGCGCAAGATACCCACAAGTTTGAGTCTCGCTATTTGGATAGCCTCATCGGCCCCTATCCGGCCGAAAAGGCGCGCTACGTAGAGCGATCGCCCATCCATGCTGCAGATCGCTTGTCTTGTCCCGTGATCTTCCTTCAGGGAGACGAAGATAAAATTGTTCCGCCAAACCAGGCGGAAATGATGGTAGACATCTTGAAGAAGAAAGGGCTACCGGTGGCTTATGTTCTGTTTGAAGGGGAGCAGCACGGGTTTCGCAAAGCAGAGAATATCAAGCGTGCACTTGATGCGGAGCTCTATTTTTATGCTCAAGTCTTTGGGTTTGAGCTGGCCGATGCAATAGAGCCTGTCGAAATCTACAATCTTTAGGCTTGTGGTAGAGGGCATTGGCTCGTCTCGGTGAGCAATGCCGGTCTCATCAATACTCGTCTCAAAGATGAGAGCGCACAATGTGTCGTCGTTGGTTTATCGCTGCCTGGTTCTAGTCTCGAGTGCGTTTGACCTGGATCTATATGGGGTTTAGTCTGCTGCAGCGGTTTCGCTGGTCTGTCCCCTTGAGTCAATCAGTGCCCTAGCTTCAGTATGCTAGCTGAGGAACATATTAACGGACTGTTGGGCTGGTTGGCTGGCTGTTGTGGGGGGGTAGTCGGTGGGCGGAAGCTGCTGCTCGGGAGGCTGGTAGTCTGCAATGATGATAGCCGCAGCAGCAAGTCCAAACCACGATGTCAATTGAACGAAGCCGTGTCTACGTGAGCGAAATTTCAAAAAGGTGTTCATTATATTCCGAGGAAGTGACTGTTCTTGAGCTGTAAAGCCTGTAGAAGCACCCCTGAAGCTGTTAACCACCGCCGCAAAGCTTTATGCGCGGTGGAGCACCACTTAGCTTTAGAATTCTCCGGTTCAGCACCAAAAATGGTCTAAGCAAAGTAGCTAACGCTGTGTTTCTGACAAGTTCAGAAAATGATGCAAATTAGAAGACTCAAGAATATCGCAAACGTCCTGTTGCTTATGCCACGTTAGGGTCTGAACCAAAAACATTGTCATAAGCGACAGGACAAATACAATATATGCTTGTCCGTAGCCTTCTATACATCTAATCTAAACCATGTCTCATGGTAATCAATGAACTCCGTATAAACATCCATCGGCTAAACTGCGAAGTCACAATAAACTTTCGGCGCTATCTTGCGATCGCCAGAGACGGCTCCAGACAAGGGAAAACACGCATTGCGCTGTAGACAAGCCTGCCCTTTTCTGCATCTGGCAATACCTTTTACGGGTAGCAAAAGGCACTAAGCGATGCTGGTTTACGCAATCTGTCACAGCAAATGCCTCAACGCATCAGTGCACGACCCTACTAGTGTATGTATAGCCACAACTAAATGTTGGGGGAGTACACCCTTCAAGATTTAGTTATGGCTCGCTATGTATCAGTCACTAGTAAGCCTCATCCGTTATCTGACGTTGTATGAGTAGGCAGCCGAGGAAGTGTTGGCGCTACATTGATAGGCTTACAGCCTTCAGATTGAAAGATGATTCCGGTTGGTCCAACTTCAAAGATGACTCCTCCATTGCAACCAGAGTAAAGAGTGGATACAGCCACGATTGCTACAACAACAAGGGCAGTTATGATTGGAACGTGCAACGAAACTTTACTCATCGGTGTTCTCCTTTTTTTCCGATAGAGCCCGTTGGGACCAACGGGCCATTTGATAGGACACTGTTCACGCTCTATTTCGCTCATGACTTTCAGATTTGGCATTTTGCAAAGTTGGTGTGTACAGAGCAAGTAGTTTTTTGAGTTTTTTCTGAAGGGCAACCCACTACTCTTTTCTACCGATGTAAGGCCTTGTTACCTTAAATATAGGAAGACAAGAGCGAGTTACATATCTGCAGCCCCCATGCATTGAAAGTATAGGGATTTGGCACAGGGAAAGCGATATAGCCATTTATGTCAAGGCAGCGGCGCAATCAGAACTGCTGTACGGTTTGCTAGTTTCACCTCCTTTTAAGGATTGTTATTTGCACCAAAAAACGTTTTTGACTACAGGCCGTTTATGGCTTGTAGTCACTTTTTTTACTGTTCTAATGAGCATATAGAAGAGCTCGGAATTACTGCGTAAGTTTGCAGCACTTCATATAGCGTTGGCCATTCTGCTTAAGGTGTTTTCGGTGCTTATCTTGCGATCGCCAAAAGCTACTTTAGAAGTTAGCAAACACGTATTGCGTCGTAGAAAAACGTACTCTTTCCTGCACCTAGTATCGTCTGCGACGAGCAGTAAAAAGCACAAAAAATTGCCGATTTGCGCAATCAGCTAAAGCAAATATCCCGTGCAATATGACATCTACACGCTCCGTCAACTTTTAGCCCTAAGGGTTAGCCAGAAGTCTCATCCCAAGGAACTGCGTTGGTTTCGCCACTCAAGACTTTTGCTCCGGTTTACGTCAACGGTGGTTTCCTTAAAGACGATTTAGACGATAGCCGCTAACCCCTGCGTCGTTTAAATCCTGGGCTTGATAAACACGATCGCCTGATGCCAAATCAGCGTCGGCTGGTTGTATTGATCCATTAAGCAGAGGCAGGTGGTATCTTGCCAGCGAATCTTGCCCGTGAGGATGTCATTAGTCGTTAGCTTCAGCTCGACCTCTTGCCCCTCGCGGATGAAGGTTTGAATTTGTCTTACACTAGGCAAATCAGGATTGAACTCGATAGTCGTCATGGGTAGCGCTTCGGCCTGAGGTCGGGTTTACGGGTCAATGCTCACAAATGTATCAGATAGACTCCAAGAGGAGCACCTTATATGGTTCACAACATGCCCCACCGCTTCGCAAAATATCACGGGCTCGGCAACGACTTTATCCTGCTGGACAATCGCCATCAGGCTGAGCCGGCTTTAACGCCCGCTGAGGCAATTCAGTGGTGCGATCGCCACTTTGGGATAGGGGCAGACGGCGTCATCTTTGCCCTGCCCGCCGAAGGGGGCGTCGATTACACTATGCGCATCTTCAACTCCGATGGCTCAGAGCCGGAGATGTGCGGCAATGGCATCCGCTGTTTGGCCAAGTTCGTCGCCGACATTGACGGCGCTGATCCCCAAAAAGAGCCCAGCTACCGCATCGATACCAAGGCGGGCATCATACAGCCCACCCTGCGCCGCGATGGCCAGGTGACGGTGAATATGGGAGAGCCATTTCTGCTGGCAGACCAAATTCCCACGACGCTGGTCGCTCCGGAGGACAAAGTGGTGGATTGCCCGATTGAAGCGGCGGGTCAGTCTTGGCGGGTGACAGCGGTGAGCATGGGCAACCCCCACTGCATTACCTTTGTGGATGACGCGGAGGCCATTGACCTAGCCGCCATCGGTCCTCAGTTTGAGCACCACCCGGCCTTCCCCCAGCGCACTAATACTGAGTTCATTCAGGTGGTGTCGCGGGACTACTTGAAAATGCGGGTATGGGAACGGGGCGCTGGGGCAACCCTGGCCTGCGGGACGGGGGCCTGCGCCTCGCTGGTGGCGGCGGCGCTGAACGGGAAGAGCGATCGCCACGCGACCCTAGAGCTGCCGGGAGGCAATTTAGACATCGAGTGGCGAGAGAACAACCGCCTTTACATGACGGGGCCGGCAGTCAAGGTGTTTAGCGGCACGGCTGAGGCACCATAGCTACAGATTTTCGGAAATTACCGAAATGGCGGCGATCGCCGGGGTACCCTAATTCACCTGATCACGAAGGGGTTTGACCTCATTGAAATCGCGGTTGAGGCCCACATCGACAATATGCAGAATCTTCTTGGTGCTTTGCCTGAGGCAAACCAGCAAGCACTAGCAGCGCTGCTGCATATGCTGTTGCTTTCGCTGGAGAAGGCGTAGAGCCGGCAAGACTAAAAATGCCTATTAGGCTGTAATCACAATAGAAGCAGCCCTCAGGGTGCCAACGTTCAGCTGGGCAATTGCTCTTTGCCGCTGGCTTCCCGTTCCGTCTGCATCAAAAAACAGCAGGCCCGACGCTGCATTATAGATGAAGCGATCGCCCCTATCGCTAGCCCCACGGCCCAGGGTAAAACGCCCCGCCCTCAGAGCGCCCTGCCGCAGTCCGAGACCGAAGCCGCTGCCAGAGATAAAGATGCGATCTTGCCCTAAGGTGAAGTCAGTGATTTGGTCGCGGCCCTCGCGGGCGCGGTCAAATATGAAGCGATCGCGCCCTAGCCCGCCCGTGAGGATATCGCGCCCCGCGCCGCCCGCGAGCTGATCGTTACCATCACCGCCCTGCAAATTATCGTTCCCGGCCTCGCCCAAGAGTCGATCGCGATCGCCAGCGCCCAAAAGCTCATCGTTTCCGCCTCCGCCCTGCAGCAGGTTACGTCCCGCATTTCCGAGAATAGTGTTGTTGAGGGCGTTTCCACGGCCTTCCAGGGCGGCATTGCCCACCAGCGTCAGGTTCTCTAGCCTGTTGCCTAGGGTAAAATCCCTGCGGGCAATGACGGTATCCCGACCGCTGCCGACTTCAATGATGCTATCTTCGGCGTCTACCACGTAAATGTCATCGCCGCCGCCGCCCCGCAGCTCGTCTCGTCCGCTACCGCCATTGAGCACATCATTGCCGCGGCCACCGTTAAGGACATCATTATCGCCGCCACCGCTGAGATTATCGTCACCACTGCTTCCCATAAGCCTGTCGCGTCCGCGCCCGCCTTTGAGGATATCGCCGTCCGCGCCACCGTCTAGTGAATCATTGCCCGTGCCGCCCTCTAGGGTGTCGCGCCCCGCACCGCCGTTGAGCAAATCGTTGCCTGAGTCTCCCTGAAGCAGATCATCGTCCTGGCCGCCGCCGAGGGTATCGCTACCGCGTCCCCCTTGCAGGCGGTCGGCACCCCGATCGCCCATGAGGTTGTCATTGCCGTCGTTTCCTTGCAGGCTATCTGCACCGTCACCGCCTCTCAAGCGATCGTTACCGTCATTGCCTAAAAGCGTGTCCTGTCCAGCGCCGCCAAGCAGGGTGTCGCGTCCCGTTCCCCCCATAAGCTCGTCGCTCCCCGCGCTGCCCACCAGGCGATCGTCTCCTGGTCCCCCATCTAAAACGTCGTTGCCCCCGCTCCCCGTCAGAAAGTCGTCATCGCGATCGCCGAAGAGCACGTCCCGTCCGGCATCCCCATCGAGGCGGTCAGGCCCGTCGCCGCCGGAAAGGCGATCGCGTCCCCCACCTCCCCGGAGGCGATCGCCTCCCGCGTCGCCGACGAGGATGTCATCGCCCAAGTCGCCGACAATAAAATCTCGACCGGCGCCGCCAATCAGGGCGTCATTACCCCCTAAGCCTAAGATGGCGTCGTTACCGGCCAGGCCAGTGATTGTGTCCGCACGCCCAGTGCCCTCAAGAAAATCCCGTCCATTCGTTCCGGTAATTGACGCCACGCTGCCTCAGTCTCGCTTCAAAAACTCCTGTGTCTGATTCTGGGGGATAGCGTTAACGCTGATTGGGATATTAAGGATAACTTAACGTCCTGCAGTCCCCATCTACACAAGCTGCGATGTGGCTGATGTCATGTCAAGTGACAGCTTTTCCGGGTAACTTTGCTCGTTTTCACATGGGTTGCCCAGCCCAGCACCCTTAGCAGTCGTACCGTTTGCCAAGTGAGGTCTATTTCCCACCATCGGGTGCCGGTTTGTGCAGAGGCTTGGTATGCGTGGTGATTATTGTGCCAGCCCTCTCCAAAAGTGAGCAGCGCCACCCACCAGCAGTTTGTCGAGCGATCGGGCACCTCGTGGCTGCGGTAGCCGAACATGTGGCAAACGCTATTGACACAGCAGGTGCTGTGAAAGCCGATGAACAGACGCACAAAGATGCCCCATACAACGAATGACAAGCCGCCTAATGCATAGAGCAGCACAGCAAGACCGAGCTGTAGGGCAACATAGTGCCGATGGCAAAAGCGGTAGAACGGGTCATCAACGATGTCACGAATCTGCGGCGTCATCTCTTTAGTTGAGGGAACCTCGTGCATCAGCCACGAGATGTGGCTCCACCAGAAGCCCTGGGTTGAGTCGTGGGGGTCGAGTCGCTGATCGGTGTGGCGGTGGTGGAGGCGATGGTAGCCGACCCAGCCAATTACCCCGCCCTGAGCAGCCAGGGTACCGCAAAGAATCAGGCTGTATTCGAGCCACTTTGGAAGTCTCAGGCTGCGATGGCTGGCGAGACGGTGAAACCCTAGAGCAATGCCTAAACCGATGGTGATGTAATACAACAGGGCGGCAGCGCCAACGGCGCCCCAGCTAAAGGTCCCGGGTATAAGGGAGAGTAAGACACCTGCATGGAGGCCGACGGTGCTGAGAATGACAGGCCAGCGGCGGCGGGGAGCATCAAACGTACCAAAGGTCATATGAGCAGGGTCCTAAGAAATGGCTGAAACCTAAAGCTTCAGCCTAGATTTGTACGGGAACAATTGGTCATGCGGATAATGTCCCCTGGCATATCCATCCAGGGGGACAAATCAGCGCGAACTTGTTTTAAGAAAAGTAAATTTGCCGGTCTACTTATTAAAGCAGTCTTTTCCAGCTTTGGCGCCTTCGATACAGAATTCCTATTGCATTGGCGCTGACGCTTAGGGCAACATGATTGACAAGAAGCCTTAATTCACTTGGGTAACTCAGAAACACTTACAGCGATGTCAAATCAGCCCGTTCAGCTCGGTAATCCAATTCTGCGTCAGGTTGCCCAGTGCGTTCAGTGTGTCGATAAGCCCGAAATTCAGGCTCTAATTGACAAAATGCTTGATGTCCTGCAGCAGTCTAACGGCGTGGGCATCGCCTCCCCTCAACTCGGCGTTTCCCGACGGATTCTGGTGGTCGCGTCCCACCCCAACCCCCGCTATCCCTACGCGCCAATGATGGCGCCCACACCCATGATCAACCCTGAGCTGATCAGCTATCAGGGCACCCCTGAGAAGGATTGGGAAGGCTGCCTGAGCGTACCTGACCAGCGAGGTTTGGTGCCGCGTTATCCCACCATTGAAGTCAGCTACTGCGATCGCCAGGGTCAGCCGCAGCGTCAAACCCTGGTCGGGTTCGTCGCCCGCATTTTTCAGCACGAGCTAGACCACCTCAACGGCAAAGTCTTTCTCGACCGTGTGGAAGGCCCTGAAGACTTGTTCACGGAGGCTGAATTTTTGACCAAAATCGCGGGGCGTGGCGTAGCTACAGCGTCCGCACGACCATATAGACTGACATCGCCAGCAGCAGGGCGCGGAAGGCCAAACTGACCGTGCGCTCTGGTAGTTTGGGCAGTAGCCTGGCACCGTACTGGGCGCCGACGATGCCGCCTATGCCGAGGCAGAGGCCCGGTATCCACAGCACATTGGCCTGCAGCGCGTGCCGAACTAATCCAGAGGCCGCAATCAGCACGATCGCCCCCAGGCTATTGCGCACGGCGGCTTTAATGGGTTCACCCAAAATCAAGGTCTGCAGCGGCACCATCACCACACCGCCGCCCACTCCAAACAGCCCAGACAAAAGCCCCGCCAAAAGACCAATTCCAGCAGTGGGCAGGAGGGCATACTGTGGCGCACTCTCTGGCTGGTCGGTTGACTGACGCAGCCGCTTTCGCAAGCTCATCAAGTAAATGGTCACCAGCAGCAGCGCTGCGAAGCCCAGAGACAGCGTGACATCGGGCAGGCGATCGCCCAGGAGCGCTCCGACTTGGGCTGTGATGATGCCAAAGGCCGCTAGCGTCAGGGAGACCCGCCAGTTCAGCGCTCCGGCCTGCCAGTTTCGTACACTGCCGGAGGTGGCGCTGAGAAAAACACCAATCAGGCTAGTGGCCGTAGCCTGCACCGTTGCCGACACCCCCGACAGGATTAGGGCAGGCACCAGCAGCAGACCGCCGCCAATGCCAAGAATGCCAGACAGGGTGCCGGTCAGCACGCCAAACAGCAGCAGAATTAGCCCGTCTAAAGGGGTGTCTATCATCTCGTCAGCCTACCACCCTATTGCGTTAGTCCTATCCCCCAGTTCAATAGAGCGATACTAAAATCGCGAAATCGCGCAAAGTCTGACGCCCGTGGGTGATAGACAGGTCTACACTGGCCCTAGCGAATTGTAATCCGATAGCGGCCCCGACCCTGGCTGGTTGCGGCGTTGGCGATCGCCCGGTAGGTGCCGGTTTCGGGCAAGATTAAGGTGAGGGAGGCGTTCACTGTATCCGCGCCAAAATCGTTATTTTGCCCCAGAACGCGACCATTGGGACCCAGCAAAATTAAGTAAGGGTCAAACTCGCGGCTCTCCATTGCAATGGTGACTGCCTGACCCGCTCGCCCTTCAAACGCGTGCTCCCGGTACAGCGACCCGTCCTGGGGCAGCACTGCAGCGCCAGGACCCAGAAGGTTTTCCTCCTGCAGCAAAAAGCCGGCAGCGCTGGCTTTATCTGACCTCACCTGAAGCTGGTATCCCCCGGTCTGCCCCGGCTCGTAGGAGTTAGCCAGAATCATGTAGGTGCCTGAAATGGGCGCGGTGGCCACAACACGGGCATCGGTACCGCCAGCGCTGTCGTCGTCCTGAGCCAGTCCTTGGCCATTTGGGGCAATGAGAATTAGGTAGGCATCCACCTCGCGGCTGCGCATGTCCACCGTGATGCGATCGCCCACCTCAGCGTCTAGGGCGTAGACATCGTAATAGCTCCGATCAGATTCGAGCACGTTGCTGTCTGAGGAGAGCCGCCCAGAGACTGCCGAGCCATTGGGCGTAATAGATTTGACGTTGGCGAACCGGGCCCACTCTCGCGGCGCCTCCCCGCTCCGAACTGCCGCTAAAAAAGACATTGCGCGGCTGGCTGGGATCGCGAACCCAATCCCAATGCTGCCGCCTTCCCGCCCCGTCGTAAAGATAGAGGTGTTGACGCCGATTAGTTCGCCCTGACTATTGAGCAGCGGCCCGCCAGAGTTACCGGGGTTGATGGCGGCATCGGTTTGAATAAGGCCGCGATCGCGGTCGATGCGGCTAACGATGCCTACAGTGAGGGTGCCCTGAAACTGGCCGAAGGGGTTCCCGATGGCGTATGCGTTTTGGCCCACGCTGACGGGCTCTTCAGACAGAGCAATAAACGGCAGGTCGGCGACGTTGCGCAACTGAATAGCTGCCAGATCTAATCCGGGTTCTCCGAAAGCAATGACGTCTCCCTCAAAGCGGCGCCCGTCTTCCAGGGAAACCGTGGCGGTGCGGCTACCCTCCACCACATGGGCATTGGTGAGCACCAAACCCTCCGCGCTGATAATGCTGCCGCTGCCGGATCCCGTTGCGGTCTCAATGGAGACTACAGCAGGGCTAGCGCGACTGTAAACCTGAATCCTAATAGCCTCATCCGACGGGGTGGATTGCGCGCTGGCAGGCTGTAGACCTGCCTGTAGCGCTGGCGCTGCGGTAAGGGCTGTCAGAAGAACAGCGACGCCAGCAGCAAGCTGGGCAGGACGTTGAAATCGGTATGTCATAATGCAATAATTGGCAGCTTGTTTACCGGCAGACGGGGCTGATTCCTAATTCTTCACGGCGCTAGCTGAACGACCCGGAAACGACGAGCAAGCTGGAGCGTTTCTGCGTCAAGATTCATAGCCCTAATGTAGCGAATCTGAACCACTTCAGCAGTGCTATTTATACTGCAGTGCGCCGCTGAGCCCAGCGTTAAGACAATGGACTTGAGGACGGGCTCAGTCCAAGCTTAATTGAAACTGCAGGGCTTCAGCTCACACTTTAAGATAGCCTGCCATTCTCTAACGACGCTCTTCGGAACGTGCAGCAGATGGAGACTGTCCCGCTGGCTTTGCTGACTGAGAATCTTTAGGGTAAGGGCCTTAAATGGGGTGTCGGCAGCGGCCACAATTGGGGCCAGTGGGTACTGAGCCACCGTGGAGGGAGGCGCTGCAGCACCAAAGCGGGGCGTCTGATCAGGGACGGATACTTCAGCGCCATCGCCTTGCACTTTTAAGGGAGCTTGGTGATCTATAGGGGGAATGGTGGGAAACCCCACGAGCCTCAGCCGGGCCAGCGGATCAGAGTCTGTCTTAAAGGCAATCAGTTGCCAGCTATAGCCGTGGTCATCCTGCAGCGATCGCAGCGACTTGTACAATAGCTCTCCCGAGGCCAGGGTCTCCTGCATCAGCCGGGCTTGAGCCGGGGGACTGTAGGCCAAGAGACTACAGGCAAAGAGACAGCAGAGGACCAAGGCACTTGAAATGAGGCGCCTGAGGCAAAATAAGCCCATCAGCAAACGCGAACGACGATTGTTTCAAGCATAGCGTGAGCCTAGCGGCACCGCGATCGCTCCTGGTCAATCTTTTTCGTTAGCCATCCCGGCACGCCGATGCTCGATCGGGCGTAGAGCCGGTCAAACTCCTGCTGAAAATGGGCCGCCACCGTGGGATGGGCGATCGCCAGCAGCACCTCATCGTTGCGGGTATTGGCCGCCTCGCTCCAGTTCTGGGAACCGGTGATTACCCGCTGGCCGTCCAGCACGGCAAACTTGTGGTGCAGCACGTCTCCCTCAGGCAGCGTGGGTACCCCCACCGTAGGCAAGGACGGCAGCCAGGGGGCGTTGCCGTCGTCGTAGCGGCACTGGGCGTTGACCAGGGAAACCCCCAGCATGTCCAGCCCCTCACTGTAGGGGCGATAGGCAAATCCAGAATCAATCAAAGCGCGAATGGGTATTCCCTGGCGGTGGGGCGTTTGGAGCGCGGCGCTGAGGCGCTGGTCAGAGAACACAAACAGGGCCAGGTCGATGGACTGGCTCGCTTGGGTCAGCCAGCGCCCTACCAGGCCGTTGACGCTCTCGTCCCAGGGTTGGGTGGGGGAAGTGGGGGAAAACTGCACCTCCACCTGAGCGTCTTCGATCCACAGGGTTTGGGCAGGGCGGTAGGGCTTCTGTAGCCCAAATCGGCTGTTGGGCTGGCCGCCGGGGCCGTCCCCCCACATCAGCTCAAACTCTTGGGTAAACAGTCGGGCTAAATCTTTGCTGGCGATCGCCAGCAGGTGGTTGGCGTTGCCCAAGCTCGCGGCAGAATCGAGGTCGCCGTGGAGACCGCTCACGGTAAAGTTGGCTGAACCCGTGACCACGGTCTGACCGTCGATCACTAAGAATTTGTGGTGCATTAGGCCGCTGCCCTTCGAGCCGTCGGCGGTGTCATCGAGAATGGAAATGCTGGCCGCTTCTAAGCGGGCTAGGGCGTCGTGCTGCTGCTGCTCTGCCGGTGACGCGGTGCCATTGCCGTCGGCATCCGCCAGCCGCAGAAACTCGCTGTACTTGTGGCGATCGCGGGGGGTGAGGCCCCCAATCTGCGCAGCCGTGCGGCGGCTCCAGGGCTGGCGATACTGGTTTTCTACGATCACCCGCACCTGCACGCCGGCCCGCTGGCGCTCCGCTAGGGCAGCGGCAATGTTGGGCAGGTTGATTTCCTGCACGGCCATGTCAACAGAGACCTGAGCGCTGGCGATCGCCTCAACAATAATCTGCTCTAGGTTATTTCCCGGGCGGAGCTGGTCCTGACGGAGCTGACCCTGACGGAGCCGCTCCCGGTAGGGATGGGTATAGCGAAACGACTCCGCGTGGTTGAAATAGGCCTGAATCGTCCCATGCTGGGGCAGGGGGGGAGGCAGCTCGGGGAGGGGCGATCGCATTCCTCGCCAGATTAACAGCGCGGCGATCGCAGCGCCGCCGACTCCCAAAACAGCGAGGCCCAGACCTACAGGCCCAAAGCGGCGACGACGATAATGAGGTGTGGTGACCGTTGACATATTGTGATAGACAGTTAGAAGCCGGTTACTGGCGCAGGCACATCTTTAATTTGCAAGGAGCGCTTTGCCACAAGCGATTTGCAATAAGCCCGTGCTTATGCCACCGAGCCCTGCATAATCACCCGTCAGCATTCCCAAAATGCTGAACGTAACTCGAATCATCGGAGCCCATGGGGACAAGTACGACAGACTGTTTGGTGTTTTTGCACATCATGAAGACGGGCGGAACCACGCTGGCCCGTCTGCTAGAGAATAATGTGGCACCAGAGCACTACTTTTTTCTCAGGGATGCTCAGTCTGTCGATGAGGTTGCGACCATTCCAGAGGAAACTCGGCGATCGCTGCGGGTGCTGCGCGCCGGCCACATCCCCTTTGGGGCTCACCGACACCTGCCGCAAAAGAGTACCTATATAACCATGCTGCGGCACCCCGTAGATCGGGTGCTGTCGCTGTATTACTTCATCTACTTTCCTCCCAATCGCGAGTCACCTCAGGAGTTCGTTCCCCTTAAGACCTGGCTGGAGACCTCCTCCGTGGTGGACAATAACCAGACCCACAAGCTGGCAGGCATTATGTATAAGGAGCGCCAGGGGGGATCCACCCGCGCATTGCTAGATTCAGCGAAGCAGCATTTCCAGGACCACTTCTCAGTGGTGGGGATTACAGAGCGGTTTGATGAATCTGTTCTGCTGATGCACCACCGCGTTGGGCTAAAAAACATTCTTTACCAAAACAAAAACGTCAACCAAAATCGCCCCAAGCGGGCGGTTGACCCTGAGATTGTCGCGATGATTGAAGAGCGCAATCAGTTCGACTTGGAGCTGTACCAGTACGCCAACGACCAGCTTGACGCCCAAATTGCGCAAATCCCGACTTTCGAGCCGGAGCTTGCCCTCTTTCAGCAGTTGAACGCTCAATTTACAGCGGTCGCCGACGCCTCTGATGAGAAAACGGAGATTTTGAAGCAGGTGCGCCAGCGGGTGGGGACGCTGCGGGAAAGCCGGGATGAGTTTAAGCGCAGGTTTTCCGATCTTCAGCAGGCCTATCGCCAGCTTTCTAAGCTACAGGTCCTCTACGAGAAGTCAAAGCTGGCTCAGGTGGGGCGGCTGCTTAAAATTACGCCATTCTGGAAAAAGCCCTGAGCGATCGCCTACGCTAGAATCTTCACGGCATCACCGACCCGCACAACGCCTGAGGTCTCTTGAACTAAATTCTGGCCAAACCAGATTTGGCCGTCCCAGCGGCGAAACGTGGCCAGGGTCTTTAGGGGTTCTGCGCCGCGCTGGCCTGTGGATTGCTCTACCGTCGTGATAGTGCAGCGCGAGCAGGGCTTGGCCACCCGAAAGATCGCGTCGCCGATCTGAATCCGCGACCAGCCATCTTCGGCAAAAGCGTCGCAGTTCTGCACCACTAAGTTGGGCCGAAAGCGGTTCATCGGGATGGGCACCGCTAGCCGGTGGTTGAGGTCGGCCAGTGAGGCTTCTGAAATCAACAGAAAGGGGTAAGCGTCGGCGAAGCTGACCAGCGGCGATCCGGTGTCAGCGTCATCTGAGCGATCCGCTGCGAACTGGCCGTGGTCGACAGGGCGATCGCAATCCTCCGGCATGTAGACCAGCTGGCACGGTGTGCCTAGAAATGCACTCAACCAGTCGCTGACGACAGCGGGCATGGGGATAGCGCTGCAGCGATCGCCCCACACTTCAACCGGAATGCGCGACGGGCCAGAAGGCTGTAATGGTAAGGTTTGGCTGCCGTGGTCGGGGGCGGTAATCACCAGCTCGCGATCGCCTATGTCCACGGAAACGAGGGCAAGCTTAGGGCAGGTCCGCTGGCTGATAAACTTCCCTGCCCTGTCCACCAGCATCCAGCGGCGATCGTGCTGAAACCCTCTGGGCGCTGTAGCCGCTGACGTCAGGGAGAGACCGGCGGCGGATTTGATGGGATAGACGTGGAGTCCGCTGAGGGTGACCATACTGCGAAATACGCTGAACTTTAGCGGTGGCGCGATTCTAGCCAATAGCGCACCTCATCTTCAGAGCTGAAGGTGTTGGCATAGCCACTTTGCGGATCGTAAACGCGCCAGCTCGGGTTGCCGTTGCGATCGCGAGTTGCCGCAATTTTAGGGTCTTGATCTAGGGTCGCTAGGTCGAGCACAAATTCCCCTAGATTGTGGAGAAAGGCGCGAAAGCGATCGCCAAGGGGTTGCTTTGGTGCAATGAGTTCAAGCTTCTCATATTGAAAACGCTGTTCACAAGTTTGCATGGTTCGACCTCCTGATTAAATGTTGATATTCATACCTTTTGGGCTGATGTATCCACACTATCGACGCTGTCAGAAATGATCAAAAGTTAGCGGTAATGGGATCTATGAGCAGAATTGATAGTGTGGCTCGCAGGCTCACAGCGTTCCTGATGCCTGTCTTTTAGGAGATGATGCGCTTTGCAGCAACGTGCTAATATCCAAAAAATTTTGTCGAATTTGGCAGAGATAAAGCGGTGTCGCGTCTACTCGTTCGTCTAATTATTGGCGCTGCTTTTGCGCTATTTGGGCTATTTAGCTACTTCACCAGCACGACTGAAAACCCAGTGACGGGCGAAACCCAGCGGGTGCAGCTTTCTCCCGAAGAGGAAGTGGTGCTGGGCCGTCAGGCCAGGGATGAGCTAATAGCGCAGGCCGGTGGCCTCTATTCCGACTCCGTCTTGCAGGCCTACGTCGATGAGGTGGGGGCAGAGGTGGTTGAAGAGTCAGGGGCGGACCAATCACCTTACCCCTTTGAGTTTCATCTGTTAGGGGATCCCCAGACCGTGAATGCCTTTGCCCTACCCGGCGGGCAGATTTTTATCACCACGGGGCTGCTGAGCCGACTGGATACAGAAGCGCAGTTGGCCGGGGTCTTGGGTCACGAAGTGGGCCACGTCGTTGCCCGCCACGGGGCAGAGCACCTGGCAAAGCAGCAGCTTGGGGCGTTCTTGGTCAACGCCATTGGTATTGCGGCCAGCGATAACCCCGGTGACGGGCGGCAGGCTGCCATCCTGGCCCAGGCCGTGCAGCAGCTCATTAGCCTGCAGTACAGCCGCCAAGATGAGCTGGAAAGCGATCGCCTAGGCATCGACTTTATGACCGAAGCGGGCTATAGCCCTGAGGGTCTCGTAGAGTTAATGCAGGTGCTGCGAGATGCCCAGGGCGGCAGCGCACCCCCAGAGTTTTTTAGCACCCACCCCAACCCCGACAACCGCATCGATCGCCTCGAAGCGATGATCGCAGAGCGCTATCCCAGCGGCATTCCCCCCCAGCTTGAGGAAGGGGAAACTGACTTTGCGCAGACCGTTGAGCCCAGGCTGTAGAAAGGAGACTTAAGCAGATGGACCTGTTTACCCTATATTGGATTCTAGTTGCCGTAATGGTTGTGGGAGCCCTGGGGGAACTCATTCCTGGTATGCCGGGGGCGAGCCTGATTCTGATTTCGATTTTAGTGTGGGCGATCGCCACTAACTTCACCGGAATCGGCTGGTCTTTAATCGTGGTGTTTACCCTGCTCATTCTCAGCGCCGCCGTAGAGCTGCTGGCCGCCTACTGGGGGGCTAAGCAGGCAGGGGCGAGCCGCTGGGGGCAATTTGGCGCTCTGGTCGGGTTGGTAGCTGGGGTGATTGGGCTGCTGCCGGCCCTTCCCATCGGGGGGCCGCTGTTGGGAATTTTTGTGGGACCGTTCGTCGGGGCCTTTATCGCGGAATATATCTACCGCAGCGACTTACAGGGCAGCGATCGCTTAGAGACGGCCTTTAAGGCCAGCCTGGGCACAGTGCTGGGCTCCATTGTCGGCAACCTTGTGGATGGGCTGCTGGCCGTACTGGCTGTCGTGGTGTTTGTGTTGACCACCTATCCCACCATCAGCAGCCTGTGATATTAGTTCTATAAATAATTAACGCCGCTAGCGCAAACCCCGACGCACCAGCCCTAGGATAGCCGCTAGGGCTGCTGAACCGATAATTGACCAGATGATCGGAAACGATTGGTCACCTAAGGCGACCGGCAGCAAGATGGGTAGCCCAAACTCGCGAGCAATCCAAACCCCGAGGTATGCGCCGATGACACCGATGGCGATGGAGACCAGGCATCCTCCGGTGGAGTAGCCCACTAGCGCCTGGCCAATGCCGCCGCAGATTGCGGCAATGACGAGCAGCAGTAACAGTTCTAGGATAGACATGGCTCTATAATCCTGTTGATATGAGGCTATTAAAATGAGTTTGGCGTTGATGAATCAAGGCATGAATTCGTAGCGTTAGATGCGCTGTAGAGACATGGAACTGCCATGTCCACGCAAAATGTATACCCAAATCAGCAGTGCCAGATTTTCAAGTCGTAGTATTGCCCCCGTATTTACCGTCAATTAGACCAGAAAGTGGAGGAAAGCGCGATCGCCATCTTTACATCAGCTTTAGCCTTCGTCCTGGGGCTGGCCGTAGGCAGCTTTCTCAACGTGGTGGCCCATCGATTTCCTCAAGGGCAGTCGGTTTTGTGGCCGCCGTCCCGCTGTCCGCGATGCCGGCGTCAGCTTTCCTGGCGGGACAATATTCCTGTGGCTGGCTGGCTGATGCTGCGGGGGCGCTGCCGCTATTGCCGGCGTCCCATCTCTCCTCGCTATCCCCTGGTGGAGTTCGCAACGGGGCTGCTGTTTTTGCTTACAGCGTGGCGATTCCCAGAGCCGACGCTTGTCTACGGCTATTGCGCCCTGATTAGTTGGTTATTAGTCCTCAGCCTCATCGACCTAGACACGCTACGGCTTCCCAATCCCCTCACCCAGTCAGGGCTGGTGGCAGGTCTTGTCTTTCATGGGCTACTCGGCTGGAGGATCGCAGGGGCCGCTGGACTCACCGACGAACTAATTACCAGCCTTCTTGGCGCAGTCTTGGGGCTTTGGCTGTTTGAGGCGATCGCGTTTGTGGGCTCGGTCCTTTACGGGCAGACCGCTATGGGCGGCGGCGATGCGAAGCTAGCGGCCTTGCTGGGGGCATGGTTGGGCTGGCAACAACTGCTGCTGACCAGCTTTTTAGCCTGCGCTCTAGGGGCGCTAATTGGAGGAGTCGGTATGGCTTCGGGACGTCTAAAGCGACGACAGGCAATGCCATTTGGGCCATTTTTAGCGCTGGGCGGCATTCTCAGCCTGTTTGTTGGCAAGCTGCTAATATCAACGTATCTTGAGTGGGTTTTGTAGCTTTGAGTATGGCCCCTGCGAGCCCTTGGATCACAATCCAAACTGGATTGCGCTGGGAAGTTGAGTTCATGCAGCAACTTCTTATGGCGCAAGAGATCTCAGCCAGGGTAATCAGCCACGGCGCCTATCCCCATTTTGGCTGCGGAGCGCTGGCCGCGCTTCAGGTGCACCGTCAAGATCGGTGGACTGCACTGCTCCTGTTGAGCCCCCGAGACGAGGAAGTTGCAGTACCTGTCGACCCATCTGAAGGAGATGCAGTCTAGTTCGACATTAGGGGTTCAATGGCTATGTCATCGATTCTGTGAAAAGATGAGGACTAGCATCGTGAGGAGACAGTAAGCGCTATGTCCTTATTTGATTGGTTTGCGAATCGTCAGAAGTCTGGCACCGCCACAAACTCAAACTATCAGCGGGAAATTGCTGATGGGCTTTGGAGTAAGTGCGTTGCCTGTGGGGTTTTGACGTACACCAAAGATCTGCGGGCCAATCAGATGGTGTGCTTAGACTGCGGCCACCACCATCGCATCGGCAGCGACGAGCGCATTCAGCAGCTGATTGACCCAGGAACTTGGTGCTCCCTGAACGATACACTTCGCCCCATTGACCCGCTCGAATTCCACGATCGCAAGGCCTATAGCGATCGCCTGCGGGATTATCAATCCAAAACTAACAAGCTAGACGCAGTCAAGACGGGCTTGGGGCAGCTGGACGGGCTGCCTGTCGCCCTGGGGGTGATGGACTTCGAGTTTATGGGTGGCAGCATGGGATCCGTCGTTGGAGAGAAGCTTACCCGGCTAATTGAGCGAGCGACCGACGAGCGCCTGCCTGTGATTATCGTCTGTGCTTCAGGCGGGGCGCGTATGCAGGAAGGGATGCTGAGCCTCTCGCAGATGGCAAAAATTTCAGGAGCGCTAGAGCGCCATCGAGAGGCCCGCCTGCTTTATGTCCCACTTTTGACCCATCCAACAACGGGGGGCGTCACGGCCAGCTTTGCCATGCTAGGCGACGTCATTATCGCTGAACCCAACGCGACCATTGGGTTTGCAGGTCGGCGTGTGGTGGAACAGACTCTGCGGGAGAAGCTCCCAGAAGACTTTCAAACCTCAGAATATTTGCTGAACCACGGCTTTATTGATAGCATCGTGCCTCGGACACAGCTCAAGAAGCTGCTGGCGCAGTTGATCTGTCTCCATCAGCCTTACGTACACACGCCAGACTTCGTCAATATCCCCCAGTCTGTCCCCGTACAGCGGCCGTTTTCCCAAACTTAAGCGGCTATGGCGATCGCCTCAGGCCAATCCACGAGTTTTCTCCGCTGCATCTATCTACATGGTTTTGCCTCTGGGCCCCTATCCTATAAAGCGGAGTACCTCGAGGCTAAATTCGCTGAGTTTGGGCAGACACTGGTTGTGCCTGATCTCAATTTAGGCGGCTTTTATAACTTGACATTGACCCGCCAAATTGAGCAAGTCAGTGCGCTCGTTCGTCAGTCTGCAGAACCCACCGTCTTGATTGGCTCTAGCTTTGGCGGGCTCACCGCTGCATGGGTGGCTGAGCATTGCCACGAAGTGAGTCGGCTTGTGCTGCTCGCTCCGGCATTCAGTTTTCTGAGGTATCTCAAGCTCGGCTTGGGAGCACAGCAGTCCCAGTGGCAGCAAGATGGCGAAATATCACTCTATCACTATGGCTTTCGGCAGGAAAAAATGCTGAGCTATGGTTTTGTGGTAGATCTAGCCAGATACCGAGATGAAGAGCTGAGGCGATCGCTGCCAACCCTTATCATTCACGGGCGGCGGGATGACGTTATACCACTCTCAGCAAGCCAGTGCTATGGCAATAGCCGGCCCTGGGTCAGTGCAGATTGGGTCGATGATGATCATACATTAGCTCAGTCAATACCCTATATTTGGCATTGCTTAAAAGAGCAGATAGATCCGCACATTAAAGAGTAGCGATCCACTTGAATTTGTCTTTTGATAAATGCCTTAAACTTTCGTGCGAACGTTAAGCCGCCGCAGCGGACGCCTAGCCAGACGGACCGTGTGGGGCAGAACCCCCACCAACATGGCAAACGCATTATCTGGAATCTGAGCAGTGGTTTCGCGATCGAAGTACCCTTCGAACTGGTTTAGAATCTTTTGGGCTCGGTCAAAAGCAGTGTCATCATCCGTAAACTGATGGGTCAAGCGAATCCACTGTCGTCGAATCATGTAGCCCTTTTGACGCTCTTCGTGTGAAACGGGCTCTATCACTGATAGGTCTCCCACGGGAAGAACATCTTCACAGTCTTGATCAAAGTATCCACCCACAGCAGCACCTGGGCCTGCAAACTCTGAGTGAAAGGTTTTGTACAGCAGAAGGCCGCTCCGGCGGCGGCTGTCGACCATCAGCAGTCGACCAGACTTAATTTCTGCTAGGATCTCCGATGCATTAGAGTACTGCATGGGTAGAGCGTTGGCCTTAGCAGTAACATCGCTGTCTACACGTCCGGTTTGTCCGCTAAGCTGCTGTAACTTGTGATTTGGTTTGACCGCATGAGTCATAGCGTCGAAGCAATATGAAACTACTATTTTGAACTGGTTGAAGTTAATCTATGCAGGTAATAAATAAAACTAGATGCTGCACAGCGTTCAAATTTTCAGGTTTCCGAAAGTGAAAAATTGAATTGTCGAGACAGTTTGACGATCTTGAATTCTAGCGATCGGCCCCTCATTTAGATCAATAGTCTGAATTAAGGCTCCGTTATCGACTGCTACGGCTCAGGAAGTTCTCCACTATTATCTTAGGGCATCCCACTGAGGTAATCTGTTTGGAAACGAACAGGAGTTGTTAAAGACAGAATAAAGATTGCTCATGAACATTCACGTAACTTCTGCGTGACCGGCCACAAGCAACCGATGTTAGGTTCTCCCCTGTCGGGGGAGAACCCCCAAATAGCTCCGTTTATTTATAGCCTCTTACTTACGATGAAGGCTCTCGTTTGCGAAAGTACTTCAGGACGATCGCAAGTCCCAGCCCCAGGACTAGACCTGATGTCGGTTCGGGTACGCCAACCGGTTCGGTGGGTGAATTACTGCCGTCAGAGTTATTACCGTCGCTACCATCGCCACCAGAATTATTGCCGCTGCCGTTGCCGCTGCCACCAGAATCATTGCCGCCATCATTATTGCTGCCACCGTTGTCGCCGCCGTCGCTACCGCCGTCGCTACCGCCGCTGTTGCCGCCACCATTGTCACCCCCTCCATTATCTATAGGGGGAACCACCGGGTCGTAACCGATGACGTCGAACAGCAGCCGATCCACACCGGTAATCTCTAGCTGCTGACCCGGCGAAGGCGTTGGCTCCAGAATTCCGATAGAGCTCCCACCAAATTCATCCGCTTTCCAACTGCTCGCTCGCTGTCCGTCTCCGGTTCTAACGCCGGTTGAGAAGCTAGCAATTTTTGTCCGTCCGCCATTAATCGAGAAGTACTTATCGACTTCCTGCCCATCCACTTGACGACCAGTTGTCCAGTCAAATACGCTCCTAGCATCACTGCTTTCAGATATCGCAACGCTTTCGTTGGAGAAACGAAATAGATCAACGGGACTGACGAAGGGAAATTGATTGTCGTTGAAGAAAAAACTGCCCTGGTCGGTTTGAAGCGGTGCATTGTAGTCTAGGATATCAACACCGCTGATAAACCCTAGCGATGTTCCAATTCCCTGGGCTGCGACACCAATAAAATCAAATGCGTTTTCGTCGATGCCATCGCTTCGGTCAAAGTCCCATGGGAACAGGCTGTTCAGCTGTAGAGTGCCATCGCTTTGGGTCGTTGATGTGTTGAATGCAGCAGGTGCGCAGTTTTGAGTACCGGAAATGGGTAAGTCCAGCGCCTTGGCGTTCGCTCGCGTCAGACGGATGGAGCGGTTGTTACAATCTCCATCAGCATCCAGGTAGGGCGTAGAGCTGCCTTCGCCATTTGGATTATTCCTTGTTCCGTTTAGCAGTAGCGAAAACTCAGCATCAACTAACAGGTCAAAGTTTCCGCTCTTAGGAAGATTTTGGACTGCTACCGAATCGTTTACTGAGGTGACATCTGCCGTGAGGGCATTGACAAAATTGCTGTAGCCAACGTTGACGCGGACAGGGCTAAACCGACCTAGGGAAGGGGAATTAAGTGATCCAAATTGAACATCAAGGTTGACTGTAATGTCGTCTTCAAGCACCGAGGACCAGAGATTACCCGCTTGAGTAAAGCCGTCGATGACCTCGTCTGACGTCCCCTCAGCAAAATTGAAGTTGAACTCTAATGCCTGAGCGTCTGTGGGAAAACCACATCCTGCGCCGATGCCAAGGATTACAGTGGACGCCCAAAGCCACTGAGTACGTGTTTTTGCTGAAATAAGTTGGGATCTCATGTCCACCAAGTCCTGTAGCTGCTGCAACGGTGGAGAGTTCATGCTTGAAGAAAAAGTCTCGACTAATCTTAAGCGTGTAGCAAATTAAACTCTTCAGCACATACACCCGGTAACTCAAATCTAAGATAGCGACAATAAACGCTAGCGTCTTCAAACAAAGCAAAGGTTTACCAGAAATTAAAGTTGGGTCTAGTTTTTCTAGATCCAGATGTATTTTGGCCTGATTTACAGGAAGCCGGGATAGTCACCGTGTACGGATTTCCTCCGCTAATCGCGCTGTCCCCCTTGCATAGGACAACACGGTAGGTGAAGACTTCAAACACCCAGACAGTTCAACATGTAGTCAAATTCGGTCAGCAGTCGGGGCTGAGAGGATGCCACTTCTTTAAGTGACCCTCTGTTTTGAGCGACCCTCCGTGATCCCCAGCCCCCGCTGACTTCAAACTTAATTTCAACAAAAGTATGCTGGATTCTAAATTTCTAGAACAGCGGTATATTTAGGCTAAACGTCACACCGATTAGGGCACTGTCAAAATCAACGAAGTCACTGTCAGAACTACCAAAGCGTCCCCCGCCAAAAAGGGAAAGCCGTGTGGTTGAGGACGGTCTGTAAACTAATTCCCCCAGGATTTGATTGTAGTGGTCGTTTCTATCGATGTCAGTAAAATCAATCAAAGAAAGCTGATATGAGATGCCAAAATCCATATCTCGGCGTATGGGGTAGCGTGCTGAGAGACTCAAGCGGTTGAGCAAACGGCTGCGACGATTCGGGTCTGCAAAACTCCGTCGGAATTGATAAGCCGTATTAACGCGTAGAGGGCCAATCCGATCTCGGCGACCGATGCTTGCTCGAAGCTGATGGTTAGAGAGGAAGCGATCGCCACTTTCGGCGAAAAATTGTTCATTTTGCCAGCCCACGTCGATGTATGCGCGACGAGTAATTCGGCGGTATATTGATGCCCCAAGCTCTAACTCATCGTAGTTAAAATCAGTCTCATCAAAGTAGCGGACGATGCTTCCGTTGACCGTTGCGACTAGGAAAGTACGAGCCCCTAGCGCCGGGACAGCTCGAAGACCGATTCCCGCCTGGACGAGTCCGTCCTCGATTGGATCAGTGCTGGAGAATGTATTGTCGCTCAAGAAGGCACTAGAGTAGACTGTGGCATAAATGACGGGAGGCCGAGGCGGTTCTTCTACTAGGGGCTGAAGCTGCAACAGCCCTAAATCTGGGTCAACTTCAGTTTTCGGAGATAGCCGCAGTAGCCCTAAGTCTGGATCAATATCGTCAGTTTCTGCAATGTCACCTCCTGCAGGCTCATGCTCTTCAAGATTTGTGTGAGCTTCCGCTTGAAGCTGGATATTATGGCCAGTCGCTGTATCCGGTAAATCTACTGCTTCTGATGGCTCCAGATGCGCCGTCGTCTGATCCACTGCTCTAGGACTAGAGCCCTCAGAAGCCAGGCTGATACTGTCACAGCAGTCGGTCAAAGCAGAAGAAGGCGTAGCTATAGCGCTGATTTCCGTCTGCTGGCTTAACGCCTTATCAGAGGCCAATCTCTTTTCCGCTGGCGCAGAAAATAAGGTGACCTTGTCGGTCTTTGGGGCTAAGAAAACTAATTCCTCTTCCCTAGATGAATTTATTTGGTTTTCGTGAAAGGCCTGTGATGGAGAATGCGCTTGGGCGCTAGGAATCATTTGGGTATATCCTATGCAGAGCGCAAATACAGACAGCAGTTGGTACGGCAGAATATAAATATAGTGACGAGACATAATTCAGGAACGCTTTTCAGGCAAGTTATGAAAATTAGCCTTCCCGCATCTTAACCGATCCACAAAGAGGGCTCTATAAGAAGGCTCTAGAGCTCCATCGACTCAATCTGCCTACTTCTACATTGATAACGGTTTGTCACAAAGCTTCTGGTTTTAATCATTTGAAGGAGTAGTAAACTACGCGTTACTCTCCATTAAGGTGTAGTGAAATTATGCCAACTTTATGAACACTTCGACCTGATTTAGGAAAATCTGGACGATCATGGAATTGAGGGTCATCTGTATCATGTCCAAAAAATTCAGGATCGTTTCTTCGGGAATTCTTACATTGCTCGCGTCTCTGTTCCCCCAGGGGATACGCCCTTGAACTACGCGTTGCAGTTGTCTCCAGGCTGGAGTGCTCTCCTGCCGCGCCACATCCACTTGTAGAGGCTTTCAAATCCGGACTTTAAAGGCAAAGCCGTTATTGAGTATATTTTTTAACATCTCCCCGTCATCGTTGCTGTTTGCTTGAGGTCAAATCAACCCATGATTCGAAAACTTAGTTTGACATTAGCCCTCTCGTTCACTGTTGGGCTTTTGAGCCCAACAGCAGCAGAGGCTGTACCGCTTACAAGAGCGGTGATTCGGCTTCTGCGCAATGAGGTCAATTTGATTCCTGCAGGCCAGCGGCGGCGTCCGGCTAGCGTATCTGATACTCTAACGCCTGGTGATGCTCTCTCGACAGCTCGACAGTCGTTTGCGGAAGTTCAGTTTAATGACGGTTCTCTAGCTCGTTTAGGAGAAAGCGCGCTGTTCCGCTTTTCCCCCGACACGCGGACAGTTAACCTAAACCGCGGCACAGTTCTCATGCTCATCACCCCTGGACAGGGCGGAACTCGTATCCGGACGCCAAACGCCACAGCCGGCATCCGAGGGTCTGCACTCTTTGTTCGCTATATTTCAGAGGAGGAAGGGGCTGATCAGGTTACCGTAATTGGAGCGCTTACAAATAGCGGAATTACAGTCTGCAGCGGCGGCAATGTCGAAGTGTGCGGTGGCGATACCGAAGGCGATGCATCTCAGCAAGTTAGCCTAGCCGCTGGCGAAGCAGCCGTTTTTGTTGGACCCGACCTTCTGCAAATTTATCAATTCGACCTGGAGACGTTTTATCAGACTGCTCCGCTTGCAGCTGGGCTAATCGACGAAGTTCCTAGCACTAGCGACAATGGCGTAAACACCTTGGTGCTTGAGGAGATTCGCGATGGTATAGAGAGCAGTGAATTTCCAGCAGATGTTGGCGGCGAGATTTATGTCAACCCTGATTTTACTAACCTGCGGGGCGGTGGAGATTTATCTCCAGCCGAAATCTCAGGCGGCGCTAATGAGGCTAGGGACTTCGTAGATGAAGCTGCGGATGTAGGCGAAGCAGGTTTCGATATTCGGACTGAAGATACTGGAACAGAAGGGCCACCTGGTCCTTCTACTCCTGACCCAGGCGGTCCCAGTGGTCCTGACCCAGGTGGCCCCAGTGGCCCTGACCCAGGTGGTCCCAGTGGCCCTGACCCAGGCGGTCCCAGTGGTCCTGACCCAGGTGGCCCCGATGGCCC
>JBHJHJ010000245.1:0-6687 GCA_050330955.1 Elainellaceae cyanobacterium | reverse complement strand
ACGCACCACCAGGTGGCGATATGGCCCTGAGGCGTAAAATCCTCAGGATTTCTGAAAACCGCTCTCCGCCAAGGCTTCAGCTTTCCTGATGTTCCCTGATCTGATGTTGGCCTGATGTTGGCCTGAGGCCAAAACCTGAGGGGTTTATCCCCTTATTAGACACAATCGCACCCACAGCACAACGACGAAACCCCGCGACTTTTATAAAGAATCGCCAGGTGTCGTGCGTGCAAAAACGGGTGCAAACCTTTCTAGACCATGAGAAACCTACCCAAGAGCAATGCAGTTATGACTATGCAAATCTACCGAATCCAGTACGCCAACGACAGCGGCCTAGTTAAAGCCACCCTTGCAGGGCTGCAGCACTACATCCAGAGCAGCCGCCTTCCCATCACTGGCTACAGCCAACCCGCAGCAGCCGAGCTACAAGACCTCTACGACCAGGGGGCCTACATCAGTTGGCAGCAATGCGCCGCCCCTGGCTGCACCCACGAGGCAGACGGCCTAGACGATGAACTGTGCCAAGAACACTGGGAAGACCACTGCGCGCAGACCTGGTGGCAGTTTGGAGCGCAACTAGAACGGGCTGGCCTCATCAACGCCGCCTAGCCCTTGGGAAAACAAGAGGGGCGATCGCTACCCGACTGCGATCGCCCCTCTTTTGTAGCTAACCAACACTACCGCTATGAGTATACCGACCTCTATTAACATCAAACACTGGCAGGAATGGCGCGACTCCGCCGTCAGCGAGGAGATCATCAGCCTGAACATCTGGACCATTGAAGACCCGCGGGAAGTAGCCCAGCTGCTGAATCGCAACACCGAGCGCGGCTGGAAGCACTCCACAGTCTTAGCCCCTGGCTGGGCTGTGGCAGGCTGCGACCCCCTCACCGGCGAGCGTAGCCTTGTCGGCTGCCAGTTCAAGCCCAATACCCCACCCGTCGACAAAGACGGCAAGCCGGGTAAGTACCTCACCCCGTCCCAAACCCCAGCAGCTCCCCTATTCCTCAACGTGCCAGACGAGGGCTACTGGCCTGGCGTCTATGGGGACGTGAGCGTCCCCGTGGTGCTGACCGAGGTGGCGAAAATAGCGGGCGCCATCTTGACCCAAGGGTTTGCGGGCATCTCTATCCCCGGCGTCACCACCGGCGGCAGGCTGGGGCGGCTGAAGCCACAGCTGAGAAAACTCTGCACCTATGGCCGCAAGGTGTTTCTAGCGTTCGATCGCGATGTGGTCTATAAGCGCCAGGTCCAAAACGCTCTCCACAACCTCGCCCGCATGATTAGCGAGCGGGGGGCGATGGTCTACGTGCTGGAATGGCACGACGACTACAAGGGTATTGACGACTACTTTGCAGGCCGCCCGGATGGCATGGCCCTGCGGCAGATGATGGACCGCGCTGCGACCCTAGAAGAGTGGCGCGACGCGCAGGACAAGAAATCTATCGAGCTGATTGACGAGCCGTGCAAGCTCGCCCGGCGCTACCACCAGGTGAGCGATCGCATCGGGCGACGTCTGCGGTGGAATACGCTGCTGGACCAAATCGAGCTCGATGGTAAACCCTTAGACCCGATGCAGCTGCGCATGTGGCTGGCCCTCAAACACAATATGGATATCCCGCTGGAGGACTGTAAGCAGATTTGCCTGTTCGTCGCGCAGCAGAGTCCCTACTCACCCGTGACGGAGTATCTGGAGGACTGCATCACAGAGCACCCCGCCGATTCTGACCTGCTCGACAGCGTGGCGGAGACCTATCTAGGAGCCACCAGCGAGCTACACCGCATGTTCATTCGTAAAACCCTAATTAGCGCCGTCGCCAGAGCCATCACGCCGGGCTGCAAGGTGGATACGGTATGCATCCTCACTGGCGATCTGGGGGTGGGCAAATCGAGCTTTTGGAGAATCCTGGCGGGGGAGTGGTTCGACGATTCTTTTGCCGGGGGCAGCGACAAAGACGAGCGGCTGAAGCTGCACCGCTGCTGGCTGACGGAATGGGCAGAGCTGGAGACGGTGTTTCGGCGCAAGGATGTTAGCGCAGTGAAGGCCTTTATCAGCTGCCAGAAGGACACGGTGAGACGACCTTACGGCCACATCCACGAGGACTATTACCGTCCCTCAATCCTGGTGGGGTCCACCAACCATCAGGACTTTCTCAGCGACCCCACGGGTAACCGCCGCTTCTGGGTGGTGCCTGTTTCCATTGGCCGGGTGCCCCAGCAGCAGCTAATCGCCCAGCGCGATCGCATTTGGGCGGCGGCGTACCATGCCCTGAAAGCTGGGGAGAGCTGGCTACTGCCAGACCATCTCTTGGAGCAGGCAAAAGAGGCGACCAAGGACTATGCCTTTACGGACCCGTGGGAGGAGGCCCTGCGCCGGTACATCGAAACGCGGGATTACGTCACCACCACGGAGCTACTGAGTGAGGCCATCGGCCTCGAACTGGCACACCAGGGCAAAGCGGAAGAAATGAGGTGTACCAACCTCCTCAAATCATGGGGTTGGGACAGCAAACAAAAAAGAGTGAACGGGAAAAAATCAAGAATCTGGATTTCTCCAAGTGTTGGTTTAGAGGTTGGTACGGTTGGGACAATAGATAATAAAGATATATCAGATATAGATATATCAATAGGTAGAGAGGTGTCCCAACCTAGCGTCCCAACCCCGTCCCAACCCCCTTTCGACAGGTTGGGACATTCATCGCAGGAGAACAAAGATACCCCTGCCCCAACCGGGTGTCCCAACCGTCCCGTCCCAACCCCACCTTTTTCCCAGAGTAGTAGAACTGGTGATATTGGTTTATCGTCACCCGAAGAACCATCAAGAAAACTCTATGAATCGGGGGATTCTGGTGTGACAGTTGAGGCGATCGCCGATGCCGACTGCTTGGCCAAAATTGAGGGGCAGTGGCGACCCGCCAAATTTCTTGGGGAGTGGCCAAACATGATGGTTTGCCACGATGAATGTCCTGGGCTGAAGGTCTATCACCGCGTCGCCTACTTGGACCAGGGCAGGGAAAGGAAGACCCGGGTGTGTACCGGGTGTTCTGTGAGGCCACTAGGCGCGGATATTGAGTTGACAACAGGAGATAAATAGATGCCCAGAGTTAAAGCTGCGAGGACACCGGCCCCAGTCGCGAGCAAGACGCGCTGGCAGCCCCCCGGCTTGGCTGCCAACCTGCTGGACGTATCGAGCTCCAAGCTGGCAGGGCTGCGCAAGTCGGGGGCGATGAAGCAGGGGACTCACTACCGCGACATCTCCCCGCCAGGGGCTGGCCGCGCGACGTATCAGTACCATGTGGCCAACTGCGAAAAGATGCTGAACCAGGGAATGCAGGCGATTGGCCCAGCACGCTCTGCGATCGCTGCTGGAGGCCGTCGGTGCGCCTCTCATGGGGCAAAGTCTCCAGACGCTGAATAACCCGGCTAGTATGGATTGTTTCGTGTTTTTTGTAGAAAATGTTTGAGGACCTATGACCACACTGACACCCCTGACCCTGGATGACCACACGGTGATCTACATCGAAGCCACGGGCAACATCGATGACCTGCCCGAGGTCCCTGACGAAGATACGCCCCGAGGCGGCAGAGTCTCTAAGGGAGCCGCTGAGCAGGTGATGAAGAGCTTTGAGGCAATGCAGAGCACGATGCGGAGCTACACAACTTATACCCTTGAGGCCTTTAAGCAGGTGGCTGGGGCCAATATTGATAAGGTGACGCTGGAGTTTGGGGTCAAGGTGGCGGGTGAGGCGGGCGTGCCCTATGTCACTAAAGGCACCGCTGATGCCAACATCAAAATTACGGTTGAGTGCTCTTTCCCGAATTCCGAATCCTAAATTTTGACAGGTCGTGAATCGCTGCATCGGTCTCATACAGGCTGATGTGGCGTCTTTTTATGTCCCATAACCCTGTCAAACCGTCACAAACCACTACAAACCCTTTAAAACTGAGGTTAGGTTATGGAGGTATTCATCGAGTAGCGGGAAATAGCGGATGAGCCGTGACGCCCTCATCATCGGCATTAACAAGTACAAGAATTCCAGCGGCTTGAGGTCTCTGAGAGCCACGGCGCGCGATGCCAATGCGATCGCCCAGGTGCTGAAGGAATACAGCGACTTCACCAACGTCAAGCTGTTTCCCGAAACCCTGAACCCTGAAACAGGCAAGCCCGAGGTCGGAGACAGCCGTTTGGTAGGCGTCACCGAGCTGAAGACGGCGATCGCAAACCTTTTTCTACCTAATACTCCAAGACCTCCAGACGCAGCGCTACTTTACTTCTCAGGCCATGGGCTGCGGGATGACCTTGGGCTTGAAGGGTTTCTCGCTGCCAGCGATATAGATGTGGCCCGCAGTGCCTTTGGCATCTCGCTAGACTGGCTGCGGAAGGTGATGGAGAAAAGCCCCGTAAAGCAGCAGATTGTCTGGCTAGACTGCTGCCACGCTGGGGAAGCGATTGATTTCGAGGCCATCAATATCGGCGATCGCGGTGAGGGGTGCGATCGCTGCATCATTGCGGCATCCCGAGATTTTGAGGCGGCGATAGAGGGGACGAAGCACGGAGAATTTACGAAAGCGCTGCTTCATCACCTCGACCCCAACAATGCTCCTACTGGCCAGGTCAGCGGCAATTACCTGATTGAGCAGGTGAGCGAGTCGCTCAAGCAGGACGGCCAAACGCCAGTCCACAGCTCTCGGGGTGAGACGATCATCCTGACGCGGACCGCAAATGCTCCAACAGAAGCACCAGCGCGAAAAATTGGGCCAGTGATTCCCCGGCAGATGCCACCGCTACCGCAGCACTTTGTAAGGCGACCAGAGCACGAGGCAGCGGTTAAAGAGATTCTGCTGCAGGACGCTGCACAAGGAACCTTAGTGGTGAGTGCCATCTAAGGGTTGGGCGGTATTGGTAAATCGGTGCTGGCGGCGGCGATCGCCCACGAAAAGGCAATTCAAAAGCACTTCTCAGACGGCATCCTCTGGGTCACTCTGGGTCAGAAACCAGATATTTTACCGATGCTAGGCCGCTGGAATTATGCCCTGGGCGATCGCGACTTTCGGCCAACTACGACTGATGCCGCCTCGACCTACCTGCGGACTCTGCTCTACGACAAAAAAGCGCTCCTGGTGGTCGATGACGTTTGGAAACCTGAGCACTTGGACCCATTTCGCGTTGGCGGGTCGGACTGCTGTGTGATGGTAACCACGCGGGAAGCTAAAATTCTGGATGCCAAGCGATACGACCTCGATGTGTTCACAGCGTCTCAGTCTATGGAGCTGCTGACGCAGAAGCTCACCGAGCCGCTATCGGACTCAGACATAGAAAAGGCTAAAACCTTTGCCGACAGGGTTGGCCATCTGCCTTTAGCCATTGAGCTAGCCGCCGCTCAGATTGAAGACGGCCTCACTTGGTCGGAGCTGCTAGAGGATTTCTTCTCAGAGGTGGCGCGGCTAGAGTCTCTGGATGCTTTGGGGCAAGAGGAGATGTCTGATGAGGAGAAGCGGCGCAAGTATAGCCTGATTGCCTCATATAACCTCAGCCTTAGGCAGATGACGCCAGAGCAGCTCAAGCAGTTTGCCTGGATGGGAGTGCTGCCAGAGGATGTGTCGGTATCGCAGGAAATGACCTCGACGCTGTGGCAGGTGACACCACGGCAAGCTGGGACGGCGCTGCGGCAGCTACGGTCGAAAGCGCTGATTCTGTCGGGTGCGAAAGAGGAGGGAAATCGCGCTACCTACCGGATGCATGACCTCATGCATGACGTGGCCCAGCGGTTACTGGCACAATCACCTCATCCCCAGGGAGGGAATGAACTTCCAGGGCTAGGAATGACAAAGGCAGAAGCCCACGCCGCTCTACTGGAGCGATACCGAGCCAAAACTGAGAGCGGGCAGTGGCACACGCTGCCTGATGACGGCTACATCTATGCCTATTTGACCTGGCTCATGGAGCAGGCGGCTTGTCCAGACATGGTTCATCAGCTTCTGCAGGAAACTACGACGGCAGGCCGCAATGGCTGGTATGTGCGGTGTGATGAGCTGATAAAACCGTCTCTATTCGTCAACGATGTGGCGCGGGCTTGGCAGCTTGCGACCAATGGGTTGAAGCAGAACCCACTAAAGGCGCTGTGCCTGCTTTGGCGCTACACCCTGATCAGGGGCTCAATCAATAGCCTCGCAAGCAATGTTCCTGCAAAGCTAGTGGGGGCCCTGGTCGCTAAGAGAGTTTGGCAACCGGCTCAAGGTTTGGCTTACGCTCAACAAACCCAGAATCCGTGGGACAGAGCTGAGTGCCTTACAGAACTAGTCCCCCATATCCCTGAAAGCCTGCTCCCTGAGATGACATCTGCTGTTGAGCAGATCATTGCCCCTGCATACCGGTCATTCGTTATGGGTCAACTCGCTCAGCAGTTCCCACAGCTTTGGTCCGATGCGCTGAACGCTATTTGTGAAATTCAAGACTGCTATGGCGCTGACAGGCATCAAGTTAAAGGATTCTCATACCGAGCTAGGGCATTAAGTGCCCTAGCAGAACACCTACCACCAGAGCTGTTGCCAAAGGCGCTAGCGGTCACTCGCCAAATTCAAGCTGAATCCTACCGCTCCAGAGCGCTGATTGAGATAGCACAGCACCTGCCAGAGCTATGGCCAGAGGCGCTAGCGGTCACTCGCCAAATTCAAGCTGAATCCTAC
>JBHJHJ010000244.1:0-6435 GCA_050330955.1 Elainellaceae cyanobacterium | reverse complement strand
CTATTTCAAAGATGACTGCAGTTGCACGGTGGCTATTCGCTAAGAGGCCTTACCGCGCCACCGCAAACTATTCTGATTTAGCTGCTGAATGTAGCTGTTTGGTTGGTCTACTATCGCCTCAGCGATCGCGACTGCCGCCTGGAGTTGCTCTGTCGTGAGCTGCTTGTAGGCCGCCCCTGACTTTTGGTCTAGCACCTCATACCAGCAGCGGCCAAACAGGTTATCGAGTACAATGCGCTGAAAGCAGTGATTGAAGCGCACTGGAAACTGACGCTGGCTCGCCAAGTTGGGCAAATCATCATTGGTCAACGCCAGATAGCGCTGGCGCAGTAGCTGGGCCGAATGGGACATGTAGAGGGGCTGCTCAATGACTTGTGATCCTTCTGCAATACTGTACAGCAATCGTCAGATTGGAATTTTTAAATTGGAGCTATGTCGCCTGCAAATAGCACCCTACGCCACCACTAGCGCTTTGCGATCGCCCCACGCTAGACTCTCATGCTGCAGCTACAGGCTCGAACTTCGAAATACCCCCACATGTAGTTAGATTCTTATGCTGCAACTCTATACTTAGGCTTAGTTATTGCTTTAGTCAGTTTGGCTAGGCTATGATATAGCTATCTATCAATTGCGTCACTGACCTAGATGTAGCGTAGGTAAAGGTGAGTATGGATGCACTGAACTCTAATTCCGTAATCGTTTCGCTGCTCGAAGAGAGATTAGCCAGGCTTGAAAGCGAGCGAAAATTCCATGGTGAGCAGGCCGCGCTTCATAGAGAACTGCAGCAGCGCACCGACGCGCAATTTCGCTACTACTATGAGAAGCTGCGGAAGCTCCGGGGAAAGCCTATAGGGCTTGCTAACCTGCCGCGCCCTTTAAGCCCGGTCAATGCCGAAAGTGCCTTGGCTCCTTCCTCCCGTAAGCCTAACGAGATTAGACGGCAGGAGTTTGTCGGTAAGCGGCTTGCGGATGCAATTGATGAAGTGCTTCAGGCCTCAGGAGAAACCAGTATTGACGAACTGGTAGCGCAGATTTATACCCCTTGTCTGGTGAGAGAGGTGAAGCGCTGTAAAGCCTCGTTGACTTCTGTACTGTGTGGCGGCATTAAAGCGGGGCGATTTGTCCGCGTCAGTGAAGGTATGTTTCGTCTAGCGGATAGCTGACCCCGATACGGCCATGGATTTTACGAAAATGGACCTTTCAAAAAAGCTCGTATTTTCCCTGGCTGCGATCGCCCCGGACGCCGTATTTTTTAAACCCACCCAGGACAAGGTAATTGCCCTCACCATCGATGATGTCCCCACAGCGGGGGAAGCGGGCTATCCCTCAACCCAGCGAATTTTGGAGGCGATCGCCCGCCACAATCAAAGCCTCAGCCATAGCCAAGACCACGCCCACGCTACTATTTTCGTCATCGGCGACCAGCTCACCCACGGCAATGACATTCTATACCGCATGCTGGAGCAGGGTCATGAGCTAGGGAATCACGGCATGGGCGATCGCTTCCACGTCAGCCTGCCTGCCAACGATTTCGAGGCCGAAATTTGGCGATCGCACTGTCTGTTGACCGACAGCACCGAGGCTGCCATTCGCTGGTTTCGCCCCGGACGAGCTTTCTACAATCCGGCTATGGTGACCACCTTGAAAAAGCTGCAGCCTCAGGGCTACTCCTCAAAAATGGCCTTGGCCTCTATGCTGCCCTTAGACACCCGTAACGAGTTTAAGAATCCTGCCTTCACGCTTCGGTATGCGCTACGCTTCGTGTTTCCGGGGGCAATTTTGGTTCTACACGGCGGCAGTCACGAGCGGGACAGAAATACGGCGGCGGTGCTAAAAGCCTTACTGCCTCGCCTGCATTGCATGGGATACCGGGTGGTGACGCTGTCGCAATTGTTTGCCTTGCCGCCAACAGGGTAAGGCAGTGGCTTAGCGAGCGCAATTGGCTTTCCGAAAACCGGCAGCGATCGCCGGGGTGGTCTAAATTTAATCAGCCATATTCGGAGACGCTGCCTTGTGCTACTAGGGCTTGTAATCTGCCCCTGCCCCAAACCGCCAAGCCTCCAGCCGACGGTTTACCGTGTAGCGCTGCTCAGGCGAAAGGGGCTTCAAAAGTGGTGCTGCCGCCGCTTCAAGTGAGCTCAATCCGGCATAGGCACCCAAACTGCCGAAATGCCCTAGCCATCGCAGCAGCGACGGCAACCCCACTTGGGGCAGCACCCTCAGCGGCATATTGGGGTGGCGGAGCGAGGTTTGAAGGAGCGTTCGCGTCAGGGCCGCGAACTGCACCACGTCTTGTAAGAAGGGCTTCAGCACCGGGTCGCCTAACCGCCCCATTTCTGTAAACACATCCGACAAGAGCTGGTTGATCTGGTTGGAGGACGCTTTCTCCCCAACCCCAACGCTCATGGGCTGCTGAAACAGCCAGGTGACCGAAAGGCTAGGCTGGTAGGGTTGGAGCAGGGCGATCGCCTTCTGGTCTAGCGCATCGGCTGCTAGGGCTTCGGAAACGCCATGGGTGAGCCGCGCGAGGTGGCGCAGCATGGCCCCGAACCCGCCAAAACTGAGGGGCGACTGGTTGCCGCTGCTGTCGCCAATCGCCAGCAGGCGATCCACAGGAAACTGGAGCGGACTGTCGCGGTAGCAGGGAAACAGACCGAACAGCGCCCGCTTCACCTGAAGCTGCTCTAGGCTAACGTTTTGGTACTGGGGCAGCAGGTCAAAGTAGTCGTCGAATAGGGTCTCTAGATCGGGGCGCTGGGGATGGGCATCCAGGTAAGTGAAGAGGTACGTTGTCCGTCCATCACGGGCCGGGAAGGCCTCCCAAAAGTACTGACACTGATTGCGGATGGGGGTAAACGAGGCCAGCAGATCTCCGGTGTTGTTCTGGGGATAGCCCGTGGCGCAGGTCCCTACCACCAGGCAAACCGCATCGGGCTTTCTTCCACCTCGGGCCTGCAGCGCTAGGGGAGAGAAGTGGCCCATGGCATCAATCAGCAGCCGGGTGGTTAGGGGCTGGTCTGCGGTCTTGATGCAAACGCCGTCCGGGTGAACTGTTGCAGCCTTGAAGGGAGTACGCTCGAACAGCCCGCCCCCCGCCGCGACAAATTTGGCCTTCAGGGCCGCTAGCAAAAACACCGGGTCCACGCCGATGTTGAGCACATCTTCAACCCACAGCTCTACCCCTTCGTGAAAGGCGACGCGGGCCGGGTTATATTCTGTGGCGATCGCCTGCTCAATTTCCTCAGCGCTCAGCAGGCCTAAATCCTGAAAGGCCGCCAGCTCACCTCGGGAAGTGTTCCACTCCTGCACCCGGCCCCGCAGCTCCCCCCGCTCTAGCACCGCGACGCGCCAGCCCTGGGCCGCAAGCGCGGCCCCCAGAAAAATGCCCAGAGTTCCGCCAGAGATGACCACGTCCCAGTCCGTTCGCCCCAGAGGCGATGGATCAGTATAGTAGGCCTGAGGAACGGAAGTCTGGCCGTTGCGCAGCGATCGCCAGCGATCGTCGGCGCTGCGCAGCCCTTTCAACACATCGCCAGGCAGCGCCCCTAAAATTCGCTCGGTCGCCATTTAATTCGCCTGCTTTATGCATTGTTAAGCATCGGTCACCCATCTTCGCCGCGCCTGAGGTTATCGAGACCTGAGACTACCCGCGCCGACTCAACGCGATCGCCCTGCTCGATACCATCTACGACAGCCATGTCGCCGTCTTCTACGTAGCCAAACACAGCATACTCTCCATCGAGAAAGCTCAAGTCAGAGAGGGCAATGTAAAACTGGGATGATGCCGAGTCTGGTGCATTGGACCGAGCCATGGCTATCGCACCGCGCGTGTGGGGGAGCTGGGGTGACTCGGTAATCCCAGCGGTAGAAAACGGCTGACTATAGATGGGTCCGTCAGCCCCTTCAGGGGCGATTTCCAAGGGGATGTAGCGAGGGGAACCGGTTCCTGGATCGACGTAACCACCTGTTCCGAGCCTTTCTGCAGGAAAGTCAGGGTCTTTACTTTGGGGGTCACCAGCCTGGACGACAAAGGGCTCTGGCTGGCGTACGACCCGATGAAATGAAACACCGTCGTAGAAGCCTTTTTCAACTAAATCGACAAAATTTCCGGCGGTGATGGGGGCGTATTCACCATTGATCTCGACATTGACTGGCTCACCATTGATCACCATCTCGACCACTGCACTGCCGTCCAATGTGGGAATTGTCGTGGCGTTAGGTCCGCTGCTGACTACATCGGCACCGCCAGAAGGTGTACAGCCACTCAAGACCAGTGCTGCGATCGCGACTAGCGTAAGGAACTGAAAAATTGTTTTGCGGGGAAAGACAGTCCCCAGCAGCTTGCGTCTGTTCATGCTGAATTTAAAATTGAATCTAGCGTACGAATTAGCGGAAAGTCGGCATCAATCGTGCTCGCAGGTCGCTTCTAAACTAGAGTCCCTCTAGCGGTACCGACAAGAATCGAGCCAGCTCAGCACCCCGATCCTCTAGCTCAGAGAGCGCCAGCGGCTGGCCCACCCGGGTTAAGGGGATATCGCGCTTGCCTTTAATTTTGAGATAGAGTGCCCGCTTCGGATTCAGCCCTTCTCTCAGCTCTACAAAAATGGACTGGATCTCGCTGAGGGGATGGACTACCTCAATGCGGCGATTCTTACCAGGAAAACCCCAGCGAAATACGCGAACTTCACCAGTTTCCTTATTAAACTCGTTGTACCCTCCGCCCACATCCCAAGCAATTACAAGCCAGAGGTAGAGCGACAGCAGCAGCGCCGCGACACCGTAGAACCCCATAGCGATGCCCTGAGGGATGAAGACGAGCTGAGTTGGGTCCGAGAAAGGAACCAGGTTAATGCCCAGATAGCTTGAAAGCCCTGATAGGAAGAATCCGATGCCGCCGATGGATACGACAGTCGCCCACCAATAGTTGCTTAGTCGCCTAGAGCCTAGGATACCTTGGCGCAGTACGGTCTGATTATTGGGGCTTTGGTTCTGGGGATCTGAAGATGCAGTCGATGTCGCCATTGGGTCTTTGCCAGGAAATCGATAGATAGAGTGATCTGGTCCAGGGCTTGGGACGAGAGAATGACGCTGGTCACCTGAGTCAAGCATCATCCCACGCCACAACTATCATAGCGACTCGCTTCGCATAACAATTTTCGTGAGAGCTAACGTATCGGATTGTAAAATTTTGAGTATCTCCCTATCATATAAAGGACTTGTATGATTCTAGCGACCACGGCAGTGCTGAGAGGCCGAGCCGGCGGATTGTTGGCAGAGTTGTATCTGCCGTTTCCGCATCGAGGTATGCTTAGTGATCTAACCTCTTGTCACTCACAGAGCACGTTCTACAAGCAGCCTCGCCAGAGTCGCTTTGAACTAAATACTGATTTAATGAGGATTTGATATGACCGTAGCAATGGGACGGGCGCAAGCCAGTCGAGGATGGTTTGACGTCCTTGACGACTGGCTAAAGCGCGACCGATTCGTCTTTATTGGCTGGTCTGGTCTACTGCTATTCCCCTGCGCCTACATGGCGGTGGGGGGCTGGCTGACCGGCACCACCTTCGTCACCTCGTGGTACACCCACGGCTTGGCGTCATCTTACCTAGAGGGCTGCAACTTCCTGACGGTTGCAGTTTCCACCCCTGCCGACAGCATGGGCCACTCCATCTTGTTCCTGTGGGGACCTGAAGCGAACTGGAACCTAGTGCGCTGGTTCCAAATCGGCGGGCTGTGGAGCTTTGTTGCGCTGCACGGCGCGTTTGGCTTGATTGGCTTCATGCTGCGCCAGTTTGAGATTGCCCGGCTGGTTGGCATCCGCCCCTACAACGCGATCGCTTTTTCGGGTCCGATTGCGGTGTTTGTGTCGGTGTTCCTGATGTACCCGTTGGGTCAGTCTTCGTGGTTCTTCGCGCCGAGCTTCGGCGTGGCGGCGATTTTCCGCTTTTTGCTGTTCTTCCAGGGCTTCCACAACTGGACCTTGAACCCGTTCCACATGATGGGCGTGGCCGGCATTCTGGGCGGTGCGCTGCTGTGCGCGATTCACGGTGCGACGGTGGAGAACACCTTGTTCCAGGACGGCGAGCAGTCGAGCACGTTCCGGGCGTTCAACCCGACGCAGGCGGAAGAGACCTACTCGATGGTGACGGCGAACCGTTTTTGGTCGCAGATTTTCGGCATCGCGTTCTCGAACAAGCGGTGGCTGCACTTCTTCATGCTGTTTGTGCCAGTGACTGGCCTGTGGATGGCGAGTGTGGGCGTTGTGGGTCTAGGCCTGAACCTGCGGGCGTATGACTTCACGTCGCAGGAGATTCGAGCGGCGGAGGACCCTGAGTTTGAGACGTTCTACACGAAGAACATCTTGCTGAACGAAGGTATCCGTGCGTGGATGGCGGTGCAAGACCAGCCGCATGAGCAGTTTGTATTCCCTGAGGA
>JBHJHJ010000243.1:0-2018 GCA_050330955.1 Elainellaceae cyanobacterium | reverse complement strand
ACGCCCATAACATGCCGTAAACACCGCTTGACGGCGCCCCCCCGCGCATCAGGCTCGCGAGGCACGAGCGACCGAAGGATCCTCCGCCATGACGGCCGCCACCCGCGCCACCACCTTTAGCATGGTGGTCTACGAGCCGGAAGAGTTTCAACAGCTCTTGGCCGTGCTGGGGTTTTACGACGGCGCCATCGACGGCATCCACGATATCCAGACTAAGCAGGCGATTCGGGACGCTCAAACCGCCTACGATCTGCGGGTGACCGGGCGCGTCGATTCGAAAACATTGGAGCGGCTGCGGCAGGAGGTGGACAAGCTCCCCCAAGATAAGCTGCAAATTTCCAACCCCGACAAGCGCGGCTTTAGCATCAGCGAGCCCATCGCCGCCCAAAATCCCTGCCGTATCATTACCCTCTGTCCCATACAGGGGGAGGATACTGGCGTCACGGCGCAGGTTTCGGCCTACTGCCCGGTACAGCAGGGAAGCGGCAACAGCCTTATCTGCTGTGAATACATCAACCTGCGGGGCACCAAAGAGGCTCTAGAGCGGGTTGCCGACTTGGTGACCTCTTTGATGACCCCAGACATGCCCAAGTTTGTCTGGTGGAAGGCCACCCCAAATCCTGAACAAACGCTGTTCAAGCGGCTCTCCGCCGTGTGCAACTGCATCATCGTTGACTCCAGCTACTTCAGCGATGCAGAATCTGAGCTGCTGAAAATGCACGGCCTGCAGCAGGAAGAAACCTTTGTGGCTGACCTCAACTGGCACCGCCTATCGTCTTGGCAGGAGCTGATGGCGGCGGCGTTCGACCCCCCAGAGCGACGCGCAGCCCTAGTTGATGTAGACGTGGTTTCCATCGACTACGAGAAAGGTAACTCCGCTCAGGCCCTGATGTTCTTGGGCTGGCTCGCCAGCCGCCTCGATTGGAAACCGACAAAGCACGAGTTCACAGGCGGGGACTACGACCTCAAGCACGTGTACTTTGAAGGGCCGGACGGTCGGAAAATCGAGGCAGAGCTTGCGGCTATCCCCACGGCAGACTGGGGCGAGATTCTTGGAGACTTGGTGGGTCTGCGGATCGCCTCCAGTAATGAGAAGGCGGACTGCTGCACCATCCTGTGTTCTGAGACCACGGGCTGTATGCGCATGGAAGCAGGAGGCAGCGCCCAATCCTGCCGGACCGAGCAGGTGACGGCCCTCTCTGACCAGCGGGCAGAGGCGCTGATGAGCCAGCAGCTTCAGCGCTGGGGACGAGACGCGCTCTACGACGAGAGTCTAGATATTACGGCTCAGATTGTGTCTCTGGCTCAGGGGAATTAATGCGCTCTATGGCGCCGGCCTCGCAATCCCGTAGCCACAGCCCGATCCCCTGGCCAATGTCGCCGTGGGTGGCCTCCACAAAGGGTGACGGCGGCTGGTCAGCCGGGTAGCCGGCCAGCCGAGAGAACAGCCCTGTAAGCTGCCAACCCCGGCTGGTGCGCACAATCAAAGCCCAGTGGTAGTGCTGCAGCCGGGTGAGGCGATCGCCCACATACTGGCGCTCGTAGGTGGTGAAAAACACCTGCTGGACGCCGTTAGCGGCGATCGCTTCCGGCGTGGGGCTGCTCCAGTGGCCGTCTGGCACGGCCTCGGCGTAGGTGGCAGGGCCGGCAAGGGCCACGTGGGTCTGCAGGTCGAATACCGAAGTGAGGGGACGCGGCGGCTCTTGGCGCAGTGCTTCCGACAGCGTCAGGGCGCTGCGGCGGGAAGACCGCGCCAGCACGCGGTTGGCGTAATCGGGCAAGTCCCTCACTAGGAGCCTGGCCATCTGCTCAAAGTCGTCGGGGCAGACCGTTGGCGTGCGGAGTGGCGCTAGGGAGGAAGTGGTTGGCTGAGGAGGTTCAGTCGCCTGGGGGCGATCCACTGCCTTGAGCGAGATTGGGGCGATCGCTACAGGGCTTGCCGAGGCTACGCCAGTGACCAGGGTTGCTGCCGCCGCCAGCAGGGCGGTCTGGCACTCGACTGCGGTTCTAAACCTACC
>JBHJHJ010000242.1:0-22013 GCA_050330955.1 Elainellaceae cyanobacterium | reverse complement strand
CGGTCCCGCAGATTCAGCCGACCCAGAATGCTGGAGATGTGGTTGCGCACCGTGCCCTCGGAGAGGAACAGGCTAGCCGCAATCTCCTTATTGTTGGCCCCTGCCGCCACCAGCCGCAGCACCTCTTTCTCCTTGGGCGTTAGCGAGTCTAGGCCGGGTGGGGGCTCGGGAGGGGTCTGAGGGGCGATCGCCGCTTGATCGGCAATAATCTTCTCCAAAATGCCGGGGCCAAACTGCATGTAGCCCTTGGCAATGGAGCGAATCACGTCTGCGAGTTCCTTCAACGGCGTATCCTTCAAAATGTAGCCCTTTGCGCCATAGCGCAGCGCCTCAGCCACAAACTGATGGTCCTCAAACGTGGTCAAGACGATAATCTTGCTTTCAGGAAATTCCTGCATAATCGCCTGGGTCGCCGCCACCCCGTCCAGGCCCGGCATCTTGATGTCCATCATGATCACATCGGGCAGCTTCTTTTCAGACGACAGGTCCCTTACGATGTCGATGGCCTGCTGTCCGTCCGCGGCTTCTCCAATCACGTCCATGTCCGCCTGGGTTTCGAGCAAGAGCCTCAGACCCCGCCGGACGATTTCCTGATCTTCTACAAGCAGAATGCGAATCATGGCTTGGGGCTATGGTCTAGCCAGGTTGAGGATTTATTATGGAATTTCCCGCTACGACGCCATGCGCGGAATGTGGACCGCAAGCTGACATCCTTCGCCGGGCACGCTTTGAATCGTAAAGGTGCCGCCCAGAGCGGCCACGCGCTCCCGCATGCTCTGCAGCCCAAAGCCGGTTTGGCTGTGGTGAGCGCAAAAGCCTTTCCCATTATCAGTGATTGTCAGATGCAGATCTGTAGCGGAAGTGTGCAGATTGAGGCCAACTGCAGTGGCCTCAGCGTGCTTGCAGATGTTAGTAAATCCCTCCTGAACAATGCGGTATAGAACGACGTTGACAGGGTTGGGAAACGGGAACGCCAGGTCGATGTGGCTCTGGGGAGAAATCTGGGTCGCGAGCTGAAACTCTTGAACAAGGTCCTGAAGCGCCTGCTCCAGCAGCTTCCCCTGCAGCGTATCGGAGCGCATGTCGCTCACTGAAGCTCTGACGGCGGCGAGCGCTTCAGAGCCTAGCTTTTTAGACTCCTGCAGCGAGGCATAGGCTTGGTCAGGTGCATCAGACCACAGGGCTAGGGCCGCCTCTAGCTGAATATTGAGGGCAACGAGGGCATGGCCTAGGGAATCGTGGATGTCGCGGGCGATGCGATGCCGCTCTTCTAGGGTCGTCATTTCGGCAATTTTTTCGTTGAGCAGGCGCTCTTGCCCCAGCGCGCGGCTCAGGTCTGATTCTGCCGTCTTCAAGCGCTCATTCTGCGCGCGAAGCTGGGTCTGCAGGCGCTGGAGGGCTAGCTGATTTTCGACGCGGGCGAAGACTTCTTCGACCTGAAACGGCTTGGTGATGTAGTCCACGCCGCCCGCGGTAAAGGCTTTAACTTTATCAAAGACTTCGTTGAGCGCGCTGATGAAGATAATGGGAACCTGCTCTGTCTTGGGGTTCTGCTTCAGCCGCTGGCAGACCTCATAGCCGTTCATCTCTGGCATGTTGATATCGAGCAGCACCAGGTCAGGCGGCTGCGCTGCAGCGCCCATCAAAGCCGCCGACCCGGTTGTGACGCCGCGAACGCGGTAGCCCCGCTGGCGCAGCAGCGCCGTCAGGACGCGCAGATTGTCTAGCGTGTCGTCGACCAGGAGAATGTCTTCAGATGGCGCGGGCGATCGCTCACCGGAGTGATTCATCGGTTCATCCATCGATAGTAATTAACCTCGTCTAGACTAGGAGGACCAAGACTACGCCAAACAGACACCTGCTCAACCGACTTTAAGGGAAAGGCTGTAAGCGCATAAATTCCCTCAGAGCGCCGTATAAGTAAGAGGCTGTAAATAAACGAAGCTATTTTTGGGGTTTGGCCCCCTGAGTACTTGTTTAGCGTTCTGGAAGCCCCCCTCCCCAGCCCTTCCCCCAAATTTGAGGGAAGGGACCCAGACTCCCCTCTTCCAGGATTTGGGGAGAGGGCCACGCTAAACAGATACCTCCCGCCGGAGGGCGAAGCCAACATCGTTTACTTGTAACCAGCCACTTAACACTAAGTCGAACATCAGGCTGCTTATGAAAGGGTTTTCCCCGGGCCGCTTAGCCCTGCGTCGATTCTACCTTGTCGGTTTGGTGCTCCTGGCAATTTTAGTGGCCTTGGGGTGGCAGCAGCTTCAGGTCCCCCAGGGTGCCCTTCTGAGGACGGAAGCGCCGCAGCCAAGTTTGGTTCAAGAACCGATTCAACCGCTGCCGAGCAACGTCTCTTTTGATGAGCGTAAAGTCGCCCTAGGACAGGTCTTATTCAACGAGCCTCGGCTGTCTAAAGACAGCAAGGTGGCCTGCATCAGCTGCCACGACGTGCAGGCGGGCGGGGCTGATGGCAAACGCTATTCCGCTGGCGTGGGCGGAGCTATGACAACGGTTAACACGCCAACAGTGTTCAACGTGGCCTACAATTTCCGCTTCAACTGGAATGGTAAATTCCGCAATTTAGTTGAGCACACCGATGCCCTCATCCAAAACTCAGCGGTGATGGGCAGCAGCTGGCCCGAGCTGCTGACGCGGCTAAAGGCTGACCCCAACTACCCCACGGCTTTTGCAGAAGTCTATGGCGACGGGATTACCCGGCCCAACGTCATCGACGCGATTGTGGCCTATGAGACCGCTTTGATAACCCCCGGCTCTCGGTTTGACCGCTACTTGAATGGGGACTCGGCGGCGCTCTCGGCAGATGAGACAGCGGGTTACAGTCTGTTTAAAGCCTACGGCTGCGTGAGCTGCCACCAGGGGGTGAATCTGGGGGGCAACCTGTTTCAGAAGTTTGGCGTCATTGGCGACTACTTTGCCGACCGGGGCAACGTGACCCAGGCCGATTTGGGCCGCTTCAACGTGACCCAAGCCTACGCCGACCGCTACCTCTTCCGCGTTCCCAGCCTGCGCAACGTGGCTGCAACGCCGCCTTACCTCCACGACGGCAGCGCCGCCACCTTAGAAGAGGCGATCACCATCATGGTGACTTACCAGCTGGGGCGCGACCTCACCCCTGAAAAGATCCAGCAGATTGCGCAGTTTCTCCGCACCCTGACGGCGGAGCCCCCAAAGACGTTGACCGCCGGCGTGCCTTAGCGCTAGCATCTGACCCACGACCCCACAGCACGATGTCTCGTTATTGGCGATATCTCAGGAGATATAGCGATGGGTTGGTCTCTCTCTCAGCCGTTCTTCCACAGCAGCACCCCCTCGCCCCGACCGCGATCGCCCTGGGCGATTCGTAACCGGTACCTGCTGCCCCCCGGAATTGTCCTGCTGGTGCTGCTGTTCTGGCTCAAGTCCCAGGCCGTGAACCTGTCCCAGCACAATGTCTACGTCGATGCCCTCCGACACCTCCAAGAGCTAGACGCTCTGGTGAATCAAGAGCTTCTACAGGTGCGGCAAGGGCTGCTGGACTATTACGATCCGGTGGTGCAAAAGCAGGCTGAAATTGAAGCGCTACAGCAGCGCCTTGCGGCACCGCCTCGCTTTGTCGGCCCTGCCCGCCGCGACTTGCAGACTCAGGTGCAAGATAACCTCCAGCTTTGGGAGGACAAAGGGGCGCTGATTCAGCGGTTTACTTCCAAGCACGCGGTCCTGCGCAACTCCCTCGCCTACTTTCCCATCGCTGTGGCCGAGCTTGCCGAAGCGCCTGAGGTGCCGCCCGAGGTGACCGCCGAACTGAACGCCCTGCTGCAGAACGTTCTGCTCTTTAACCTATCGACTAGCGAAGACCTGCTGGTGCAGCTGGAAGCCGACATCGAACAGCTTCGCCGACGCATCGATAGTCCTGCCGTTAGCGAGGCCCTTGCCACTCCCCTGGACCACGCCGATATTATTCTCGAAAACCGGCTGGAGGCCGATACGCTATTGGAGAGCCTGCTGGCATTGCCCACTCGCCAGCAGGCCATAGCGCTGGCCCAGACCTACGACGCCGCCTATCAAGGGGCCATTCGCTCGGCCAACCTATATCGACTGGGGCTCTACATCGTCTCCACCGTGCTGGTGCTGGCCATCGCCACCTCAACGATTTCAAAACTGCAGGCCATCGCCACGGCGCTGCGCCAGAGCGAGGCCACCAAGCAAGCCCTGTTTATGGCCATCCCCGACTTCATGCTGCGCATGTACCGCGACAGCCCTGCGTTTGACGTGATCTCGGCAGGAAAAAACAATGTTCTGCCCGACCCCAGCGTCACCCACGCCGACCTGCGGGACGTCCTGCCGCTGGACCTAGTGGAGCGCCGCCTCGATGCTGTTCAGCAGGCCCTAGACACGGGCAAGATTCAGGTCTATGAGCAATACCTGGAGCGCAGCGGCTGCTTTGTCTGGGAAGAGGTGCGCGTTGTCCCCTGCAGCCCTGACGAGGCTTTGGTGATGATTCGCGGCATTTGCGATCGCAAGCGTGCTGAAGCCAACCTGCAGCGCGCTATCGAAGACGCCCAGGTCGCTAGTCAGGCCAAAAGCCAGTTCCTCTCCAACATGAGCCACGAGCTGCGCACGCCCCTAAACGTGATTTTGGGCTTCACCCAGCTCATGGCGCGCGATCGCTCCCTGGCTCCGCAGCAGGAGGAGTACCTCACCTCCATCAACCAGAGCGGTGAACACCTGCTGAACTTGATTAACGACGTGCTAGAGATGTCTAAGATTGAGGCCGGGAAAGTGAGCCTCAACCCCAGCGACGTCGATCTGTACGATTTGCTGGCCGGGATTCACCTGATGTTTCAGCTCAAAACCAGCTCCAAAGGCTTGGATCTGCGCCTAGAGCGCTCCCCCGATTTGCCGCACTACATCCGCACCGATGAAAGCAAGCTGCGGCAGATCCTCGTCAACCTGGTGGGCAACGCGGTCAAGTTTACCGATACGGGCCATATTTGCCTGCGGGCAGGCCTCGCTCCTGATGCCTGTAATAGGTTTGAGGCTGACGCTTTCCCCACGCCGCAACGCCTGCAGTTTGAGGTGGAAGACACCGGAAGCGGCATTGCGTCAGACGCCCTGGACTCACTGTTTGAGCCCTTCGTGCAGGCTGATCCTGGTCAAGCCAATCATCGTCCCACCCAAACGGGAACCGGCTTAGGCTTACCCATTAGCAAAAAGTTTGTGGAGCTGATGGGCGGCGAGCTAGTGGTCACTAGTGAGCCAGGCCAAGGAAGCTGTTTCTGCTTTTCAATTCAGGCGGCCACCGTACTCTGCCGCCCTGCGGAGCCGTCCAGCAGCGATCGCGCCATCGTCGGTTTAGCACCGGGCCAGCCCGCCTATCGTGTTTTGATTGCCGAGGACGTCGCCGAAAATCGCCAGCTGCTGATGGCGTTGCTCAAGCCGGTTGGGTTTGACCTCAAAGAAGCCCAGGACGGCCAGGAGGCGGTGCAGATTTGCCGTGCTTGGCGCCCCCATTTCGTCTGGATGGATCTGCGCATGCCGGTGATGGACGGCTACGAGGCGACCCAGCAGATCAAAGCCCTAGAGGACGCGCCGGTGGTGGTGGCCATCACCGGCAGCGTTTTTCAAGAGGAGCAGAATACCGCGATCGCGGCAGGATGCGACGACTTTATCCGTAAGCCGTTCCGCACAGCGGTTATTTTCGAAAAGCTAGCCACGTTTTTGGGGGTGCGCTACCGCTATGAGGACGCCCTAGCTGGGCGCGATGGCGCCACTGCCCCGTCCCAGGTGGCGCTGGGCGCGATTACCGCAGCCCATCTCCAGGTCATGCCTCCCGAATGGCGATCGCGCCTCCATCAGGCCGCTACCCGCGTGGATGGGCAAGGCACAATGGACCTCATCGCCGACATTCCTCCGGAGCACGCCGAGCTGGCCCAGGGCCTGCGCCATCTGGTCAATAGCTTTAGCTTTGAGCGGCTTGTGGCACTGTCTAGCCCCTTGAAGATGTGAGCAGGTTATCTCCCGCCGGGGGGCAACCTTGGCTCTCACGGCTGTGACAACAGTCATGACGCCTGTCATGCCCTGGGAGTGACAATTATGGGATGTTTTTAGGCCCGCCAATTTTTATTGTGAAGGTGCTGAAGGCAAGTCGAGCCGAGTCTCGGTATCGAGGATGCTAAACAGCTTGTTCTTTCACCTAAAAAGGCTGGTCAACATGGAATTGACATATCGCGGCTATCAGTACCAGACAGCGCTCTTTCGACTAGAGGAGTGCGGTGAAGCGCCACCCTGCACCTACCGCGGGCGGCCCTATCAGCTTAAGCATAAGCGCGTGAACCACGGCGGCTCTGGGTCCGTCAACTTGGTTTATCGCGGGGTGGCTTACACGCGTAAGCTTTAGCGATCGCCCGTTGCCCTGAATCAAGTCGTTTAAGACGTTGCCAACACACAAAAAGGGACATGGCACTGCCATGTCCCCACGGTTATACGGATATCGCGATATCGCGACCCTGGGGCGATATCGCCCCAGCCCTAAAACTTAGCGCGATCGCCTATGCGGTGACGGCCTTCTTCACCTGAGCATCTAGCTCGCCGCTAGCGTACTTAGTGGCAAAGGTGTTGAGGTCGATCTGCTTGATCTTGTCCGCGTTGCCAGCCGTACCGAATGAGGTGTAGCGATCGGAGCACACCTGCTTCATATACTGGATGGAGGGCTTCAGGAAGTGGCGGGGGTCGAAGTTGGAGGGGTCCTTCGTTGCCGCTTCGCGAATCGCCGCCGTGATCGCCAGACGGTTATCGGTGTCGATGTTCACCTTGCGAACGCCGCTCTTGATGCCCTTCTGGATTTCCTCAACGGGGACGCCGTAGGTTTCAGGGATTTCGCCGCCGTGGGCATTGATCATGTCCAGCCACTTCTGGGGCACAGAAGAAGAGCCGTGCATCACCAGGTGGGTGTTGGGCAGGCGGGAGTGGATCTCCTCGATGCGGCTGATCGCCAGGATTTCACCCGTCGGCTTACGGGTAAACTTGTAGGCGCCGTGGCTGGTGCCGATGGCAACGGCCAGCGCATCCACCTGAGTCGCCTCTACAAACTGGACCGCCTCGTCGGGGTCAGTCAGCAGCTGCTCTTTAGATAGCACGCCCTCTGCGCCGTGGCCGTCTTCTTTGTCGCCCATGCCGGTTTCTAGAGAGCCTAGGCAGCCTAGCTCACCCTCAACGGATACGCCGACGGCGTGAGCCACGTCCACCACCTTGCGGGTGACGTCGCAGTTGTACTCAAAGCTGGCGGGGGTCTTTGCGTCGGCTTCCAGGGAACCGTCCATCATTACGCTGGTGAACCCGTTGCGAATCGCGGAATAGCAAGTGGCCGGGCTGTTGCCGTGGTCCTGGTGCATGGCGATGGGGAGATGAGGATACGTCTCTACGGCAGCCTGAATCAGGTGGCGTAGGAAGTTTTCACCTGCGTACTTGCGTGCACCGCGAGACGCCTGCAAAATAACAGGGCTGTTAGTCTCATGAGCGGCCTGCATGATCGCCTGGATTTGCTCCATGTTGTTGACGTTGTATGCAGGAATGCCGTAGCCATTCTCAGCGGCGTGGTCGAGCATTAGCCGCATTGGTACGAGCGCCATAGATTACCTCCTAGAGTTTTGTCGTTAGACAGTTGGGTTGCAGACAGAGTGATTCCGAATGAATCCAAATTCTTATAACAATCTTAAGGTATCTTCTGTATATAGGGAAATCCATATAGCAATTACTGACTCAAATGGCCGATGCTCAAGCTTTAGGCGCTTGGCTGACCCCAAGCCACATGACCATGGCCGCACTACTCCTCGGGTTTGCGATCGCCCACAGCGGGTTGGCCGCGCTGCGGCCTTGGGGGGAAAAGCGCATTGGGGCCAGAGCCTACCGAGTCGGATTTGCCCTGGTGAGCCTGCCCCTAGCGGTGCTGCTGGTGGCCTACTTTATCCGCCACCGCTACGATGGGCTGCAGCTTTGGAACCTGCAGGGGGTGCCGGGGTTGTGGGCCCTGGTATGGATCCTCTCCGCAATTTCGTTTATCTTTCTCTACCCCGCCACCTTTAACCTGCTGGAAATCGCCGCCGTCCAGAAGCCCCAGGTGCACCTCTACGAGACGGGGATCATGCGCATCACCCGCCACCCGCAGATGGTGGGGCAGGTGATTTGGTGCGTTGCCCACTGCCTGTGGCTGGGCACCACCTTTACCCTGTTGACCTCAGCCGGGCTGATTGCCCATCACCTGTTTGCCGTCTGGCACGGGGATCGGCGTATGGCCCAGCGCTATGGCGAGGCCTTTGACAAGGCGAAGCAGCGCACATCTGTGGTTCCTTTTTTGGCGATCGCCCAGGGTAAGCAATCTCTCAAGCTCAGTGAATTCCTCCGACCGGCCTACGCGGGGGTCGTCATTTTTGTGCTGCTGCTCTGGTGGGTGCATCCTCTAATGGTAAGCAGCGCCAGCGGACTCAGGCTTTAAACCCAGGCTTTAGACTGAGCCTTGAATTTGAGCGCGATGCGTCTGGTTATGGCCAAGCGGGGATCAGTCCGTCACAAACCGTAGCACGCCGCAAAGTTTCTTATAAAATACAGTTTTCTCAACTCTAAGATTCCTATAGAATATGATCCCATAGGAAACATTGACCTCCACAGCGCTCTCTTTGCCAAGGGCTTGCTACTGGGGATTCAGATGTTCTCTATAAAAAATAAAAACTTATAACAAAATAAAAATGATCCCACGCGTTAATGAAGGAACCTTTGAGGAGGACGTGCTCGGTTCTCGCTCCCCTGTTCTGGTCCACTTTCTGGCGCCTTGGTGTGGTCTCTGTCGGCTCTTAGATCCGATGCTGATCCAGCTTAAGAGTGAGTGGGGCGGTCAGCTTAAGCTTGTCACCGTCAATGCGGACGACAATCTGAAGCTCGCCAACGCCTATCGACTGCGATCGCTGCCCACCCTGGTGCTGTTCGATCAAGGAAAGGTAGTGCACCGAGTCGAAGACTTCTGCACAAACGACGACCTACAGCTCGCGCTAGGTAATTTCAACAACCTAATTGAGCGGCTCACCATGAGCTGCATTCTCTAAAGCGGCTGTGGCTGACCATAGCGACACCGAAACTGCTCCTCGTGAGCAATCCATAGGAAAGTGCGAAGCGCTGCCTGCTGCATGTGGGGCGGCGCTTTTTCATAGGTCCGACTGATTTGAAGCGTCAGCGTCTCGCCCTCCCCGGTTGAAGCCACCTCAAAGCCCACCTGTGCCAGCGCGGCCAAGCCAGAGGTGAGTGCAGCTTCGCCGATACCAAGCCGGTCGGCAAGGGCAGGGGCCGTCACGGTTGTGCGGGTGCGGCTGAGATATTTAGCGATGCCGACGAGCCCTTGCCAGATGGCTTCTGGGGTGAGGGGCGACGGTGAGCAAGGCGATGGCGGGCAGGGGGCTTTGAGAAGCGATGCTTCTACGCCGGGTTTTTCTGCACCGAGTTTTTCTACAGCGGGTATTTCTGCATTGGGTATGTCTGCATCAGGCCTCACTTCAGAGGCTTCGTCTTCTGCTAACGCCACAAGCCGAATCCGATAGTCCTTCTGGGTGCTATCGAAGTCTAGCTCTACCAGCACGTCGCAGCGGCCCGAGGGCAGCTCTTCCTTGCGGTGGCCCCACCAAATTCCAGGGCGGCCCTCAGGGCAGCTCGCATCGCACAGCTTGAAGGTTGTCCGGGGATAGTGGGTACGCTGCCCGCGCAGGTCGGTTTGCCTTGGGCTCCAGCTATCGGTAAACCATACCCCCTGAAGCAAAATCTTAGGGATGGGGTGCCCGACGCCGAAGGGTTCTAGGGGTTTGAAGGCCTGGAACAGCGACGGCCCGACTTCCTCAACGGTTAAGGCAAGGTCAGCTTCGAGGGGAGATGCTGGGCCAATGCCCGCAGCGCGTGTCTGCCGGTTGAGCGCAGTTTTCAATAGGGCAATATTTTCCACCGGCAAGCTGAGCCCCAGGGCGTACGGGTGGCCGCCAAACTGGTGGAGCAAGTGGCTGTGCTGGTCGATGAGGGCATATAAATCTATCCCCTGAACCGAGCGGGCAGACCCGCGAGCCAACGCAGGCTCATCGGGGGCTGGGGTTTGCAGTAGCAGCGTGGGGCGACCGTAGCGCTGCGCCACTTGGGCGGCGACTAGCCCTAAAATGCCGATGGACCACTGGGGATCGCTTAGCACAATGACGCGCGTGGTGCGCTCTAGGGACTGCAGTTGGGACTCCGCATCCTGTAGGATGCGCTGCTGCAGCGATCGCCGCCGCTGGTTAGCCAGTTCCGCCTGCTGGGCGAGGTAGGCGGCGCGTTTATCGTCGCGGGTGGTCAGCAGCTCTACACAAAAGCTGGCATCTCCGTAGATGCGGCTGACGGCATTGATGCGCGGTCCGATGCCGTAGGAAATGTCGGCGGGGCGATCGCCGCTGCGCTGACACTGCTGAATCAGGTGTTTGAGTCCGGGGCGCGATCGCTGCTGCAGGTGCTTAATTCCTTGCTGAGCCAGGTAGCGGCAGTCTCCCCGCAGCTCAACTAGATCAGCAATCAAACCGATGGCGACTAAATCAAGCAGGAATTCAGGGGGCGGTAGCTCAAGCCGTTCGTAAAGCGCCTCGATCAGCTTATAGGCCACCGCCACCCCCGACAAATGGGCTAGGGGGTGATCGGGCGGCAGACGTCGGGGATTGATCAGGGCCAGCGCCGGAAACGGAGCGTCCGCCTCCGGCAGCGTGTGGTGGTCGGTGACAATCGTGTCGATCCCGCGATCGCGGGCGTACTGGATTTCGGTAGCGTGGGTGCTACCGGTGTCGCAGGTGACGATAAGCTTACAGCCCTGCTGCGCCAGCGCGTCGATGCCCTCTCGGTTCAGGCCATGGGACTGGGTGAGCCGGTTCGGAATTTGGTAGGTGAGGCGGTCATCGGGAAACAGAGTACTCAGGCCCTCCCAGATTACTGCCGTCGCCGTCAGGCCGTCGGCGTCGAAGTCTCCCCAGATTGCCACTGACTCCTGGCGATCGCAGGCCACGATGAGGCGATCGCAGGCCCGCTCGACATCGTTACCAAGCGCCAAAAGAGAAGTGGAAGTATAGGCGCTGGGGTCGAGGAAAGGCGCAATTTGCTCAGGGTCTCGAATACCTCGCCGCCAGAGCAGTTGGGCGATTATAGGGGCGAAGCAGCGGCTGCCTTGAGGAAGGTAGCGCTCGACCCCCTTAATAAAGCTGGTGGGAAGGGCAGTTTGAGGTGGCAGTTGCCATGAAACTGAGGGCTGACCAACGACCATGGAGATGCTCTATCGAATAGAGGTCATGCAGCGAGGAAAGGCATCGCCTATAGTCTATCTCCCCGCTCAAAAGTCATTTCGGTTCACGCGACCCCCGGCCAAGAGAAAACTTCACGCTCGTAATACATGAATTACACTAATGCATTACAGAGCAGCATTTAAAAGCAGCTACCTTATTAATTATATTCACCGTCAAGCAGCTTGGGCAGCTTGGGTAGCTTGACGCCAGAATTGATACTTTGAAGGATAATACCGAAAAACTCTAAATTGCTGCACTTTTCGGAAAATTATTAAGCCAACTTGTGAGCATCTGGCCAGATCCTCATTACTTGAAGCGTACTTGCTTCATCAAGCTTAATCTGGATAAATTGAATTCCAACTTAGAAAGCCTGTACAACCTAGAAATCCTATATTGAAAGACTTGTATTAGATTATCGTTCTTTTTTTACTCACGCCTACATCACTTCAAAGATGAATTTTGCCGTTGGAAAACTCGCTTTTCAGCCGAGGTAAGACCTATTAACACTACTAATAGAAAAGCTTTTAATGTCTAGATAGTAGCATGACTCTGAAAAACACTTCGTTTTTAGCGAGAATCAAAATGAATTTTAAAAAGTTGATCGCTGATAACAACGGTAAACTAGATGGAATAGATTTGGCCTATCAAAATTTATCGGGATTTAAGCTAGATAGAATTTCGTTAAGAGGTGCCAACCTACAGGGTGCAAATTTAATCAATTCGAGCTTGGTTTGGACCGATCTAACGGGCGCTAATCTGACACAAGCTCAGTTGGTTGGTGCTGATATGACAGAGGCGATCGCCAGAAACGGGAACTTCCTTAAAGCTGACTTGCAGCAGGCAAAGCTGGTAATGACATGCTTTCATGGCGCTGTATTGACTCAGGCAAACTTGAAGAGCGCAACCCTGGTCGGCACCGACTTTACCCAGGCAAACCTCTTAGATGCTGCGGTCTCAGAGCTGGAGCTGTACGATAGCTGCTGCCTTAGCGCTACTGTATTACCGACAGGTGGGTACTCTTAGGAAATCCTATCTTTAGCGGGCCTGTAGCACTGAATTTGGCCTGCACTTAGCGCAGGCTATCGCTCCAGAAAAATCAGCTCGTTTTCGATGTACCAAATTTCGTTGGGAAGCACTTTCTGCTCATCAAAAGTGATTGCATAGTGCCATTGCTGATCATCAGAGTAGTAGATACGCCCACAGATATAACCTCGCTGGCCAGAAGGCTCCTGAACCTGTTGGCCGAAGTCAAACCTTGGTTCCGGGAACCCATCCTCAAACTCTGTCATAGCTAAATCAATTTTCTACTCACAGCTTGAGCAGCCTTAAAAGCCTCGAGTATCATAACACGTACCGTATGACCTCGTAAACGATCCTACTGTTTATAAAAAATCTTTGAGTCTGCAAAATATCCTCTTTTTTTAGTAAAATTTCATACTTGAAACTAGATCTTAATGGGCTAAATGTGTGGTCAAGACTAGCGCCACAGAGGTCGCCTCTCAGATAAGCTACTCTGATATTATTCTTGACTTACAATTCTTCGCTGAGGCCTAGACCGTGAGAATATTCTTGCTCGATGTAATCAAATGTATGTAGATAAAATATACTCTGAGCGATTCATTCTTTATATTGAGGTAAGCTGACTTAACTAAGCCTTCACGGAAATTGTGAATTTATTGTGGTTTCATAAAGAAATTTGAGAAGAGTCGATGGATGCTGCAGCCGGCAGCCCCGAGTTTGATGTCTGACCTGCCGGCTCTCGGTCAAATCGATGCTGAATCAATACCGGCAGTGTGGGGCAAGGACCCATGGTTTAAGTGTTGGGGAAGGGTGGCGGTTGGCAGCGCCATGAAGGTGCCCTTGCAGCTGAGCACACGCGCTGATAACTTACGATTTGAGCCCGTCACGAAATGTTAAGCTGAACGCAAGCTTAGTCAGAACTGTGATGGGTAGGGGACAAATATGCTGCGGCTAGAGCGCATTAGTAAAATTTATCCTACTGGTGAGGTTCTCAAAGATGTGAACTGGGAGCTAAATACCGGGCATCGGGTTGGGCTTGTGGGGGCCAATGGTGCGGGTAAATCAACTCAGCTGCGCATCATCATGGGACACGAGGAGCCGACGTCTGGGGAAATCATTCGCCCCAGTCAGCTGAGGATCGCTCACCTCACCCAGGAGTTTGACGTCGATCCTCAAAGGACAGTTCGAGCAGAGCTGTGGACTGTTTTTGATCGGGCTAACCAGATTCAGGGACATATGGCGGATGTCCAAGTCCGTATGGAGCGGGCGGATATGGACGAGCTGGACGATTTGATCCATCAGCTCGATCGACTTCAGCGTGAATTTGAGGCCCTCGGTGGCTATGGCCTGGAGTCACAAATTGAAAAAATATTGCCAGAGGTCGGGTTTGCTCCCGGCGCTGGGGATCAGATTGTAGGGTCCTTTAGCGGCGGTTGGCAGATGCGCATCAGCTTAGCCAAGATATTGCTGCAGGAGCCCGACGTTCTGCTGCTCGACGAGCCAACAAACCACCTTGACATTGCTACAGTAGAGTGGCTTGAGGGCTATCTCAAAAGTCTCACCACACCAATGGTGGTGATTTCTCACGATCGCGAATTCTTGGACCGCCTCTGCACCCAAATTGTAGAAACCGAGCGAGGGATTACGACAACCTACCTCGGCAACTACACCCAGTATCTGCTGCAAAAAGAGGAAACCCGGCAGGCCCAGCTCAGCACTTTCGAGCGTCAGGAAAAAGAGATCTCCAAGCAGCAGGCCTTTGTTGAAAAATTTCGCGCCAGCGCTACTCGCAGTACCCAGGCCAAAAGTCGGGAGAAGCAGCTTGAGAAAATTGAGCGGGTTGAGGCGCCAATAGGTGACATTAAGACCCTACGGTTTCGCTTTCCGCCTGCGCCACGCGGTGGGCGAGAGGTCGCAATGATTGAGGACATGACCCACCTCTATGACGACAAGATCTTATTTCTTGGAGCAAATCTGCTGATTGAGCGGGGCGATCGCATCGCGATATTGGGGCCGAACGGCGCGGGGAAATCGACCCTACTGCGTCTAATTATGGGGATCGAAACGCCGACTGAAGGTGCCGCTAAGCTCGGGGATCACAATATCATTGCTGGATACTTCGAGCAGAACCAGGCCGAGGCGCTGAATCTAGACAAAACTGTTCTAGAGACGATTCATGACGAGGTTCCCGACTGGCTCGACCGCGACGTTCGCAGTTTGCTGGGGCAGTTTTTGTTCAGCCAAGATACGGTTCGCAAGCAGGTTAGGGCGCTGAGCGGGGGTGAAAAAGCTCGACTGGCCCTAGCTAAAATGTTGCTACAGCCAACAAACTTACTGATTCTTGACGAACCGACGAATCACCTTGATATTTCAGCAAAGGAAATGCTGGAAGACGCGATCCAGAACTATGATGGGAGCGTAGTTGTGGTCTCGCACGATCGCTACTTTATTTCAAAGATCGCTAACAAAATTGTTGAAATTAGGGACGGTGATTTCCGCATCTATCGGGGTGGATATCAGTACTATTTAGACAAGACGGCTGAAGAGAGAGAGCGTGCTCGGCTAGAGCTGATTGAGGCCCAGAAGGCCCAGAAGGCTGCTGCAAAGCGAGAAAAGCAGCGGCAAAAGAAAGCTTCCAAAAAATGAAGCCGCCCCTTTGCCCTATGTCAGCTCTGCTGCATTGTCGTTAAGGTCAATGCTGAGATAGGAGCATCTTCTGCTAATATCCTGATAACCTACATTGCAGTAGGTAAACTAGCTTACAGATTTCCTCAATTATATGTGGCCGGCGGTTAAGCGTTTCTACGTTCGTGCGTGTCGCAAAATTTACACCGGCACCTGTTGCTGAGGACGATTATCAATTGATCAGCTTTCGCGATTTTTGGTTCCGTTGAACGTTTGGTATTATTGCTGAAACATTAATTTAGAGAAGGGCCACCTGACATGGCACAAGCGCCAGTTTCTCCTGTTGTTTTGATTATTTTAGATGGCTGGGGACATCGGGAAGATACTCACGCTAACTCGATTAGAGCCGCTCATACCCCTGTGATTGATAGTCTTTGGGAGGCTTATCCAAGAACCTTAATCAATACATCTGGTAAAGATGTGGGGCTTCCTGAAGGGCAGATGGGCAACTCTGAGGTAGGGCATCTCAATATTGGGGCCGGACGGGTCGTTCCTCAGGAGCTGGTGCGCATATCTGATGCTGTTGAAGATGGGTCTATTCTGGAAAATTCAGCGCTTCTGAGCGTTTGCGATCGCCTGCGTCACAGTGGCGGTGCCCTGCACCTGATTGGCCTGTGCTCAGACGGCGGTGTCCACGCCCATATCGACCATGTTGCAGGGCTACTGAAGCTGGCTAAAGCTCGGCAAGTAGAAGATGTCTGCATTCACGCGATTACAGACGGGCGAGATACGAAGCCAACTTCGGGGATCGAAAACCTCAAAGTGCTGGAGCACATGATTCAGACCGTGGGCGTGGGTCGGATTGTGACCATCAGCGGTCGTTACTATGCGATGGACCGCGATCGTCGCTGGGATCGTATCGAGAAGGTGTATGCCACCCTAATTGACGAGCACGAGGGCAGCGGCCAGTCGGCGATAGAGGTGTTGAAATCCTCCTACGACGATGGCATCACTGATGAATTCGTGATGCCCACCCGTATCGCCCCCGGTGCTGTCAAGCCAGGGGACGGCGTTATCTTTTTCAACTTTCGCCCCGACCGGGCTCGCCAGCTAACCCAAGTCTTTGTAGATCCCACCTTTGACGGGTTCGAGCGAGAGCGGATTAAGCCTTTAGCCTTTGCGACCTTCACCCAATATGACCCCACCTTGTCGGTGGACGTGGCCTTCATGCCACAGAACCTAGACAATATCTTGGGCCAGGTGATCTCCAACCACGGGCTGATGCAGTTCCGCGCCGCCGAAACTGAGAAGTACGCCCACGTCACCTACTTTTTCAACGGCGGTATCGAAGAGCCCCTTAAGGGCGAAGTCCGGGAAATGGTGCCCAGCCCGATGGTGGCAACCTACGACCAAGCCCCGGAGATGTCGGCAGATGCTGTTACTGATGTGGCGATCGCGGCCCTCAAGCAGCAAATTTATTCCTTAATGGTGCTCAACTACGCCAACCCGGACATGGTGGGCCACACGGGCAATCAAGAGGCGACCGTCGTTGCGATTGAAACCGTAGACCGCTGTCTAGGGCGCCTGCTGGACGGCGTTATCAGCGTCGGCGGCACCGCTATCATCATCGCCGATCATGGTAACGCCGAGGTGATGGAGGATGAGCAGGGCAATCCCTGGACAGCCCACACCATTAACCCCGTTCCCTTTATCCTAGTGGAGGGAGAGCGGCGTAAAATTGGCGGCTATGGCACCGAGGTTAAGCTGCGCTCCGGCGGTCGTCTGGCCGATATTGCCCCCACTATTCTAGATATTCTCCAGCTCCCCCAGCCGGCAGAAATGACGGGCGAGTCCATCATTCAGCCCCTGACCTTTGAAGTGCGCCAAAACCGCTCACCGGTCAGCATTTCGCTTTAAGCCTGCAGTGACCGGCGAGCCAAGATAGGATAGATAAATCCCAGTAGAGACATGGCACCGCCACGCCCTTTACGAATTCAAGAAATAATAAACGAAATCTAGATTCAAAATGACCATTGTCACCGTCGTTCGAATTGTCTGGGCAGTGTCCGCCATCGGCTTAATCATCTTGGTCCTGCTACACAGCCCTAAAGGAGACGGATTAGGGGGCATCGGTGGCCAAGCCCAACTCTTCACCAGCACCAAGAGCGCTGAGACTACCCTCAATCGAGTGACTTGGACCTTGGCGACGCTGTTTTTAGGCTTTACCCTGGTCCTCAGCGCTGGCTGGCTAGCCTAGAGGCTGGCTAGCTCACCGCGGTTAGATGGGCCAGGTAAAAAGGCGGTGGCTCTGGGCCTTTTGTGGCCTGTTGATGGTTCTGCTCATTTTGACCGCTCCTTTGGGACCATTAGCATCACTTAAGGTCACTGCAGGAGTGCCTGAAACTGAAGCGATCGCTAGTCTGATTGAGCAAAATCGACTTCCTCCACCCCGGCCCCACTCCATTCCGCCCGCACTCGCTCAAGTCTGTGAGGCGATCGCGTCTTCTGGCTCTGATTCGATCCCGCCTAAAAGCTACTTCGACGCCGTTGAAACACTGCCCGTCGGCTATCTGATTTGGTCTAGGTTTCCAGTATCCGTCTACGTTGAGCCGTTGACGAATGTCCACGAATCCATAAGGCTGCGCTGGGACCAGGCGATCGCTGCCGCCCTTCAAGACTGGGGCCAATACATTTCGCTTGAGGAGATCCCAAACCCGGAAACAGCAGCGATTCGAATCCATCCGGTCCAGCCTCCTATCCGACGAAACCCCGACGGAACATTTCGGGCTCAGGCGGGAGAAACGCACTATCAATTCTATCTGCAGCACGCAGGTGATACTCAGGTGCTCATGCAGAGGTTTGATGTATCGGTCAAACCAGGTCAGGCAGCCCGGCAGCTAGAAGCGACGTTAAGGCACGAGCTTGGGCACGCCTTTGGAATCTGGGGACATAGCAGCAACCCTGAAGATGCCCTCTACTATAGCCAGGTTGCTGTACCGCCCGCCGTATCTGCTGGCGATATCATGACGCTGTGTGAAATATACCGGCAGCCCACGAGTATTGGTTGGCCTTTATAGCGCTGGCCGTCGAACTAGCCATCAGCGCCCTCGTAGGTCAGCTGATCAGAGCGATAGCTCGGGGGCTCGATATGGATACTGAACCTGGCCGGGGCATAGTGCTCTTCTAAGGCTGCTTCCACTGCTTCGGTAATTTGATGGGCGGTTCGCACATCTTCCGCACTGACAATCAAGTGCATCTCGATAAACACCTGACGGCCCACGACTCCCCGTGAGGCAATATCATGGCAGTTGATTACGCCAGGGACGCTCATAACGATGCGATGAATCGCTTCAGGGGCGATCGCCACTTGATCGACCAGCCAAGGCAAATTGGTTTTGACCACCTGCCAGCCGCTCCAAAACACGAGTATCCCCACGGGAAAGGCAAGTATGACGTCTAGAAGAGGGTAGTTTAACACCCAGACCCCAAACAGCCCTGCTAAAACAGCAATGGTGACCCAGACGTCACTCATAGTGTGATGGGCATCGGCGATCAAGATAGGGCTGTTGATCCGCTGCCCAACGCGACGTTCGTAAAAGGCTACAAAAATATTGATGCCAAGGACCAATAGCAGCAGCCAGAGCTCAAGCTCCGTCACTTCGAGACTCGATTGCTCAGAGAACAGGCGCGTGATGGCCTGCTGAAAAATTTCGAAGCAGGCAACACCGAGTAGGGCAGCGATCCCCAGCGCCCCCACCGCCTCAAATTTCTGGTGACCATAGGGGTGATCGCGGTCGGGTTCTGGCGAGGAAAGCTGACTGGTGATCAACCCTAAGATATTGTTGGCGCTGTCCGTGACGCTGTGTAGGGCATCGGCTAGCAGACTCAACGAACCCGTGAGCGTCCCAACAGTCAGCTTTATCACCATCACAATGACGTTGAGTGCGAGTGTCGTAACGAGAACTTTGCGGACTTCAGTGCGATAGTTGGCGCTCATGTCTAATTCCAGCTGGGCCAATACAATAAAATGGTGAGGCGATTTACTCTACGAGCCTCTGCCATGCCAGATTCAAACCTTAGTCTAAACCTTGTCGAAGGGTCAGTCTCCTTTAAATTTACGCTAGAGGCCGCCAAGTTACTGCGCACCGATCTAGCAAAGCTTTTGGAGCGGCTCAAGGCAGCCTCAGTTCGTCAAGGATCAGCCCGACCCGCTCCGCAGCCAGCCATGGAGTATCGTCACGCAGGAGACGTGTTCTTAGAAATATTTTGCAACCCCAACATTTGGCCCACCCCCTTTGCCGCCAAAGTGCTGATTACATTGCGGGACGAGCGCATTCGTCTGACGACTGAGGCAGAACTGACGCAGTTGGTCAACGACCTGAATGAATTTTTGAGCCACATGTAGCAATTCTGAACGATTTAGTATCGCCATAGCGTAACCTCAAATTCTGGGAGAGGAAGGGGACGAATCGCTTCACCTGACGATCATAGCCCAGCGGCTAGATCTCCCGGAAGGCCCGGCAAAAGGCAAGGTGTGATAGCTTAAAGAAACCTTGTAGATCCGCTTTAGACTATTGCAAGCTTGTACCTAGGTACTCGCAAAGTTTGTGCAGTATTCTGTTGCTGAATGGAATCTTACCCAATCATCCCCAATTGCGCTATGAACCCCGATACGCTAACTGAAACGATTCAGAAAGGATTTCGCGTTACCCTCGGTGCGGCCTCTTTCCTAGCTGAGACTCTGCAAGATGCTCAAAAGCGGGACGAAAACTTAGGCAAGCTCAGAGTCGAAAACCTGGCTACCCTTTCGAATGAGTGGGCTGTTGAAGGGGCTCAAAAAGAGCAGGAAGCCCGCAGCTTCATGGAATCTGTCATTGGTCAGTCCCAACCTAATGGTCCTTCAGTGCCGACGGTCCAAACCACTGCTACTGGCGGCAGCACAGCTGCTGGCAGCATTCCAGGCGAGCTCCAAACAGATCTGGATATCCTCAAGCAGCAGTTGGTCGAAATTCGCACTGAGCTAGAAAAAGCCAACAGCGAGAGCTAGATGGTCGACAGCTAGCAAGGACCGTCAGTCAACGCCGCAGAGATGCGGCGTTTCTACTTTACGGTGTGAATTTTACAGGAGCGTGGCAATGTCAAGCCCAATCGCTGCACTTGAGTCATCCACTCAAATGCTTGAGCATGGCAAAACGCTAGTCGTTGCCCCAGTGCTCGTGGCTGAGCAAGTCTCCGATTCGATCTCGAAGCAGGAAACAACTTTTCTCTAGCTCTTGCTCCACCCTGCTCCACTCCCGCGCCGGAATATACTTACACAGCACGTAGATGGGCTGCTGTCGGCTAACGACACCGCTTTCAGCCAGCTGGCGAGCCTCATCACGGATAGCATCTATGGAGTAAATTTTCTGGATAGACTGAACCATGGGTCACCCTCTTGAGTTATAAACCTCGGTAAATTGAGCTGTAACCAGGCGCCTCAACTACGCATCTGCAGACTGAACCCGCTTTCGGAGCAACAAGACGCAGCGATCGCATCCCTAGTTTTATAGCGTATTTGAGCTTAAACAGATCTGCACTTACGTGCATTTGTAGCCAGAGATACGAAATATTTTCTGCTTTTAAGCTAGCACACTTGAGCTTTGTATTAACAAAGATTGAGCAAAGTCTAGAAACTTTAACAATTACAACAAGGTGCATACGGAACTTATTCTTTATGAAAGATGCACTATAAGACCCTAGTCACTCTACAAAACCATAATCGTTTTAGATGAGGATATTGGCGAATAGCCTTAACCAAACTTTAATATTTTGCGCAGTCGGCTCATAACCAAAGCGGCATATCCCTATCTATTAAGATAGTATCGCATAAAAATTAGGCGAGCGCCGTCAAGACAGGCTCACCTAAACAATAGGGGAAAAAGTTGTTGGACCTCACCTAGGGCAACTAATTTTTTTCTTCGGAAGCAGGGATAGCGTCAACTGTTCCTTTAGATAGGTCGATGTCAAACTAAACCCTTCATCAAAGACCTAACCCATCAGGCTTAGCTGGATACGCTGGCTAATTCCTGAGCCCGACGCCGACTGACTTGAACCTCGTGGTCTGTGCTGAGGTCTAAAACAGCCGTATCCCCTGCGGCGATCGCACCCGACAGCAGCGCATCTGCCAGAGAATCTTCCACCAGACGGGTAATGGCGCGGCGGAGGGGACGAGCGCCGTAGCTGGGATCGTAGCCCTGCTCTACTAAATACTGCTTGAAGGCGTCGGTGACTTCGACATAAAGATCTTGCGGCACCAGACGAGCGTTGACGTCCTGCAGCAAAATATCGGCAATCTCAGTGACCTCCTCGCGGTTGAGCTGGCGGAAGACAATTACCTCGTCGATGCGGTTGATGAATTCAGGCCGAAACGTCTGCTTCATCTGCTCCTGCACCTGGTCCCGCATGCGATCGTACTGCGCCACACTCAGGGATGTGTCACTCAGCTCGAAGCCGAAGCCGCGACCGCCGCGCTCGATGGCGCGAGAGCCCAAGTTAGAGGTCATCACTAGCAGGGTGTTCTTAAAGCTGACGGTGCGACCCTTGGCGTCAGTTAATCGGCCATCGTCTAGAATCTGCAGCAGGAGGTTAAAGACGTCGGGGTGGGCCTTTTCGATTTCATCCAAGAGCACTACGCTGTAGGGCTGACGTCGCACCGCCTCGGTGAGGTAACCACCTTCGTCGTAGCCCACAAACCCTGGTGGGGAACCGATCAGCTTCGAGACCGTATGGCGCTCCATGAACTCCGACATATCGAGGCGGATCATCGCCTCTTCCGAGCCGAAGAAGTAAGCCGCCAGCGACTTCGCCAATTCGGTCTTACCCACGCCCGTCGGGCCGGAGAAGACGAAGCTGGCGATCGGACGGTTGGGATTCTTCAAGCCGACGCGAGCACGGCGGATGGCACGGGAGACGGCGCGTACTGCTTCTTCCTGACCAATCAGGCGCTGGTGCAGCGTATCTTCCATGTGCAGTAGCTTCTCGGACTCGGTTTCGGTCAGCTTGTTGACC
>JBHJHJ010000241.1:0-2422 GCA_050330955.1 Elainellaceae cyanobacterium | reverse complement strand
ACGATGCGAAAGTCGGTGTTGAGGCTGAGGGCTAGTCCCTCTTGAGTGACTAGGGAACGAATGATTAAGGCAAACTTAGCCGGGACGCGGAAGGGGTACTCGTACATCAGCTCAGAGAACTGATCGGTGATGGTTTTGAAGTTGAAGTCACCTACACTCTCGCCGATGGCGTTGTCAAAAACTGCCTCTAGGGCTGGAATAATGGGGCGGATGTCGGTGTCGGGCGTCAGGAATCCCAGTTTTACAAAGTCATCAGCCAAATCGGCGTAGTCCTTGTTGATTAGGTGCACCACCGCATCCACCAGCGTCTCTTTCGTGTGTTGGCTGAGCTGATCCATCATGCCGAAGTCGATGTAGGCCATGCGGCCGTCGGCTAGGGCAAAGAGGTTCCCGGGATGGGGGTCAGCGTGGAAGAACCCATGCTCAAGCAGTTGACGCAGCCCCGCCGTAACGCCGACTTCGATCAGCGTATTGGTGTCAAGATCGGCCTGCTGAATGCGTTCAGTGTCAGTGAGCTTGAATCCGTCAATCCATTCCAGCGTAAGGACGTGGGTACTGCAGTAAGGCCAGTGAATTTTGGGAACCTTAACTTCGGGATCTCCCTCGAAGTTGGCCGCAAATTTCTCGGCATTTTGCCCTTCGTGCAGGTAGTCTACTTCTTCAAACAGCTTAATGCCGAACTCATCTACGATCAGCTGTAGGTCAAACCCCAGGTTAAGCGGCAGCCAGGGCGCAATCCAGCTTGCGGCCCAGCGCAGCAGGTAAAGGTCTAGGGTGATTTTGGGGATTAGGCTAGGGCGCTGCACTTTGACCGCCACGGGCTCACCGCTGTGCAGAATTGCTTTGTAGACCTGGCCCAAGCTAGCGGCAGCAACAGGGCGTGCAGGAAATTCACGGTAGATGGTGCTGATTGGCTGCGCCAATTCAGATTCAATGATGGCGAGGGCTTCATTGGTGGGGTAAGGCGGAAGCTGGTCCTGCAGCTTTACCAGCTCGTCCAGGTAATCTACCCGCACTAAATCAGGGCGGGTAGAGAGGGCCTGCCCTACCTTGATAAATGTCGGGCCCAAATGCGTCAAGATTTGTCGGAGCTGAACCGCCCGCACCAGGTTCATTTTTGCAGGGCGCTTCAGCCAGTCATCCAGCTTGACGTTGATGATTAGACCTAAGAAAGACCCAAAGATAACCAAGGTGCGCCAAATTGTCACCCAGGGGCGACGGCTATAGTAGCGAGCGATCGCCTTCGCGTCATAAATTTTCAGATGGTCCAGCGGATGCTTCCTCACGCCTCAATCCTCGAAATGTCCAACAGCGATACGACTAAACCTGTCCGTCCTTAAGGGGGCATCGCCGACGAGGATAGACTTATTTAGATGCATCTTACAATTTGTATTATAAAGTACAATAAATTTCACACCCCCTTGACAAACCTAATTGTACAGGCTATCCGCTAGTAGTCGTCTCGATGGCGCTTCGATTACCGATTCTTAACCTGGTCTTAGTACACTAGGTTCGCCAAATGCAGCATTTACTTTACTTATGAGTCTCAAGCGTCGTCACTTTCTTGTCTTCATGGGAGCTGTTACCTCAGCGGCAGCCCTGTCTCCCCTGACTCGCAGCGGTTCTGGGTCCGGTCGGGCTGTTGCCGACGCCCGTAGCGGCTCAAGCTCTACGGGTTTGAGCTTCAAGCCGGTCCAAGGCCCCATGCCCGTGCCTAGCCTCGGCATTGCGCCTGACCAGCAGCCTGCGGAATTTGAGCAGTTCTCTGTGGTAGATGATCTTGTGCTTCCCGAGGGGTACACCTACGACGTGGTGGCGGCCTGGGGTGATCCGGTGGGAGACTCACGCTTTGGCTACAACAATGACTACATTGCTCTGGTGGAGACTGCGCCCGGCGAAGGGTACCTGGTGGTGAACTTCGAGTACATCAGCGGCCAAACCTGGATGGAGACCTTCTCCGCTGTGGTGGATAAGACGCTACCCTTAGAGGCTGTGAAGGCGGCAGCGGTAATCAACGAAGGGGAAATCGACGTGCTGGCGCTGTCGGATGAGGCGCTGAAAGCCCAAATCATCGAAATTGCGAAAGAGTCGATGATTGACCAAGGCATGGGCGTGATTGCCGTCCGCCGCAGCGAGAGCGGTCAGTGGATGCGCACCTTCTCAGAGGCCGATCGCCGCATCACTGGTATCTCTGGTTTAGAGGACGATCGCTACCTGTCTGTAACGGGGCCGGCGGCGGCGGTATTTACCAAGACCGACAAGCTGGGCTATGACGACGGGCTGGGCGATCGCATCATCGGCACCTTCCAGAACTGCGGCGGTGGTATCACCCCTTGGGGCACCGTACTCAGCGCTGAGGAGAACTTTCAAGCCCAGGTTCCTGAAGCGGTGATGCCCGACGGCTCTGCCATGAGCCCCGCGG
>JBHJHJ010000240.1:0-3526 GCA_050330955.1 Elainellaceae cyanobacterium | reverse complement strand
CTGGGGCATGATGGCGATCGCCACTTCTGTAAGGGGCATATCAGACTGGGGCATATCAGAGGGATTAGAAACAGCGTCTGCCCCGATTTTGGCTAAGGCTGAATCGTCGCGTCAATACCCTGCTCAGCCAGCTCATCGACGAACTGCTCCGCCTGCGACTCTGATTCAAATGCGCCAAGCTGCACCTGCGCACTGCCAGAGGCGTTGCGAACATAGGCGCCTGAAACAGCTTCACGGGCCTCCTGCAGGCTGCGATCGCCGGTGTAGGGGGTAACGACGTGGTGAAAAGAGCCCTCAGCGTTTGACGATGGGCCAGCGGGGGGGGCTGAATTAGAAGGCTGAGCCGCCGGCGCTGGTGGGGTCGCTGGCGGTGCGGTAGAAGCAGGCGCAGTAGACCGCTGTGGGCTATTCCGTAGGTCAGACCCGGCGGCGGGAAGGGGCGGTCTGACTCGGGCGGCGTTGGGCTGGGGCGCTGGTGGTTTTGGGGCCGAAGCCTCAGAAGTTGGCGCTTCAGAAGTCGGCGCTTCAGAAGCGGGAGCCTCAGAAGCAGAGGACGTCTCTCGACTATCAGCAGCACTGCGGGCCGCACGGGGTGTATTGACGACAGTCGGTGGGGCCGGCGCGATGGGTTCTACTGGTAATGCGGGCGCGGGTCCAGCAGGCTGGGGCGCGATCGCGGGCGGAGGGCTGGCTGGTGCCACTATGGGAGATTCCAGAATGTCGACTCTTTCTGGTGTGTCAGCATTAAGCTCTGGAGGTTCAGAGTCAGGGCTCAATTCCTCGTCATCGCTCGCCTCTAGGCCGAGCCCGTTTATTGGAGGTGCATCGCGCCCGCCTGTGCGGGCTGACTTGAACATGGGTAGACCAACGAGCCGACTCAGATCCAGCTTTGTAAACTCGCCCACCGTCAAGTTGGGCGACAGCGGCGACAGCGGGCTGCGATCGCCCTCTTCAAAGGCAGCTGGCTCCTGACGTGCAATCTGGACCGAGCGCGCGCGGAAGAACGCATAGGTCAGGGTCAAGCTAGATAGCCCCACCAATAGCATTAATCCAACCGTGAGGGGGGTAAAGACACTGGATAAGCGCCATCTTTTAGGGGTGGGATCCTCCGCCAGATCTTCTAAATCATCTAAGCTCTTCAGGAGTTCCTCAGAGGATTCGAGGTAGGCCTCCGGTGCCGAAGTGTTGAGGTCGTCTTCACGCTCTAGGGCATCTGCTGTGACCAGCGCTAGCGAGTCGTCCTCGTTCAGCAAGGTGACTGTCGTCGGGGCGATCGCTGAGCTGCTTTGCTGCGACTGCACTTTGTGGCCTGACCCGTCTGCCTGGACTGCGGCTGCCCCTACCCCCTGGGCCAGTGACGATTCTGCGAGGGGCTGGGCCATACGCTGGTAGCGGGCCAGCTCTGCCTCTAGGTCTAGGTCTAAACAATCTACAGCCGCGCTGAGCACCGGGTGTAAATCGCGCTGACGCTCGGCATCACGGGGGGCAGAAGGGGAGGAACGGGGAGTGATCATAGAAGGAATGAATCAAACTGCAGATTGGTGTCGTGCTTGGCGCAGCTGCCGTGTCTATTATGTAGGAATTATAGTATTAGGAATTATAGAGGCGAAAGAAAAGTGCTTCTACAATTCTTATAAACATTACAGGCGATCGCATCTTGTCGCGGCGCACTGCGCCCTACAGCGAGTTCTAGAGCGAACCTATGTCATTCACCCCATTGACTCAGCTTGTAAAAACCTTCGATCGCCACCCGGCCTGGCGGCAGCGGCAGCAGTTTCAGCGACTGCTCGCCGTCTGGTCGGATGTGGTCGGGGCTGCCGTGGCAGCGAATGCTCACCCCGTGGCGATACGGCGGCAGCGTCTCGTGGTGGCGACGGCCAGCCCAGTTTGGGCGCAAACCCTGGCGTTTGAGCGACACCATATTCTCAAAAAAGTACACAGTCGCTGTCCAGATCTGCCCTGCCAAGATATCCAGTTCTCAACAGCGGAGTGGCATGGGTCGAAGGCCGGCCCTGAAGGAGGACTCTCCGATGCCCACGGGGTCTCAGGTCTTTTGGCCCGCCACCCCTCGCGGGTTAAGGCCGGGGCGGCTCGGGCAATGTCCACGCCCCAAAGCGCCACCGAAGCCTTCCAGGCGTGGCAAGCCAAGGTGCGATCGCGATCGCGCCACCTGCCCCTATGTCCCCGCTGTCGCTGTGCCACCCCTATAGGTGAGCTAGAGCGCTGGGACCTGTGTTCACTGTGCGTTGCCCAAGGCTGGTCTCGGGAGGCCCGAAAATCCTAGGGTACAAACGCGGTCCTGAGCGGCAGACTACCCCTGAACCCGGTCTTTAGCGCTTCCGGAGGCCGCGCTCTTCTCAATAAACTCAATAATCTTTCCGGCCACGTCCACTTCAGTTGCGGCCTCAATGCCCTCCAATCCGGGAGAAGAATTCACCTCCATCACCACCGGGCCGTGGTTCGAGCGCAGAATATCAACCCCCGCCACCCTTAGTCCCATGGCTTTGGCCGCCCGCGTCGCTGTGCTGCGCTCCTCCGGCGTCAGTTTAATCTTCTCCGCTGAGCCCCCCCGGTGAATATTGGAGCGAAACTCCCCTGGCGCCCCCTGACGCTTCATGGAGGCGACGATTTTGTCCCCAACGACGAAGCAGCGGATGTCCATCCCCTTAGCCTCTTTGATGAATTCTTGCACCAGAATATTGGCGTCCAGACCGCGAAAGGCCTCAATCACAGAGGTTGCGGCTTGGGTGGTTTCAGCCAGCACCACCCCAATGCCCTGGGTGCCCTCCAGCAGCTTGATCACCAGCGGCGCACCCCCCACCACGTCGATTAGACCGTCGATGTCCTTTGTGGAGTGGGCAAAGCCCGTCACCGGCAGGCCGATGCCCTTACGGGCGAGCAGCTGCAGGCAGCGCAGCTTATCGCGGGAGCGGGAGATGGCCTGGGATTCGTTGGTGGTGAACACATCCATCATCTCGAACTGGCGTACCACAGCGGTGCCGTAAAAGGTCTTAGAGGCCCCGATACGGGGAATGACTGCGTCAACGTCCTCCAGCGGCTTGCCCTGATAGATCACCTGAGGCTTATGGGAGGTGATATTCATATAGCAGCGCAGGTAGTCGATCACCTTGACGCTGTGGCCCCGGACTTCCCCAGCCTCCTTGAGGCGGTTTGTTGAGTAAAGCGAGGCGTTGCGGGACAAAATAGCAATCTTCATAGCAGATACCTGTTGATTGGATTGACTTATGGGGTTGGTCTACGGCTTTTGAGGAGGCTTGGCCGTCGACTGAAGAAACGATCGCCCGCTGTCCACCAGGAACCGGCTCTGCAGCGCTTCGCGGCCCAGCAGCATGCGAAACGCCATGGCGCTGCGGTGGGTGAGCGTTACGTCAATGTCCCACCCTTGGTCACCTAGGGTGATGCGGGTGCGAATCACGGGGCGCTCCTCAAGCTGACCGTTGGAGCTGCGAACGGTGCGGCGCTCTGCCAGTGGGGCTTCTGCAATTACAGTGCGATCGCGGTCCCC
>JBHJHJ010000239.1:0-46426 GCA_050330955.1 Elainellaceae cyanobacterium | reverse complement strand
GGTGCCACCCAAGGCGCGATGGACGCCGGCAACCTGCTGAAGCCCATGCTGGCCCGGGGCGAGCTGCGCTGCATTGGCGCCACGACGCTAGCCGAGTACCGCAAGTACATCGAAAAAGACGCGGCCCTAGAGCGCCGCTTCCAGCAGGTGTACATCGACCAGCCCACCATCGAAGACACCATCTCGATTCTGCGGGGGCTGAAGGACCGCTACGAGACCCACCACAACGTGCGCATCTCGGACGGGGCGCTGATTGCCGCCGCGACGCTGTCTACCCGGTACATCAGCGACCGCTTCTTGCCCGACAAGGCCATCGACCTGGTGGACGAGGCGGCAGCCAAGCTGAAGATGGAGATCACCTCCAACCCCGAGGAGCTAGACGAGGTGAGCCGCCGCATCCTGCAGATGGAAATGGAGCTGCGATCGCTGCAGCAGGAGACCGACGCGGGCTCTCTGGAGCGCCGCGAGCGGCTGGAGCGCGACCTAGCCAATAGCAAGGAAGACCAAGCGAGCCTCAAGGCCCAGTGGCAGGCGGAAAAAGACATCCTGCAGCACCGCAGCGACTTAAAGCAGCAGATTGACCACATCGTCAACGTAGAGATTCCCGAGGCGGAGCGCAACTACGACCTCAACAAGGCTGCTGAGCTGCGCTACGGCAAGTTGACCGACCTGCAGCGCCAGCTGGAGGAAACCGAATCGAAGCTGACGGAGGAGCAGGGCGAGGGCTCCACGCAGATGCGGGAAGAGGTGACCGAGTCGGACATTGCCGAAATCATCTCCAAATGGACCGGCATTCCGGTGAGCAAGCTCGTCGAATCCGAGATGCAGAAGCTGCTGCAGCTAGAGGGCGTGCTGCACGAGCGGGTGATTGGCCAGGAAGAGGCTGTCACTGCGGTATCTGACGCCATCCAGCGATCGCGCGCCGGGCTCTCTGACCCCAACCGCCCCATCGCCAGCTTCATCTTCCTCGGCCCTACGGGCGTCGGTAAAACCGAGCTGGCCAAGGCCCTGGCAAGCTACATGTTCGACACGGAAGAGGCGATGGTGCGCATCGATATGTCGGAGTACATGGAGAAGCATTCTGTCTCCCGGTTAGTCGGCGCGCCTCCGGGATATGTGGGCTACGACGAGGGGGGCCAGCTCACCGAGGCCATCCGTCGCCGCCCCTACTCCGTGGTGTTGTTCGATGAAATCGAAAAAGCCCACCCCGATGTGTTCAACATCATGCTGCAAATCCTGGATGACGGCCGGGTGACCGACTCCCAGGGCCGCACGGTGGACTTTAAGAACAGCGTCATCATCATGACCAGCAATAACGGCTCCCAGAACATTCTGGACCAGGCTGGGGATGACGCCCAGAACGACGAGATGCGCAGCCGGGTGATGGCGTCCATGCGCGACAGCTTTCGCCCCGAGTTCTTGAACCGCATCGATGAGATCATCATCTTCCACAGCCTCAAGCTAGAGCAGCTGCGGGAAATCGTCTAGCTGGAGGTGCAGCGGCTGGCCGTGCGGCTGGAGGACCGTTAGATGGCGCTTCGGCTGGACGATTGAGCTCTTACGTTCCTTGCTGAGGTGGGCTACGACCCGGTGTATGGGGCGCGGCCTTTGAAGCGGGCGATTCAGCGGGAGCTGGAGACGGCGATCGCGAAGTCCATTTTGCGGGGGGACTTCCGTGAGGGGGACACCATCTTTGTGGAGGTGGAGAATGAGCGGCTGGCGTTTAAGCGGCTTCCGGCTGAGGTGGCGACGGTGTAGATACGGTAGGGGCATGGCACTGCCATGCCCTTACAAAACGTCAGTCGTCTGACAAACAGCGGCAGCATTTAAAGAGGAGCGATCGCTTTTGTATAGCGAAGCGCATAATCATCCCTTGAGAACAGGAAGATTGAGAGCCTGAAGGTTGACGGAATCCACGTTTTTGGAGCAGTTATCGAGGGTGATGGCTACTAGCTTGCCTTGGTCGTCATAATCTAGGATAAGGTCCTCTGAAATGGCGTTGGTGGAATCAACCGACCGGTTAGTCAGCTCGATTGCGAGCGTATCTGTTTCAGGGAAATACTGAATCCTCATTGGGGTTCCTCTCCTCGCTGTTATCATTTGTAGAAGTCTGGTGGATGCTCACCCAGCTTTACTCAGATTCCCCTCGCCCGGACTAGTGCGGGACGGTTGACTTTCAGTGCGGCAATCGTTGCTCTACCGGTAGCCGTTAAACCTTCAACTTCTCTTCCCCCTTTTTCCCAAGCGAAATGATAAGCTCAAGCTTGCTGTTGAGGATGAAAGAGCGGTACCGTTTCGCTACTATCAGGATCGAGTGCATTCTGGCGATCGCCTTTGTGACGGTTGCAGTAGGGGCAGGCTAAGCACAGGTTCTCGAATATGGTCTTCCCACCTGCGGCACGGGGGCAGATGTGCTCGAACTCAAAGCTCATGGCGGTCAAGTGCTCTGCTGTTTGGCAGTAGGCACAGCAGTCGCGAAAGTGCTCCCGAACTCTTCGCTGTAGCTGGACTGTAATGTAGTGACTCATGCGGCGGGGGTATCTTGCTCTAGGTGCTTGAGCGTATACCTTGCGCGAGTTTTGAGGATCGTGAGCTGGTCTGCCTTTGCCAGCAGCTCGTCTAGCTCCGATAGATCTTCAGAGGAGAGTGAAGATTCGGCGTTTCGGGTAATCAGCTCATCTAAACGATTTTGTTCGGCTACTGCCAGCTTGCAGCTCGCTAAGGCCGTTAGTTCATCAATACTCAGTCCAACTAAGCGATCTTCATCTAGCTCAGGTCGCTGGGTAAGACGAGAATAGGGGCTCCAATCGAGTACGACGCCCACGCGATTATCCTCCGGATACACTGCGTGAACGCCATCCTGATTAGTAATGTACTGAACTTGCTCAGACATGGTAAGCAGCGCCGAGAAGGTGTACTGCTATCGTAGCAAGCTGATGAGGGTGCTGCTTTGGTGGCTGTTGACTTCGCGGAGCGATCGCCCTCAACTGCCTGTTTGCCTTTAAACATCAAGCTACAATCTATGTAGCGTCTAGCACAGCGCCAGATAGAGGCAGTCCTATGATCCAACCCACACTTTTAGAAAAGCTAGAAGCCCTGCCAGAGTCCTTACAAAAGGAAGTACTCCACTACGCCGAGTTTCTACTGGAAAAGTATGCAGGCCCATCTACGTCAGAAACAACTGGGAAAAAGCGTCAGGCAGGACTGCTGAAAGGCAAAATCTGGATGGCAGACGACTTCGATGCACCGCTCGAAGAAATGAAGGACTACATGTAGATGTTGCTGGACACCCATGCACTGCTGTGGTTCCTCAGCGACAATGCAAAGCTACCGCTCAAAGCTAAGCAAAAGATCGAAACCGCTGACAGCGCCTTTACCAGCATCGTGTCGCTGTGGGAGAATTTATCGCCCAGTCGCTAGAGATTGTCAGCGCTGACACCGCTTTCGATGCCTATCCAATTCAGCGAATCTGGGCGTAGACAGCCAAGCCTCAATCGCACTTTTTCAGCGATCGCCCTCATCCTCCAAAACCTTGTAAAGCTCAGCCAAATCAATCTCAACAGGCACCGACGACAAAATGACACGGGCCTCCAACCCCAAACACTCCGTCAACAGCCACTGCCCCTTATCCTGTTTAACGTACTGCTCCACGCAGGGCTTACCCTGGTCAATCAGCAAATACTCTTGCAAAGCGGGAATCGTCCGATAAGCCTGGAACTTATCGCCCCTATCGTAGGCCTGAGTCGAATCTGACAGCACTTCCGCAATTAAAGCAGGATTCATAACCGTGTCTCTGCGCCCCGGCTTAAGCGCCACCGGGCGAGGCACCACCATCACATCGGGGTAGGTGTAGATATCCTTATCCGGTATCCACAGCCGCTGATCGGCGGCAAAAATCGCGTAGAGCCGCCCCCTCAGCGCCGACTTCAGCAAAAAAATCAGCGTCGTAATGATTTCGCTATGCTCAGGCGTGCCGCCAGTCATTGGGACAATTTCTCCAGCGCGATATTCGCTGCGGGTCTCTGACGCTACCTCCAGAGCAAGATAGTCTTCAGCTGTGTACGTTTTGCCAGCAGCAATAACCATAGGATTCTCCGCATCACGGCCTTCATCGTTGAGGAGCGCTATTCCCATCCTACCAAGCTAGAAAAGCGGAAAGAGCGGTTTACTCAGCCCTATCGCTGAAGCGATCGCCTAGCGAACTTTCCCTATCGCCTCCATCGCCAACTGGTTTGACCTAAACCACAAAGCGTTAAGCCCAATGCACAAAGCGTTTGCTGCAACACACAAAGCGTTTGCCGTAAACCATAAAGCGTTTGCTGCAACACACAAAGCATTTGTCGTAAACCACAAAGCGTTTACGCCTACCAACAAAGCATTTGCCGCAAACCACAACGCGATCGCCTAGACAGGCTACCCCATAGTCGCTACGGACAAAGCGTTTTGCCCAAACGCAAAGCACCAGGGGTTATAGACAACGCGATCGCTTACAGAAAGGTCCGCTATGATCGAAAGCAGGTTACCAACAGGTGGATGACCATGGCGACAACCCTGCTGCGCTGGACCGTTGAAGATTACCACCGCATGATTACAGCTGGCCTGTTTGTGGATCGGCGAGTTGAACTATTGAACGGCTTGGTATTAGAAATGGCTCCTGAAGGCCCTGAGCACGCTGACCTGTCGACCGATGCAGACGAGTTTTTTGCGGCGCGGGCTCAGGGGCGCTACCGGGTCAGAGTGGCTAAACCCATTACCATCACCGAAACGGGGAGCGAGCCAGAGCCTGATATTGCGCTTGTTCGGCGTCAGGCCTACCGGCAGCAGCACCCCACCCCAGCGGATGTGTTTTTGGAGATTGAGTTTGCGCGCTCGTCTCTGACGAAAGATACAGAGGAGAAGCGGCTAGCCTACGGGGCAGCTGAGATTCAGGATTATTGGGTGGTGGATTTGAAGCATGGGCGGGTGCTGATCCATCGTCAGCCCATAGCCGGGGATTATCAGTCGGTAATCTCGCTACAGCAGGGAAAGATTGCGCCGCTGGCGTTTCCAGATATTCAGATGGCAGTGGCAGATTTATTGCCAAGGTAGAATCTATATCCACTATGACGACGTCAATGACCGACGGCTATCGCTGTAGCGCAGCCCGAAACTGCTTTGCAGCTTCGAGTCGGGAGGTCTCGGCCACTAGGACGCAGCGGGCTAGAACTGAGATATCTAGCGCCTCTAGTTCTGGAATTTCGCTGCGGTCGATAGCTTCGTAGCCGCTGTCTCGCAGGCGGTAGAGGCTAAAGACGCCGTCCTGCCAGAACTAAACCTCGGCCACGCTCAGGGCTTGATATCGCGCCAATTTGTCCGGGCCGCCGCTGGTCACAATAACTTCAATGACCAGATCTGGCGTGGATTTCGAGGTGCCGAAGCAGTAGGATTCATCGGCTTGGACGGAGACCTCACCTTCACGCTCTTGGGTCATAGACCCAGTAGGCTCAAACTCAATACTGTTCTCTAAACAAAATAGCCCAATTAGGAAGCCAATCAGCCGGCTAAACATTTCGTGCCCCCGTCCGGGCATGAGAATTTCGATGGTGTTGTTGTGGTAGGCGAGCCGGATACCAGGGGACTGCATAAACCCTGAACGGACTAGAATAAATTGCTGCCAGGTGATACCGGCGTAGACAATGCGCTGGTCGGCGGGAGCTTGGCTAGTGAGGGGAGACAGCGTCATGAGTTGGTTTAGTTGCGGCAAATGGCCGTAAAATCTTTGCCTGCGCTACGCGATCGCCCGTACAGTTATATTCAGGGAAGTGGGATTGGGTCTATGGCTTATTTTAGTTTAGCGATGACCCGGTGTCCGAGGAGCGGCCTTTGAAGCGTGCCATTCAGCGGGGGCCGGAGACGTAAATCGCCAAGTCCATTTTGCGGGGAGATTTCCGTGAAGGGGACACCATCTTTGTGGAGGTGGAGAATGAGCGGCTGGCGTTTAAGCGGCTTCCGGCTGAGGTAGCGACGGTGTAGATACGGTATGGACATGGCACTGCCATGCCCTTACAAAACGTCAGTTGTCTGACAAACAGCGGCAGCATTTAAAGAGGGGCGATCGCTTTTGTATGGCGAAGCACGTAATCATCCCCTGAGGACGGATAGATTGAGAGCCTGAAGGTTGACGGAATCTACGTTTTTGGAGCAGTTATTGAGGGTGATGGCTACTAGCTTGCCTTGGTCATCCTAGTCTAGGACAAGATCCTCTTCTTCAATATCTCGATTAGAATAACCCCGATGTGGAATTAGTGGTGCTCAGCGCCTGCCAAACAGGAATTGGCGATGAGGCGCTGAAGCTTGGTGTTGGCCTGCCCTAAGCAGGCGTCTTCTCCCGCTCCTGCACCGTCTGATTCGCGGTGGGCAGCCTCAAGTTGAACGCCTCGGGCCCCGTAATTAGACGCGCTCCGCTCTTGCTGGTGAAATAGCTCCAGGCCCACTGGGTCATCACCACCAGCTTGTTGTCGAACTCGATCAGGTAGTAAATGTGGGCAAAGATCCAGATCAGCCAGGCCACGAAGCCCGAGAACTTGACAAACCCTAGGTCCACCACAGCGGCATTCTTGCCAATCACGGCGAGGCTGCCCCGGTCCACATAGCGGAACTCGGGCACCGCCTTGTTCGCCAAGCGGCGCTGAATCAGCTTTGCCACATAGTTGGCCTCCTGCATCGCCACCGGAGCCACCCCCGGCAGGGGGCGATCGCCCTGGTGAGACACGTGGGCCAAGTCGCCAATCACAAAGATGTTTTCGTCGTTCTCTATATGGAGGCGTGGCCCTACCATGACGCGGCCTGCCCGGTCTAGCTCAGCACCAGTACGAGACTCCAGCACCTTGCCCATTGCCGAAGCCCGCACCCCAGCCGCCCACAGCACGGTGCGGGCGCCAATGGTGTCGGTGGTGCCGTCTTTCTTCTTGAGCGTGACTTTTTCAGGCTGCACATCGGTCACCAGGGAGTTGGTCACCACGGTGACCCCTAGCCCTTCCAGGGACGCCGACGCCCGCTCCGACAGCGATGGGTCGTAGGGGGGCAGCACCCGGTCCATACCTTCCACTAGCACCACGCGGGACTTGCGGGTATCGATGCGGCGAAAGTCTTGCGGCAGGATATTGTAAGCTAGCTCAGCGATCGCCCCGGCAAGCTCCACCCCAGTCGGGCCGCCCCCGGCAATCACGAACGTCAGCCATTCTTCCTGCTTCACCGGGTCAGTTTCCTTCTCTGCTGCCTCAAACGCCATGAAAATGCGGCGGCGAATTTCCAGGGCATCTTCCACGGTCTTTAGGCCAGGGGCATGCTCTTGCCATTGGTCGTTGCCGAAGTAGTGGTGGCTGACGCCAGTGGCCATGATCAAGGTGTCGTAGGGCACGGTTTCGTGCTTGCAGAGCACCTGCTTTTCCTCAGGATCGATATCGACTACTTCGTCTAGCACGACCTTGGTGTTGCGGTTCTGGCTGAGAATGCCGCGCAGCGGAGACGAGATGTCGGCTGGTGAGACCGTGCCGGTCGCCACTTGATAGAGCAGGGGCTGAAATAAATGGAAGTTGCGGCGATCGATCAGGGTGACCTCTACAGGCGCATTCTTGAGGGCCTTAGCCGTGTAGAGTCCGCCAAATCCACCGCCCACGATGACAACGCGATGGGCTTGCTGAGCTAAATTTTTCATATGCATACCGCCGTCCCTTAAACGCAGGGTACTTACTATTCTTTACTCTATAGAAGTCTGCAAATTGCCAATGAGGCCAATGCTACAGTATATTTGCTCAATATTACAAAAGATAAACTCTTTTGTCGCCAAGTCGATTTGGGATTTACAAAAGCTTGGTAAACCGCGTGCGCACATCTCCCAGCGCTGGGCATGTAAGTGTCAGATCCTACGAGGATCGATTGAGTGATTGAGCTACAGCGGGTTTCTCACTCCTTCGAGTCATCTCGCCCCGTCCTACAAGACATCTCGCTTCAGCTCCGCGAGCCGCGCATTGGCATCATCGGCAGCAACGGCTCTGGGAAGAGCACCCTGGCTCGTCTGTTAAATGGGCTCATTCTCCCTGAGCAGGGCAAAGTGTGGGTAGACGGCCTCAACACCCGCAAGCAGGTCCGCCAAGTCCGCCGTAAAGTGGGCTTCGTGTTTCAAAACCCAGACAGCCAGATTATTTTGCCTACCGTCGAAGAAGACATTGAGTTTGGGCTCAAAATTTTGAAGCTATCCCCCGCCATTCGACGCCAGCGGGTGAGCGACGCCTTGACTCGCTACGGCTTAGAGGCCCTGCGCCACCAGCCCGCCCACACCCTCAGCGGCGGTCAAAAACAGCTCTTGGCGATCGCTGCCGTAATGGTGATGCAGCCGCAGTATCTCGTGTTCGACGAGCCCACGACGCTGCTAGACTTGCGCAACCGCAACCGCCTGCAGCGCCTCCTGCGCAGCTTGGCGCAGCCCATCATTGTGGTGTCCCACGACCTAGACCTGCTGCAGGATTTTGACCGGGTAATTGTGCTGGAGCGGGGGCGCGTGGTCAAAGACGGGGAGCCAGCGGCGGCGATCGCCTATTATCAGGAGCTGATGGCCGAGGACAGCTCATGTTAGGCCTCTATATCTCCCGCCCGTCCCCCATCCATCGCCTTCCCGCCAGCAGTAAATTGTTGCTCCTAGCCTGCGCGGGGATAGGACTGTTTTGGCTGCATTCCGTCGGCGCACTGCTGTTGGGGCTGGGGCTAGTGCTCGGGAGCGCGGCTGCGGCGCGGCTACCTCCCAGACAAGTCACGAAGCAGCTTCGGCCTATCCTGCCGGTACTGCTGGGCATCTGGCTGCTACACGGTTGGGCCACCACTTGGGAAACCGGAACGATAGTGGTGCTGCGGTTTGGCGTTCTGGTGCTGCTGGCGACGGTGGTGAGTCTGACCACCCGAGTCAGCGCCATGATGGCGGTGCTGGAGCGATCGCTGCGGCCTTTTGAATTTGTTCTGAAGCGAGCTGGCTTGTCTGTTTCGACCGTCACCCTGATGCTGGTGCTGACCATTCGCTTCATCCCGGTTCTGTTGACCCAGCTCCAGGAAATTCAGGCAGCGCAGCAGGCTAGAGGCGTATCCCGCCCGGCGCTGACGCTGTGGATGCCGCTTCTATTAAAGACGCTGCGGCTGGCGGATCAGGTGACGGAAGCGCTGGACGCCCGGGGGTATGGGGACAATTAGGCGCTATACTATTTGACCCGCAAGGATCCGCTTGATCCGTAAGGATCCGCAAGACTGAATCCAAAAAACGCCTAAACCCTTATTGCCCGCGCCATGACCAACCGAGACATCGTCTATGTGGCTCTGTTCGCCGCCCTCGTCGCGGCGCTGGGCCTAATTCCGCCGATTCTGCTGCCCGTTATTGCGGTCCCAATTACTGCGCAATCGCTGGGGGTAATGCTAGCGGGCTCGATTTTGGGCATGCGGCGGGGGGGCTTAGCGCTGCTGGTGTTTTTAGCGCTGGTGGCAGCGGGATTGCCGCTGCTGTCGGGAGGACGGGGCGGCATTGGCGTCTTTTTAGGGCCGTCGGGCGGTTTTCTGCTGGCGTTTCCGCTGGCGGCGGCCACCATTGGTGCTCTAACGCAGCAGTTTTGGGGGCGGCTAAACGTCTCCCTCGCTTTCGTCATCAACGTCATTGGCGGTATTGGCGTAATCTATGCCCTAGGCATTCCCTGGCTGGCGATCGCCTCAGATCTGCCTTTGCTGAAAGCGGCCCAGGGCTCGCTAGTGTTTATTCCGGGAGATTTTGTTAAAGCGGCGATCGCGGCCCTAGCGGTAGTGACGGTGCGGCGATCCTATCCGGCGATTGCCAAATCCTGATAGGGCTGATGGCTCGTCTCTAAGGACCTGATGGGGCATCTAATGGGGAACCGGATTACCGATGAATTTGTAGGGCGGGCGACCCAGGCGCCTCAGAAGGCGGCGGTGGTACTGGGCGATCGCGTTTTTTCCTATGGTGAGCTGCTTGAGGAAATTCAGCAAGTTGCGGCATACGTTGACCAGCTCACGCCCCAGTCGAGATCTTGGAGCTGGACAAATCAGCATGTTCCACCCTGGGTTGCCCTGCTGTGTCCAAACCGGATTGAGCTGATCCAGGGATTTCTGGGAACGGCGATGGCTGGAGGTGTCGCTATGGTGCTCTCGCCGCGCTGGAGCAAGGTCCAACTGGAGAGCATCCTCAACCACTGGCCCCCCGATTGGTTGATTGGGGAAGCCGTTTTGTTAGCCGTTTTAGAGGCGACAGGATCAGATAAATCTGGACTAATCACCACGCTATCTGCCGCTCCATCGATAGTCCCATCGCCGCTGCTGCCGGAAGGGTGGCGATCGCCTCCAGCAGCATTCGCGATGCCTCTTGAGGGCTCGACTTTGCCTAATGACCAGCACCCTTTTTACATCTGCTTTACCTCAGGCACCACCGGCCAGCCCAAGGGCATCGTCAAAACCCACCGCTCTTGGCTAGACGGGCTAGCGGCGAGCCGTGCCGAGTTCGGCATTGCGGCCACTGACCGGGTGCTGGTGCCGGGCAGCCTCTCCCACAGCCTTTCCCTCTACGCTGCAGTTGAGGCCCTATCCGCCGGGGCAGCCCTGCACCTGCTGCCCCAGACCACTGGCGGGATGACGGTGGCACAGCTTCAAAGCTGGCCCATCACCGTGATTGTGGCGGTGCCAACGCTGCTTCACCTGCTGGCGACAGAGGCGCAAGCGCAAGGGCTAAAGTTTCCCGCAGTGCGACTGATTATTTCTGGTGGGAGCAAGCTGAGCGCGCGCGTTGCCCAAGCGCTGGCGTGGGTGTTTCCCCAAGCTCGGGTGATTGAATACTACGGCGCCTCGGAGCTGGGGTTTGTCAGCATTCGCGACAGCAATGCGGTGCCAGCAGGGGCAGTGGGTCGGCCCTTTAAGGGGGTGTCGCTGTCAATTCAGCGGCAAGATGGCTTGGGGGAGGCGGCACCGGGCGAGTGCGGCTGGGTGAGCGTGCGCAGCACTTTATTGTGCTCGGGCTATTTAGACTTAGAACATCGGGATAAGGCGCTGGGATTTCGGCAAGTCAACGGCTGGTGGACTGTAGGCGATCGCGGCTGGCGGGACGAGCAGGGCTATCTCTATTTGGCAGGGCGCGAGAAAATGCTGGTGTGCTCAGGGATAAACGTCTACCCTGCTGAAGTGGAAGCCGCGCTGCTGCAGCTTCCTGAGGTGGCGGCGGCGGTGGTGCTGGGGCTGAGCGACGACTGTCGCGGCGATGTGATTCACGCGGTGGTGGTGTGGCGAGCGGCTCCCCTCAGTCGGCGATCGCTGCGGCTGCGGCTGCGGCCCCACCTCAGCCGTCACGCCCTGCCCCGCCGGGTTTATGCCCTGCCGGAGCTGCCCCTCAACCCCAGCGGCAAGGTAGCTCGGGGGCTACTAACCGAGCGGCTGGGGCGGGGCGAGCTGAACCCCTACGAGGTTCGCTCGTAATGACTGGCCCCGCCTGGAATCCTCCCCCTTCGACGCCCCAAGATCCCATCATTGTGGCCGCCCGCCGCACCCCTATTGGCCGCGCTGGGGGCTGCCTTAAAACCCTGACCGTAGACGCGCTGCTCGTTCCGGTGCTGCGATCGCTGCTGCAGGAGACGGGCCTTCCTCCAGCGATGGTGAGCGACGTGGTGGTGGGCAATGCGGTGGGGCCGGGGGGCAATCCGGCGCGGCTGGCGCTGCTGAGCGCAGGGCTGCCCGTGACCCTACCCGGTATGACCGTGGACCGGCAGTGCGGGTCGGGGCTAGCCGCCGTCAATATCGCGGCGCGGCTGATTCAGGCGGGGGCGGGGGAGATTTATATCGCGGGAGGGGTGGAGAGCGTTAGCACGGCGCCTTGGCGAGTGGAGAAGCCCCGATTGCTGCACGAGCTGCCCCGCTTTGCCCACCGGGCTCGGTTCGCCCCAGAGGCCCTAGGCGACCCCGACATGGGGCCAGCCGCAGAGGCGATCGCCCGCACCTTTAATATCAGCCGCGATCGCCAGGACGAGTATGCGCTGAGTAGTCACCAGAAGGCGATCCGGGCTCAGCAGGAGGGCCGCTTCGCCGCCGAGATTGTTCCCCTAGCCCTCTCCTCCGCCACCGTCATCGACCAGGACGAGTGCCCCCGGCCCAAGCTCACCCACCAGCGGCTACAGCACCTGCCCCCCGCCTTTTCCGCTGACGGCACCGTCACCGTGGGCAACGCCTGCCCAATTAACGACGGGGCAGCGGCTGTAGTGATGGTGTCGCGGCGGCTGTTTGAGCGCCACGGCTTTACTCGGGGGCTGCGGGTGGTGGATGCGATCGCCGCTGGGGTGGATCCTACGATGCCAGGACTGGGGCCGGTGGCTGCCATTGAAGCGCTGCTGGCCCGACAGTCTGCGACAGGTCAGGGACTAAACCTTGACGACATTCACCGCATTGAATTCAACGAGGCCTTTGCGGCGCAGGTGCTGGCCTGCGCCGACCGCCTAGGCCTAGACCCAGCGCGGCTCAATGTAGATGGGGGCGCGATCGCCCTGGGGCATCCCTATGGAGCCTCGGGGGCAATTTTGGTTACACGGCTATTTAGCCTGCTGAAGGAGCCCGGAGCCCTGGGGCTAGCAACTCTCGGTATTGGCGGAGGCTTGGGCATTGCGACTCTGGTGGAATCCGTGGCGTAAGGCCACAGTTCCTGTGACCAAGATCCGGCACAATAGAAGGCTGGCGTCCCTTACCCACAGCTACGAACCCACGGCTATGAGTGACCGAATTTTGATTATCGTCCATCAATCTAGCTCCAGCCCCGGACGCATCGGGCAGGTGCTGCAGGAAATGAGCTATGCGCTAGAGATTCGCTGCCCCGCCGTGGGAACTGCACTCCCCGACGATTTAGACGACTACGCCGCTGTGATCGTCTTCGGTGGCCCCATGAGCGCTAACGATGACCTGCCGTTTATCCAAGCTGAACTGGCCTGGATCCCTGAGGTGCTCGCAGCGCAAAAGCCGTTTCTGGGGGTGTGCCTGGGGGCTCAGCTTCTAGCGCGATCGCTGGGGGGCGTCGTCAGGGGCCACCCACAGCAGCAGGTGGAGATTGGCTACACCCCCGTGCAGGCCACAGCGGAGGGAGCCGGTTTATTGGGTGAATTGTCCCACGTCTATCAGTGGCACCGGGAAGGGTTTGAGCTGCCTGAGGGGGGCACGTTGCTGCTTACAGGAGAGGCGTTTGCCAATCAAGCGTTCCGCTATGGCCGGGGGGTCTATGGACTGCAGTTTCACCCCGAGATGACGCGGTCGATGCTAGAGCTGTGGAACGCCAAAGCCGCAGACCAGCTTGACCTACCGGGAGCCCAGCCCCAAGACGTGCAGCGATCGCACCACCAGCAGCACCGGGAGACCGTTGAGCGCTGGCTGCGGCGGTTTCTGGCCCACTGGCTGGCGGAAGGCGGCGCCGGGTCGCCCTACGGTTTGTTACAGTCTGACTACCGGGCTTCTGCCTAGGCCAAAATCAAGTGTAATCTAGATTAGGTCTGGCTTAGGCCAAATGCTCTTATTGCCGCAAACCATCGCAGAATAAGAGGCTCAGGGCACCTTTACTCAAGGTTTTAGCCCGTAACGAAACGCCTCTTCTACAAACCGTCTTTATGGCACAGTCACCCCAAGTTTCAGCCCCCACAGCCGCCACCCCCCCAGATGACTCTAAGTCTCGGGTCAGCGCTTTCATGAAGGCGCTGCAGGATGAGATCTGTCAGGCGCTGCAAAACTTAGACGGCAAAGGGACCTTTCAGCAGGATGCTTGGGAACGAGACGGCGGCGGCGGCGGGCGCTCTCGCGTAATCAAGGACGGACGGGTGTTCGAGCAGGGAGGCGTCAACTTCTCAGAGATTTGGGGCAAGACCTTGCCCCCCTCTATCGTGGCACAGCGGCCTGAGGCCGAGGGACATCCGTTTTACGCCACTGGCACCTCCATGGTGCTACATCCCCGCAATCCCCACGTTCCGACGGTGCACCTCAACTACCGCTATTTTGAGGCCGGTCCAGTGTGGTGGTTCGGCGGCGGCATCGACCTCACCCCCTACTATCCCGTCGACGAAGACGTGGTCCAGTTTCACCGCACTCTCAAGGCGGCATGCGATGCCCACCACCCCGAGTATTACCCCACCTTTAAACCCTGGTGCGATGAATATTTCTACCTGAAGCACCGGGGAGAAATGCGGGGCGTGGGCGGCATCTTCTTTGACTACCAGGACGGACAGGGGCGGCTATATCGCGGTCCTCACCCAGACAAGGCGGCGGCACAGCACAGCGATCGCCTCGGTGATGTGGAGCCCCGCAGTTGGGAGGCGGTATTTAACTTTGTGGAATCTTGCGGTAAGGCCTTTTTGCCGGCCTATGTTCCCATCGTTGAACGGCGGCAAGATCAAAGCTATGGCGATCGCCAGCGTCAGTTTCAGCTCTACCGCCGGGGGCGCTACGTTGAATTCAATCTGGTTTACGACCGAGGCACCATTTTTGGGCTACAGACCAACGGACGCACCGAGTCGATTTTAATGTCGCTGCCGCCGCTGGTTCGATGGGAGTACGGCTACAGTCCGGAGCCTGAAACCCCGGAAGCAAGATTGTATGAGGTCTTTCTACGTCCCCAAGATTGGGTAAACTGGCCTGACTAAACCTTTGATGCTGCTTTGCCAAAGCCACTGGTTGGAGATATAGACACAGAGCAGCTACTCTAGGGGAGGAGGTTTCTCCAAATTGCCTAAATTTTCTGCAAAATATCATTTCTGCAAGCTAGATCTGTCTGTAGAAAGCGGTGCATCATTAAGCTGATAGCTAGACTCTCCTGGGAAGAACAATGGCGTCTTGGGCACATTTGTCGTCCCTTAGGCGCCATCGAAACCTGACACGCTATCAAACTGGCACACTATCGAATCGACACGCCACTGGACAGTAGTTGCTATGGATCAAGAGACTTTAACCCTCGATCAGAACAGTCATGTCACTATTCTCCGTCCATCGGGGCGCTTGGACATTACAACAGCATGGCAGTTTCGCCTGAAGCTGCAGGAGTGCATCTCGAAAACCTCTCCCCATGTTGTGATCAATCTCAGCAACGTCAATTTCATCGATAGCTCTGGCCTCACTTCCCTCGTGGCAGGCATGCGTGACGCCGATAAGGTCAAAGGCAGCTTCCGAATCTGCAACGTTCATTCAGACGCGAAGCTTGTTTTGGAAGTAACCATGATGGACTCTGTCTTTGACATTTATCCTTCTGAGGAAGAGGCCCTAGGCGCGATCCCGAGCTAGACGCTCCGGATTGTGAGTGCGATCGCTCGCGAGGGTCATCCCTTGGCAAACGGCCAGAGACAAGGGAGAATGAGGGTACGACTTACGCCTCTTACTATCAGTGAACAACGTCCGTACCGTCTCAGACACCAAGCGCGCTTTCTATAGTGCTCACACTCGACCCATAAATTCGATTTATCGCCGGGTCGTTGAAGAGCTGATGGTAGAGATGCATCTACTCTCGGTGAACGTTAACTTTCGCTACAACGCTATATATGCGCTAGGCGTTGTGACAAGCTTCGATCGCTTCATGCTGGGCTATCGCCCCGAGCCAGACTTAGGGTCAATTTTTTCTGCATTATGCAAAGCTGTTGAAGCCGAGCCTCAGCGCTACCGCGAAGATGCACAGCAAGTTTTAGCCGATGCAGCCCAGCTCTCGCTGGACGATTTGGCCGCCTTTGGTCGTTCCGAGGCTACTGAGGCGTTAAACAACACAGTATTGCTTGGGCAAGCCCTCAAGGCCGTTGCCGACGATCCTCAGTTTAAGTACAGTCGCCTGTGGGCCATCGGTCTATACACCATTGTTGAAACAATAGATGCTGATGCTGCGTCCGATGCAGCCCGGCTGAAGGCGGTGGTGGAGCCGCTCTGCGATCGCCTCCACTTTTCCTTTGACAAGCTTCAAAAGGATCTAGACATCTATCGCTCAAACCTGGAGAAGTTAGAGCAGGCAAGGGTCGTCATGGAAGACATTCTAAAGGCGGACCGCAAAAAGCGCGAACAGCGTCAGCCTGGAGACGCAAAATCCGAAGGTGAGCAACAGACCGTTAATGCTTCACCTGACTCCCAAGATTCAGAGGCTCAAACCTAGCTCATTGGTTAAAGATTTAGCGCGCTAAACTCAAAAGATTTGGTAAATTTACCGGAATAAGTGTGACAGTCGTGAACTGGGCATTTAAATTGGCATAGAGCTTCTAGACCTGCGCGGCTTTTTGCTGAATACTTAATTCCTCTAGAGGGCGTGAACAGAGCTAAATATGCGGGAGCGCAGTCCAGACTTCGAATGCCTCTGGCAACCTGCTTATGGGCTAGAAAAAGCGAACAGCGCAGATCGCAACCAGCGATTGGCTTAGTGCTTAGCTTAATCAATCGCGCAATCGGCGGTGCGTCCGCTTCCACGCTGATGTACCCGCCAGAGTGCAATAGCTACGTTAAACGATAGGATAAATAGCTTACAGGAGACTAACTATGAGTACTGAACAACGCGGCGTCACCGTTTGGTTTACCGGCCTCAGCGGCTCCGGTAAAACCACGATTCGCATCGAGCTCGAGAAGCAGTTGCGAGATCAAGGACTCAAGGTTGAGGTACTAGACGGCGACATCGTTCGCCAAAACCTGACCAAAGGCTTAGGATTTTCCAAAGAAGACCGCGACGAAAATATCCGTCGGATTGGTTTTGTCTCTCACCTTCTCACCCGCAATGGGGTGATTGTGCTCGTCTCTGCCATCTCTCCCTATCGATCTACCCGAGAGGAAGTGCGTGAGCGGATTGGAGATTTTGTTGAGGTTTACGCTAACGCGCCGCTGTCAGTGTGCGAGGAGCGGGACGTCAAAGGGCTCTACAAACGCGCCCGCGCTGGGGAAATTAAGCAGTTCACGGGCATTTCTGACCCCTATGAAGCTCCTGAGAACCCTGAAGTAGAGTGCCGCACCGACCTAGAGACTTTAGAGGAGAGCACGGCCAAAGTGCTCGCTAAGCTAGAGGCAATGGGCTACGCCCCCGTCAAAAGCGCCGTTTAGGACACTTTACTGCGCTGAAATCCGTGGATCTAGGGGCGGCGTATGGGAAGGCAATTAGCCTTCGGTACGCCGCTCCGCCGTTCTCAGCTTTGCCGAACGGGCTCGGGGGTTTTGGGCCACTTCAGCCTCGTCAGCGATCGCGGGTTTTTTGGTGATTACGATTAGATTTGGGTTTTCCTTGAAGCTGTGCTTAACCATTCGGTCTTCTAAGCTATGAAAACTGATGATGGTGAGTCGTCCACTGGGACATAACCAACTTGGGGCCTTCTGCAGAAAGCGCTCAAGCTGGTCTAGCTCCCGATTCACGGCAATTCTCAGGGCTTGGAACGTGCGGGTGGCTGGGTGAATACGTCCGTAGCGATAGGCGCGAGGCACGCTCTGGGCGATCGCTTCAGCGAGCTGGACGGTATTGTTGAAGGGCCGCCGCTGCACAATTTGGCGAGCGATGCGCCGGGACAGCCGCTCCTCTCCATACTGATAGATCAAATTAGCTAGTTCAGTTTCGTCAGTATGATTAACAAGGTCCGCTGCGGTCTCCCCCTGGGTTTGGTCCATGCGCATGTCTAGGGGAGCCGCTTGGCGAAAGCTAAACCCTCGCTCAGGCTGGTCCACTTGGGGGGAGCTAACCCCTAAATCAGCCAAGATGCCGTCAAACGGAGCATTGGGCGAGTAGTCCGCAAAATTACTGTGATGAAACTCAACGCGATCGCCGTAGGTTGAGAGGCGATCGCGAGCTGCAGCGAGGGCAGTTGGGTCTTGATCAACGGCCACAAGGCGAGTGCCGGGAACCTGCAGAATGAGCTGGCTGTGACCCCCGCCGCCCACAGTAGCGTCGAGGTAGCGTCCGCCAGGACGGAGCAGGAGATGGGCGATCGCAGCGTCAGCCAAAACGGGGATGTGATGGAATGGGGCCATAGCTGCCTAAGCTGACGTCAGTCCCTATAATAAAGTTAACAAGCGCGCTTGATGCCACCGCTAAGCGCTACTTAACTAAGCCGCCATCGCTACCAGCCGTTATACCTAGAGGAAATCTGCGACCCATGTCGATGATCGAAACTAAGACCGAGCCCATGGTAATCAACCTGGGGCCCCACCATCCGTCGATGCACGGCGTGCTGCGTCTTGTGGTGACTTTAGATGGTGAAGATGTTGTGGACTGCGAGCCCGTGATTGGCTATCTCCACCGGGGTATGGAGAAAATTGCCGAGAACCGCACGAACACCATGTTTGTGCCCTATGTCAGCCGCTGGGACTATGCCGAAGGCATGTTTAATGAGGCAATTACCGTCAACGCTCCTGAAAAGCTGGCGGACATCGACGTGCCCAAGCGGGCAAGCTATATCCGCGTCATTATGCTAGAGCTCAACCGCATCGCCAACCACCTGCTGTGGCTGGGGCCGTTTTTGGCCGACGTGGGGGCACAGACGCCCTTCTTTTACATTTTCCGCGAGCGGGAAATGATTTATGACCTATGGGAAGCGGCCAGCGGCGCGCGGCTGATCAACAACAACTACTTCCGAATTGGCGGCGTGGCTGCAGACTTACCCTATGGCTGGATCGATAAGTGCGAAGACTTTTGCGACTACTTCCTGCCCAAGGTCGATGAGTACGAAAAGCTGATCACCAATAACCCCATCTTCCGCCGCCGTGTGGAAGGTCTGGGCGTGATCACCCGCGATCAAGCGATTAGCTGGGGGCTTTCCGGACCGATGCTGCGGGCCTCGGGTGTGAAGTGGGATTTGCGTAAGGTCGACCACTACGAGTGCTATGACGAGCTCGACTGGGATATCCAGTGGGAGACGGTGGGAGACTGCTTCGCTCGGTATGTGGTCAGAGTTCGGGAGATGCGCGAGTCGGTCAAAATTATTCGTCAGGCGATCAAGCAGCTCCCCGGTGGCCCTTACGAAAATCTGGAAGCCAAGCGCATGGCCAGCGGCCCCAAGTCGGAGTGGAATGACTTTGACTACCAGTTCATCGGCAAGAAGATTCCGCCGACGTTCAAGATTCCCGAAGGTGAGCACTACGTCCGCGTGGAGAGCGGCAAAGGTGAGCTGGGCATCTACCTCATCGGCAGCAACGATGTCTTCCCCTGGCGCTGGAAGATTCGGGCCGCTGACTTTAACAACCTCCAGATCTTGCCCGAGCTGCTACGGGGGGTGAAGGTGGCTGACATTATGGCCATTTTGGGCAGCATTGACATCATCATGGGCTCCGTCGATCGGTAGGGCTGCTGGTTTCGTCCCACCCCAATCGAAATATACGTCGTAGGGAAGCGACATAGCGTATTGCAGGGCCATGGCATGCCATGGCCTGGTCGCCCGTTTGGACCTAGATGATAGAGAACTACGGCTCCAGCTTATCGAGCTCCTCCGGGATCTCTGCCGGAGCCGTAATTTCAGACGTCCCTATTCCTGGAATGAACAGCGCCTCAATGCTGTAGTCCCCTTCAACGCAGGCATCCATGATGCTGATTGCAGCAGCCTGAGCGTCATCATGTATGCCTATTACACAGTCAGCAAAGCGCGCCGGCAGCAGGCTGCGGGTGCAGTAGGCTAAGGCGTCGTCAGAAAATTGCTGGTCAAAGGCTTTGTCTACATCCACAACGCAGTCGGCCAGCTCATCCGGGCGGCGGACTCTCAGGCAAGCTCCTAGAGCGTCGTTGGCAGCAACCGCTGTATCGTCTTGGATATCCTCGACGCAGTCAGCTACCTCATCGGGGTCAAAAGCTGATGCGCACACGTCAACTGCTTCAGCGGCGTCAATGCCGGACTCCAGTAGATCTCGAGCGCAGTCGCCGTAATCATCAGCGCTGATGGCGCCTCTGGGGTTGATGAAACCAGACGGGTTAAACGCACCCGCCAGTGCAATCGGGCTTACAAGGCTCTGGCCCAAGACTCCGACAGCAGTGAGCGCACTAATAAAAACAAAACGTCGCATAATTGAGCGTTCCTGAAGAGCAATGTCTATACTTAATCCTGCCATGTCAAATGTGATCCTGATGCTTTTGGTGGAAGTTGGACAAAAGTGCTGCTCCCAAAGGCCAGGATCAAGAGTGAGGATCAAAACCCCAGTAATTTTAGGATAGGCAGTACGGTAGCCACCATAAGGAGTGCCGTCAGCACTGCAGCTTTAGCTTCAGGCAGATTGGCAATTTGGCTACAGCCGCTGTAAAAGATCAGTACGGCATAGCTGAGGGCGATCGCCAGCACGCTAACGCTCACTAGAAGCGGTGTCCCCAGCAGCAAAACGGCAACGCTAGCGGGCAGCAGTGCTACGCCAGCGGTAAAAACATCTCCCGCCAGGCTGCTGTAGCCCCCCAGAAGTCCGCGCCCGATGCGCTTGGTTAAAGTCAGCGTGAGCAGCGGTAGCAGCCCAGCAACAAAGGATAGCGGGGGCGGTAGAGCTGCGGCGAGAGGCAGCTTAAGGGATGAACACAGGGCGAATAGGGCGCCGAAAAGTAGCCCCACGGCGATCGCCCGCCGATGCCCCAGCCGCACGAAAGTGGGTAACAGTCCGCCCGAGGGGTTTGAGAGCCGGTTTATCACCAGAGCGGCATCGCGAAAGGGCAGAAGGGGTTTGCCTCGAGCAACCCTCAGCAAGAGCCATCCGTCCACCTGCTTGAGCGCGGCCTGAGCTTCTCGTGCCCCGCGCACGTTTCCCTGACGGGTAAAAGATTTGACGGCCTGCTTTAGGTCAACTGCCGCCGCCCGGCGATCGCCCACATCCGCGTAGGCTAGGCCGCGACGGTAATAGGCCTTGGCATAGCTGGGATCGAGTTCTAAAGCGCTGGTAAAGTCCTTGATTGCGGCCTCTGTATCGCCTAAGTCGAAGCGCACGAGCCCCCGGTAGAAGTGGACCGGGGTCAGGTGGAGGTTGAGCCGCAGAGCTGCGCTGTAGTCGGACAGCGCCGCTGGGTAGTTTTGCAGGCTGTAATAGGCAAAGCCCCGCTGGGTATACGCATCGATATAGTTTTGATCTAAGCTGAGAGCCTGGGAGAAGATCACTACGGCATCGCGATAGTTCCCGCGTTTGGCTTGGGAAAGTCCCCGCTGATAGAGCCCCTCCGCCGTATCCGTAGCGTCCTCGGGGGCATCTTCGATAATAACCCGCTCTGAGCCACCGATCATGTGGTCGTAGCGCTCTCGCTCTACAGGGTCGAGTAAAACGCGATAGATATCGGTGATTCGCTGAAAAACCTCTACCGCGTCCTCATCTGGATTGATGTCGGGATGGTACTGGCGGGCAAGCCGCCGGTAAGCCTTTTTAATCCCGGCAGGGTCCGTATCAGGGTGAACACCCAGAACGTCGTAGTAAGTTTGCGTCGCCACCGCACTGCTCCACACGCTGAGTAAGGGATTTTTGCCTTAAGCCAGTCGTCAAAGAAGGGCTTCTTTCCCATAGGACGCCCGACAGGCTATATATGTTCGTACTACAAAAAGTAAAGGGGCGATCGGGGCAAATTTTAAGGTCAAAGAATTGATTACGGGCTGTGGTTAGCTAGTCCGAGATTGCTTCGACTTCAAAGCTTGGGGATCATATTTCTCGCCTGCCCCGTAGGAGTCGATATCCATTGCCTCAGAGCCACCAAACACCAGCAGCTTGAACAGAGAGCCGAGCTGCAGCCAGATCAGCAGGGCTGTTGGCAGCACGACGACCAAAGCTAAGATACCCGCCGTAATTGGGGAAAACCCAAACGTTCCTAAACTAGATGCAGTCGCCGCGGTCACCAGCAGGCTCAGCACAGTATAAACGACAACAAGTTTGGGCTTTCTGTACTCAACCCTGAGCTGAGTTTCGCGATTGGTGTACCAGGAGTTGACCTCGTATTCCAACATGGCCTTAAAGATAATTCCCCAAAGAACGGCGAGCACCGTTGAAACGATCGCAATGGCGTAGGCCGGACTAAGCTGGGTTGACTGCATGGTGACAAACGCAAGGGGGCAGGGGGCGGTCGTGGGGCGCCTTAGAATAGCGACGCTGCGCGCACGGGTACTCCGCCTACTGCCGTAGTATACAGCAGTAGCTCATTCTACGGAGAGGCTAGCGACGAGACGAATGTGCCGGAGACGAGAGAGACGAACGTGCCGGCATGGGGGCGAAGTCGCTCTAGAGATTTTTTTCCAGGGAAGGTTCTCTAATCCCGATACAATCTGTCAGAGGTTTGCTTCGCAGGCCTGCCAGGCTTGCTGGTGACTGCACGCTAGCGCTGCCCCAAGCCGATCTGTTCTTTCGTCTGAAGCTTGAAGCCGTCTATGCCCCACGCAATTGTTATTGGCCTAGGGAAATCGGGTACCGCCGCCGCCCGGTTGCTGAACCATCAAGGCTGGCAGGTTACCGCCAGCGACCAAGGAAATTCTGAGGTACTGCAGCAGACCAAGCAGACGCTAGAGGAACAGGGCATGACTGTGCAGCTCGGGCAGCCCCTCGCACTCAATGCGGAACTGGCGCGCAGCGTGACCCGCCTTGTGGTGAGTCCTGGCGTGCCGTGGGACAGCCCCACTTTAGTCTACGCGAGAGCTCTGGGGATTGAGGTCATGGGTGAAATGGAGCTTGCTTGGCAGACGCTGCAAGACATTCCTTGGATTGGGGTTACGGGAACCAACGGCAAAACGACGGTCACCTCTCTATTGTCTGCTATTTTCCGCTCCGCTGGTTGTTGGGCGCCTGCCTGCGGCAACATCGGCTACGCTGCTTGTGAGGTGGCGCTGGAAGTCTTGACCACGAAGCGATCGCCAGATTGGATTATTGCAGAGGTGAGCAGTTATCAGATCGAAGCATCCCCCACATTGGCTCCCCACATCGGGTTGTGGACTACCTTTACCCCCGATCACCTCAGTCGCCATAAGACGCTGGAGCGCTATTACGGCATTAAGGCCCGTCTGCTGCAGCGCTCTCAACAGGCCATATTGAACGGAGACGATGCGAACCTGTACCAGCGCGCTGCAGACTGGCCAAAGGCCCACTGGACGCAAACCGATGTCTCTCTTAGCCAGGCTGATGCCATAGCGGATCCGATTGCTCCAACTGCCACCATCACTGGCGGCTGGGTTTGGGTAGAAGGCTGCAAGATTCTGCCTGCAGATGCCCTCCGTATGCGCGGCGATCACAACCAGCAAAACCTGCTCTTAGCAGTGGCCGCTGCCCACTTGGCGGGACTCAAGCCAGAGGCGATCGCCAGCGGGGTAGAAACCTTCCCGGGCGTCCCCCATCGTCTAGAGCAGATTATCTGCTGGCGCGGCATCGATTTTATCAACGACAGCAAGGCGACCAACTATGACGCAGCGGAAGTGGGGCTGCGGTCAGTGAGCGCTCCAGTCGTCTTGATTGCGGGCGGAGAGCCCAAAGTGGGTGACGACGGGCCCTGGATGGCTCAAATTCAGGCGAAGGCGGCCTTTGTCCTGCTGATTGGCGCTGCCGCTACTCCGTTTGCCCAGCGCCTAGATGAGGTCGGCTATCGAAACTACAAGCAGGCTTCCACTTTGGACATCGCCGTTCAGCTAGCAGCGGAACTGGCCCAAGCCCACCAAGCAAAAGCAGTATTGCTCTCTCCAGCCTGCGCCAGCTTCGATCAGTACCGCAGCTTCGAGCACCGCGGGGAGCATTTCCGTCAGCTCTGTCAAAATCTGCCTTAGATTTAATTTTCCCAACTCTATGGCGGTGAAGATAGGCCGCTATTGCCCATTTGCCGGAGCAGCTCGGCCCGATCCTTCTGCAGTGGTGGAAAATCGGGGTGCTGCTCAAGCGCCTGGTCAAATAACTCAAGAGCTTTATCGTAAAACGCCATCGTGCTGTTAGCTTTAGCAATGCCCCACTGGCCTGTAGGGTCTGCTGCATTGACAACGAGTAGATCATTGCAGGCGTCTAGCGCCATTTCGCCCTGGCCCAGGGCATTGAGCATTCTGCAGCGGCCTTGGAGGGCATCGAGGTTAGCCGAGTCAAGCGCTAAGGCAGTGCGGTAAGCCTCTAGCGCCCCAGCATACTGATCACTGGCTTCCAGTCGAGCCGCTTCACTAATCAGCCGCACAGAGCGCAGGGATACATTGGAGTCGAGGGTATCTTGAATTGGAACCTGCTGAACCAGAAGCTCTGCTGAGTCGAGCAACCTATCCGTATTGATGTGGTTAGCTGACACAGATAGGGACTGTCTAGAGAGCAGTGGAAGCGCAGAAAACCCCGACATTAGCCCCACCAGACCAGCCAAATACCAGAGATATAGACGCTTCTGGCGCCAGCGCATCAGATGCCACTGGGCAAATGCAGTGGCCCCTTGAAACCAGGTGCCACCAGGCAACATCAGTTCGCCCTTTGGCTCGGGATGATGGCGGCGATGACCGTTTGGTGAGCTCGGATAGGCTGATTGATATTGGGGGAGCGCACCTTCTGTAGAGGCGGCATACCCCGCTGCAGAATCGGATATTTGGTCAGGAGCTTGCAGTTCGTTTGGCAAAGGAGGACCTGAAACAGGCAGATTTGGGGTGATTGGGCTAGGGGTAGGGTGGCTTGAGGGGGGCGGAACACTGACAGCAGTTTCTGCCGGTGTGTTAGCACGCGCTACGCCTTGAGGAGACTGCGACGGGAGGTCGGTGCTGTGAACCACCGTCGGCGGTAGCGACGCCCCGTTCATGGGCATCATGGAAGGCTCGGCGATGCCGGGAATGGATGAAATAGACTGCTGACGCAGGTGCAGCGGCAGCTGCTTTAGGGCATCCAGTGCAGCGGCAGCATCGACGTAGCGATCGCGGAAGTCATAACGCGTCATTCGGTCCAGAACTTGAGCAAATTCTGGGCTGACGTGGGGGGCAAGGCCGCGCCATTCCAGCTCGCCAGACCAGCGGTCTTCGGTGAACTGCTGGGGCGGGATACCCGTCAGCGCCTGAATCCCTACGATGCCCGTTGAGTAGACATCGCTGCTCTTTCGCGGGCGTCCCCCCACCTGCTCTTTGGGAATGTAGCCGGCGGTGCCGATAGCGATAGTAAGTTCGGTCTCACCCACAGTAGGATTCGAAAATGGGGTGCTGGCAAGCTTGACGGCCCCAAAGTCGATCAGCACTACCCGACCATCGCTGTAGCGACGAATGAGGTTCGCAGGTTTGATGTCTCGGTGGATGACCTGCTGCTGATGCACAAAGCTCAGCACCTCCAAAATCTCCTCCATCAGGTCAATCACGCGGGACTCACTCCAAGGGGCTCCAGCGACGATTTCGTTGTTGAGCGATCGCCCTTTGATGTACTCCTGGACCAGGAAAAATTCCTCGTGTTCTACGAAGTGAGCCAACAGATGTGGAATTTGACCGTGGGAACCCAAAGCATAGAGTGCTCTGGCTTCTGCATCAAACAACCGCTGCGCGGTCTTCATCTCTTCCCCATTGGACTGCGGCTTAAGCTGCTTAATGACGCAGATGGGGTGATCGGGGAGGTGCCAATCTCGGGCTAAATAGGTATGGCCGAAGGTGCCTTCAGCAAGCTGTTTAATAATTTGGTATCTTCCCCCAAGCAGGACCTGGGGATCGTAATCGAATAACTCAGTATCCGGGATGGCCATATTAGAGCTAACCACGGGTCAACCTAGGGATGAATAACACACGAGAATGAGGTAGATGGGGTGTCCCTGTGATGCTGCATATCTCTATTTCATCAGATTTTATAGGAGATTAGATTTAGATTCGATGTAAATTCTGCTGAGATTTGCTTAACTAACGGCTTCACTCGAGCCAGTCTAGCCCATCTCAATGACCTGCTAGGGCTGAGTGGGGAGCATTATCTGCGGCCCTAGGACTAACTTGAACAAGCACGGGCCATCAGGCTCAATTAGAGCGCGATTTTGCGCTTTAGCTTAAGCTAACTGCATCAAACGCTAACTTAAGCCCATATACAGTCGGTTTTACCTTGAATTCGGCTACGGATACATCCGTATTTTTTCGTAGTGACGCCGATCACATGCTCTCAGGAATTTAATTTACATGCGCTCTAGCACCGGAATCCCCAGCAGGAAAAGGCCCTGTTTGATGGTGCGAGCCGTGGCGTTACACAGCACAAGCCGGGACGTGCGCTGGGGCTCGTCGGCCTGGAGCACTGAGCAGCGATCGTAGAACTGGTTGAATTTTTGGCTGAGCTCAAACAGATACTGGCACAGCCGGTTGGGGAGCAGGGATTGCTCTACCTCGAGGATGACATCGTCAAACTGCAGCAAGGCTTTGGCCAGCACCAGCTCAGCGTCATCCTCAAGGAGAACGGTTTCAGACGCAAGGGCATCAAGATCGATATTGCCCCGGCGGCTGATCCCCTGAATGCGCACGTAAGCATAGAGCATGTATGGGGCGGTGTTGCCTTGAAGCGAGAGCATTTTGTCAAAATTGAAGATGTAGTTGCTGGTGCGGTTCTGGCTGAGATCAGCGTACTTAACCGCGCTAATGCCCACCACTTCAGCCACGTGGGCAACAAACGCGTCAGTCTCCTGCCGGTCTTCGTCCTGCAGCCGCGCCTCAAGATCCGCCCGCGATCGCTTCACGGCCTCATCCAGCAGGTCTTTCAGCCGCACCGTCTCCCCTGAGCGGGTCTTGAACTTCTTACCCTGCTCATCCTGCACCAGGCCAAACGGGACGTGCACCACGTCGATTTCCTCCGGCAGCCAGCCCGCTCGCCGGGCCACCTGAAACACCTGGGCAAAGTGGTTGGCCTGCCCTGCGTCGGTGACGTAAATCAGTCGCTCGGCGCCGTCTTCCTTGAGCCGGTAGCGGACGGCGGCGAGGTCCGTGGTGGCGTAGTTGAAGCCCCCGCCCGACTTTTGGACAATGAGCGGCTGGGGGTTGCCCTCCTTATTGGTAAAGCCTTCTAAAAACACCACCCGTGCGCCCTGGTCTTCCACCAGCAGTCCAGTGGCCTCTAGGTCAGTCACTACCCCGGCCAGCAGCGGATTGTAGAACGATTCTCCCCGCTCCGTAATTTGAATATCCAGCCGCTGATAAATTTTCTCGAACTCCCGGCGGGACTGCTGACATAGCAGTTGCCAGGCGCGGCGGGCTTCTTCGTCCCCCGACTGCAGCTCTACCACGGCCTGACGCGATCGCGCCTGAAAATCTTCGTCTTCGTCAAAGCGAGCCTTGGCCTGCCTGTAGAAGGCCACCAAATCCCCCAGATCAACCGCCTCCGACGTCACTAGGGCCTCAGGGCAAACCTCCCGCAAATGGGTGATCAGCATGCCGAATTGGGTGCCCCAGTCGCCAACGTGGTTGAGCCGCTGCACCCTGTGCTGACGGAACTCCAGCACCCGAGCGATCGCATCGCCGATGATGGTAGATCGCAGGTGCCCTACGTGCATTTCCTTGGCGATGTTGGGGCTAGAGAAGTCTACGATCACCCGCTGAGGCGCCTCTGCTGCTGGGACACTCAAGCGCTCGTCCTGCTGCATTCCCTGGAGCTGGCGCTGCAGATAGTCAGGGGTCAGCTTGAGATTGATAAACCCCGGTCCGGCCACCTCTGGTGGCTCGCAGACTTCACCAAGCTGTAGGTGTTCTACAATGGCTTCGGCGATCGCCCTGGGCTTTTGCTTCAGAGGCTTGGCCAGAGACATGGCTACGTTAGCCTGATAGTCGGCAAACTTAGGATTGGCGGGGGCCAGCATTGGGTCAGTATCGGCAAGCTCACTGCCGAAAGCCGCCACTAGCGCCTGCTGAAGCTGTTGAGTGAGATAGGCTAGGGTGGATTGCATGGGTATCGGCAAAGGAAAGGCTGAGCATACGTGTAGCGAAAGATATACGCTAACTCCCTACAGCGTAGGCCAATGTCGGGGAGAAAATCTACGGATAGGTGGCAACTCAGCAGCGGCTACAAAGGTTACCTATTGACTATCCCAGCGATTGCCCTACTGGCTATCCCAGCAGCTAGGCCGACACCGCCCAGCGGGCAATCTGCTCAGCAACCTGCTCAGGCTGCTCTAGGTGGGGGACATGGCCGCATTGGTCAATCCAAATGAGCTTGCTATTGGGAACTAACGCCTCTAGCTCGCCTGCCAGTTTGGTTCCCAGAATAGCGTCTTGCTTGCCCCACAAAATCAGCGTCGGCTGATCAATCTGCGTAATCTGGCGGCGGGACAAGACGTTGTAGCCGCCGTTGCGGGTAAAATTGGCTAGGGCTATACGCCAGTTGGGGCAGGCCAGGTGGAGGGCAGCGCAGCGGGCAGCATCTTCTGAGGCAAAGGCAGAATCGAAGTAAGCTTGCCGACTGATCCGCTGGCGTACCCCCGGGTTTTGCAAAATTCCGGCGGCAAGCTGCCCTAGCCCAGGCGGCAGGAACCGGCTTAAATTTGGCCCACGGGCCGCGCCAGCGCTGTCGAGCAGCACCAGTGCCTCGACGCTGTCGGGGTAGGTGAGGGCAAAGTCCATCGCCGCCGCACCACCCATAGACGCCCCCACCAGCACCACTGGTCGGTCAATCAGGGTCTGCCACGCGGCGTGTAGGTGCTGCTTAATGCTGGCAGCGGTGTAGGCCAGACCGGGTTGCCGCTCAGTAAACCCAAATCCCAACAGATCAATGGCCCACAGGTCTTGCCCAACGCCCTGGTAAGCCGCCAGACGGGGAATGAGCCTGCGAAACTCGACCAGCGAGCTATCGAATCCGTGGACAAATAGCAGGGGGGCTGGTTTACCCAGACCAGTCGTTTCCTGCGCCGGCCCATCAGCCGGCCAGCAAGCAAAAGCGGTTGAAATAGGGCGATCGCTGAGAGGAGTGGCGATGGGCTTAACTTGAATCCGCTGAACCAAATTGATAGAGTCAAGTTCCGTAAGCGGTGCGACGTCGACGGGCAGAGGATTTGTTGAATACGACATTAAATCAGAACCATTCTGGGAAGTGTAGCTTTCTTGCAGGGAAACTCCACTTCCCAACCTAGACGAGATTTAAAGATTAGGTAAAGTCCCCATCGCTCAAGAGTCTACCCCCATGGTCACCGCGATTGTCGTCATCAATAGTCTCGTCTCCATTGCTGGATTGGTGCTGGTGTGGCAGCTTCTGGCTTGGCGGCGATCGCTGGTTGCCCTCACCCGTACCTTCGAGTCTACCGAACGGAACTTAGCCCAGAAGCTGCCCCAGGCAAGGGAGGCCCTGCTGTCGGGCGCTGAGTCTTCCAGGGGTGTAGCGCAGCGGCTTGCAAGGCTTAAGCTATGGGGGCAGCAGCTTCAGCAGCTTCTCACGCTTCTGAGCGTTTTACAGACCCTACGCCGTCGTCAAAGCTGAAGGAGCGCCGCAGACCGACAGGGAGCCTATCCGAGTGAGATAGCATAGAAGCAGACTCCTAGATAAATGACCAACACAATGGCAAATAAAGGTGGACGTTCCGCTGCATTTGTAAGCGGGGTATTATTGGGAGCAGCGGCTGGTGCGATCGCCGGCCTGCTCGCAGCACCGCGCACCGGGCGCGAAACGCGTCGCCTACTCAAGCAATCCGCTGATGCCCTGCCCGAACTCGCAGAAGATCTATCTAACACGGTACAGGTGCGGACTGATCAGGTGACAACCTCGGCCCTGCGCAACTGGGATAGCACCCTGGTGCGGCTGAAGGAGGCGATCGCTGTCGGTTTAGAGGTGAGCCAGCGCGAGCAGCAGGCGCAGTCCAAGGTTGCGGTCTCCACTGCGACCCAGTCAGATTCGAACTCGAAGTGATTCGTGACAGATTCCACCACCTGGCTTGCTGTGTCATTGGGGCTTGTTGCCATGAGCCTCACTGCTGTTTTGGTCGTCGCGCTGCCTGTTGTGGTGGAACTTGGGCGAGCTGCCCGCAGCGCCGAGAAGCTGTTTGACACCCTCAACCGAGAGCTGCCCCCCGTTCTCAATGCGATGCAGATGACGGGACAGGAGCTAGGCGAGCTAACGGAAGAAGTGAGTGAGAGCGTTGGGAAGGCTGGACGATTGGTGCGCCAGGTTGACCAGGGAGTGCAGTTGGTCAAGCAGCAGGCAGGTCAGGTAGGGCGCACCGGCAGAAGCGTTATGGCAGGGGCGAGGGCCGCTTGGGTCGTCTTAAGGCGCCAGCCAAGGTCTTCAGCACCCGCTGCGCCTCGGCCAGATTTTTCAGCACCAGATTTTTCAGAATCAGATTTTTCAGCACCGGCGGCTCCGCCCCAGGCCCACGTTCCTGGCGAAGCGCCTTCTCACAGCGATCGCCTTCAGGTTAGATCGTCACCACTATCCCATCCCTCCACCAATTCTCCAGCGGCAGAAATAGTGGCAAAAGACGCGCCCCTTGGCACCGCTGAGTCTACGGACGCTTAGATGATAAAGTACACTATACTGCTTAAGCCATAACCCTAGGCTGCACGCCTCAATCGCTGTGCTGTTTCAGCCATAGAGAATGGCTGCAGTGAAAGACCTAAGACAACGAAGAATTGCATTCTGAGCGACCTCTATATTAGATTAAGAAGTGTAACAAGTTTTTCAGAATTGGCTGTAGCCAGTGCTGACAGGCTCACAAACTTTATTAAACGCCTTGTTAACCCCTTTAAAATCCATGCGCGATCGCTCTCATTCTTTGGTCCACGGGCTTCTTGCCACCGCTATGGTTCTGCTGACCTGGGCCATATCCTCCCCGGCCTGGGCCTTTAATAATCCCGAGTTGCTGCCGTCGTCGCCGACCAACGTCATCGATCTGGCCGACTCGCTTGCCACACTGCAGCAGGCTAAGCTCGACCAGGAGTTGAGCGACTTCGAAGCGGAAACTGGCTGGAAGCTAAGAGTGCTCACCCAGTTTGACCAGACGCCGGGGCGCGCCGTCAAGTCCTTCTGGGGATTAGACGAGCACAGCGTCATGCTCGTGGCTGACCCTCGGGGCGGAAACCTGCTCAATTTCAGCGTGGGTGATGCTTTCTTTGACCTAATGCCCCGCACCTTCTGGGTGGAGCTGCAGACGCGTTATGGAAATCAGTTTTTTGTGCGCGAGAACGGGGAAGACGGGTCGATTGTCAGCGCCTTAGAGTCGATTGAGTACTGTATCCGCCAGAACGGCTGTAGCGCGGTACCCGGTTTGCCCCGAGAGCAGTGGATTCTGACGCTAATTACGTCGGTCGTCGGCGGCGTAATTTGTGGATTTGCAGCCCAGCCGCGAAAAGAGGGCCAGGCGATCGCCTGGCAATGGGCGCTAATTTTCTCTCCACTGTGGGGCATTTTATTCTTGGCCTTTGGCATCGGCCCAGTGGTGACCAGAACGGCGGACTGGCTTCCGGTAATGCGCAACGTTGCGGGATTTATCCTAGGGACGGTCGTCGCGTATTTGACGCCCTTCTTTGGCCAATCTTCGGCGTCAGATGCTTGAAGGCCGAAATTTTGAAAAGGAAGATTAAGGAGGGGCGCAGCCGTACGCCCCTCTTTAAGATTCGCTCGGAAAGCGTTTAGGACGCTGCGGGGAACGTCTGCTTGAATTCCTCCAGCAGCTCGTCTAATTCCTCTAGTGCCTGATTAACGTCGATGCGCAGGGTGCCTAAATCGGGCTGTTCAAGCAGTCGCACAAGCGACTCGCGCTTCTCCTCTACAATACGAATGCGCTCTTGCAAATTGCTGAGTTCCATAACAAGATTGGCCTTGAGTAATGTTTAACTGGGTCATCGCTTCAGACGGCGATCGTTCGGTGTTCTACCAGCAGAACCATACTAGGCCCACGCGGTCACGTCAAACCGATTTGGATGTTTTCTATGCTACCTCGCGTCTCCCTTGGAAGTCTTGGCCTCACAGTCGGCGGGATTTTGACCGTTATTGGGTTCATTGCCTACTTCACAGACAACGCCACGCTGAACTTGGCTGGATTTTTCTACGGGGTTCCCATTCTTCTGGGGGGATTTGCCCTCAAAGCGGCAGAGCTAAAGCCGGTAGCCATCGATCCAAAAACCTCCGCTGAGATTTTGACGCTGCGGCAGCAGCAGGCGACACCGACGCAAAATCAGGTGAGAAAAGACGTGACCCGCTATCGCTATGGCCAAGAAGCACACCTGGACATAGCTCTAGAGCGCCTCGGCCTGAGCCCAACGGATGACGAGCGCCCTATCTTGACGTCAATTCGGGAGACGGAAGTAGACGGTGCTTATACGCTAGTGCTGGTCTTCTACTCTCCTTTAATCGACGGTCAGGTGTGGAAAGAAAAGCGGGAGAAGCTGGAAAAGTTCTTTGGGCCGGCCATACGGGCTGAGGTAGAGCCGTTTGATGAGGAGATGATCAAGGTGTCATTGATTCGCGATCAAAGTCAGCCTGTAGAACCAGAGCAGGCCGCATAGCGCAGGCCGCACTTTAAATTCTGTACTACCTTTCCAAACGCACCGCATACCACTGCAGAAACTCGCCCGGTGCGGTGACCAATTCGTAGCTGGTTTCTATAAGCTGCGTCGCCTGCTCCTCTACGGTGTCAAGCCTTAGAAGGTCAGGCGATCGCGCCTCTGGGTGACGAATCAGCTCGGCTTTAAGCTGCTCTAGCAGCTCCTCACGGCTAACAAATACCTCAGGCTGCTGCGATCGCAGCAGCACAAATGAGTCTGTGTCATACAGCTTGCGGTCTACCATAGGTTTATTTCGAAGCTTCTTGTGCCCTGTCGCTAACTGAATATAGCGCTTTCAGTCCTGTCGGTCTATCCGAAGGGACAGGGCCAATGAAATAAGCCTAGCGCTAATCTTCAGCAAACACATAGCGGTACAGATCTTCCGGCTGCGGCTCAGGGCTCTGTTGGGCAAACTCTACTGCATCGTCGATGCTCTGCTGCACCTCGCGGTCGATCGCCTTCAGGTCGTCCTCAGACGCAAGCTCCTGCTCCACTAAATGCTTCGCTAAGCGCTTGATGGGGTCACGGGAGAACCAGGCATCTTTCTCGTCTTTGGAGCGCATCTCGTCCGGGTCAGCCAGGGAATGTCCCCTAAAGCGGTAGGTGAGCGCCTCAATCAGCGTGGGGCCTTCCCCAGCTCGGGCCCGGGCGATCGCTTCTTGGGCAGCCGCTCGCACCGCCAGCACATCCATGCCGTCCACTTCGACGCCGGCCATGCCAAAAACGCTAGCTTTTTTGTAGATTTCCGGTTGAGAGGTCGCCCGATTATGGGCCATGCCAATCGCCCATTTGTTGTTCTCCACCACATAGATGATAGGGAGCTTCCAAAGCGCCGCCATATTGAGGCACTCGAAAAACTGACCGTTGTTGGAGGCGCCGTCGCCAAAGAAGCAGGCCGTTACTTGGTCTGCCGACTCATCTCCCATGGTCTCGCGTCGATATTTGGCCTGAAAGGCTGCTCCGGTGCCTACCGGAATGCCCTCAGCCACAAATGCGAACCCGCCCAGCAGGTTGTGCTCCGAGGAAAACAGGTGCATTGAGCCGCCGCGCCCCTTGCTGCAGCCCGTTGCCTTACCGAACAGCTCTGCCATCACCTGTCGGGGGGGGACCCCTGCGCTCAGCGCATGGACGTGATCCCGGTATGTGCTGCACACGAAGTCATCAGACCGCATGGCCTTAATGACGCCAGTGGAAACGGCCTCCTGGCCGTTATAGAGATGAACAAAACCAAACATTTTTCCTCGGTAGTACATTTCCGCACACCGATCTTCGAATAGTCGCCCCAGCACCATGTCTTTATAGACCAAAAGCCCTTCGTCCCGGCTCACTGAGGCCGAGGGGGATGACAATGTTGGAAGCACGCGTTCTTGAACCATCAACAATCCTTCAAAATCAGTTTCTAATGGTGGGTTTGCTCGGCAGTGTAAGTCGTACCTTATTGGAGCGTCAGAGGCATACCCAAGCAATGGAAGAGTGCAGGCTAGAAGAATACCGCTCCTAACACAAAAATATGGTTTATTTGTACTATTTAAGGTATCATAGAACGCAGACTAGAGATTATGGGCTAACCCACTAAAGCCGCGCCATTGAGCCCTAATTTCTGCAGAATCTTATGCAGAACCATATACAGGGTTCACCCTTTCACCTTAGCTCAGGACACTCTATAGTTATCAGAATTTTACCGTAGCTTGGTATTCCGCTGATGTTCACCCCGCTGCAAAACGCTAGTAGAGCCATCTGCCGCCCCGTCTAGTGGATTGCGCTCTGAAGACTGTGTGTTGGAGACTGCGCCCTGTCGCTCAGGTTTTGTGATCAGTTTGGTGCTCTACCTACGGCTTTGGTCAGCGTATGCACGACTATTGAGCAGTATGCCATTGATCAAAATTTGGTTTAATTTTTATAGTTGAAAGCGCTTATCCTATGTAATCTGGATAACCAAGCTGTGGAATAGGCACTGCAGGTCTAGTGCTTCGTCTATATCTTGAGTACTATATGATGACGATATCCAACCGGATAGCGATGCTGAGGCAACTCGTACTGGCATGTTGTACAAGATTAACCCGTGCCGATGTAGCTGATCTAGATATGGCTGATCTGTAGGAAGACTCGCTGTGCAAATACCGCTCGACTACTATCGGATTTTAGGGCTGCCCATCCAGGCAACCGACGATCAACTGCAGTACGCCCATCGCGATCGCATGCTGCAGCTGCCTCGGCGCGAGTATTCAGAGGTGGCGATCGCCGCACGTCGTCAGCTTATTGACGAAGCGTATGAAGTTCTGAGCGATCCAGCACAGCGTCAGGCCTACGACGCTAAGTTTTTGGCGTCCTCATATGCCAATGGTGACAATGGTGAAACAGAGGCCGCTGCATTGGGTCAAGGCAGCGGTGAGGGAGCCGGTAAGCCGGTAGCTCCGCCCCTACCGAGTATTGAAATTGAAGACAATCAGCTTATTGGGGCTCTTCTCGTTCTGCTAGAGCTCGGTGAATATGAACTCGTGCTCAAGCTGGGTCGTCCCTACCTCAGCAGCGGCAGCAGCAGCTTAGAGAGCGGTCAATACGGCGATCCTGCTGTGGTCGGCGCTGATATTGTATTAACCCTTGCCCTGGCCTGCTTAGAGCTAGGGCGAGAGCAGTGGCACCAGGGACAGTACGAAAATGCGGCTGAATCTCTAGAAACGGGCTTAGATCTGCTGATGAAAGAAGGTCTATTTGCCGGGGTGCGAGGCGAAATGCAGACGGAGCTGTTTAAGCTGCGGCCCTATCGAATTCTGGAGCTGCTGGCGCTGCCTGATGAACAGGAGGCCGAGCGCTACCGTGGATTCCAGCTCCTACAGGCCATGCTGCGCGAGCGGGGCGGCATCGACGGTAGCGGAGACGATCGCTCTGGTTTGAGCACCGACGATTTTCTTCGCTTCATTCAGCAGTTGCGCAGCTATTTGACGGTGGCTGAGCAGCAAACGCTGTTTGAGCAAGAGGCGCGGCGCCCCTCTGCAGTTGCCGCCTATCTAGCTGTCTACGCTTTGATTGCTGGAGGCTTCGCCTACCAGCAGCCGGCCCTGGTTCAGCAGGCCAAATCAATGCTGCTGGGCCTCTCGGCGCGGCAGGATGTCTCCCTAGAGTTTGCAGTCTGCGCCCTGCTGCTGGGCCAGACCAACGATGCTAGCAGTGCCGTGGAGCAGACCCAAGAAGCTGACGTTTTGAGCATCATTCGTCGTCATTCCCAGGATTCCCCCGATTTGCTGCCGGGGCTGTGCTTTTACGCCGAGCAATGGCTGCAGAGAGACGTGTTTCCCTACTTTCGCGATCTCGCCCCTCGCACCGCTTCTCTCAAGGCTTACTTTGCCAATCCAACCGTGCAGGCCTATCTTGAGAAACTCCCCGAAGAGTCGCAAACAACTTTGACTGCGTCTTCCCGCAATGGAACGTCCACAACGATTTTAGAGCGTCCCAAGCAGGTCACTCAGGCGCGATCGCACGCTAGGACAGCTGCAGCAGTTGGTGCTCCCCAGCGCTCAGATGCTTCGCTACAGGTGGCAGAGCGCGTTGCCCGCCCGGCTGGGCGAAATCGGCGAGGCCGACCGACCCCCACACAACTCACCCCCTCAGCGTCAGATCTCCCAGAAGCAGCAGGGCCCACTAAAACCCGAGGACTGTCAAAATCTCGCGGAAGCGGTCCCCGGTTAGATCGACTGCTCCTCCTGGGTGGTGCTGCGCTCTTAGTTCTGCTTTTGCTCTGGGTCATTCTCAATCGCTTTTTTAGCTGGCTCGACCAGCAGTTTGCCAACCCCCTGGCTGGAGAGCAGCTCGAAATTATCCTGGTGCAGCCTGTAGTCACCATTCCAGAGCCTGAATCCCCCCCGCCCATTCAGAGCGCTCCCGAAGGCGAGCTCACTCAAGCTGCAGCAGAGTCAGTAGTGCAAAACTGGTTTGCGGCCAAAACCGAAGCCTTGGGCGAAGATCATAATATTAATGCGCTCAATCGAATCTTGACCGGCGAACTGCTCAACGAGCGGCAGACCCGAGCCGCCAATGCTGAAGCAGATGGAGTTTACGGCGTGTATGACTATCCAAATCTAGAGATTTTGAGCGTAGATTGGAGTGAGGAGACCCCCGATCTCGCGAGCATCGACGTTGCGGTGACCGAAGAGGCTAGTTTTTTCAATGCCGATGGAACCCCTAACCCTGGTGGCGACTATGTCAGCGACCTACAGGTGCGCTATAGCCTGGTGCGGGAGGCCGATCAGTGGAAAATTGAGGCAATTGAGCTGCTTTAATGCCATGGACGAACAGGTCAGCAAAGCGTTAACCGATCTTAAGAATCCAGACAAATCCGTTCGAGATGAAGCCACCCAGCAGCTTTGGCAAGCCTGGTTTCATCAGAAGGGAATGATTGGATTAGAGGGACTGCGGCGCAGCCAAGCTGCAGTTGAAGCCGGACGTCTAGACGAGGCTGAGCGCTATTTGAGCGAACTAATCGAAATTCAACCCGATTTTACCGAGGCGTGGAACCGCCGGGCGGTGCTCTACTACATGCGCCAGGACTATCGAAAGGCGATCGCAGACTGCCGGCAGGTGATTGATCAAGTGCCGTTTCATTTTGGCGCGCTTCACGGCTTGGGGCTATGCTACGCCGCCTTAGGTGAGTATCGAGCGGCTATCCAAGCCTTCAAGCAGGCTCTCGAGATTCAGCCCTACGCGGTGGTGAATCAGAGATTGATTCTAGAGTGCACCGCCCGCTTAAGCTAAAGGTGGCGTGCTTGGCTTGTTGAGCGAAGGGCTAGCCTTGCTAGCCCTTCATGCAGGTCATTAAACCCTGTGCAATCTGTAAAAAGCCCACAAACCGGGAAAGCCTCCTGAGCAGCGGCCTGCCGCTAGAATCAATAGAAGAGCCATTTTTTTAACCATGCCAATTGCCTACGTTTTCGCGCCCGCATACACCTCACTAGGCACAGAGGAGGCCCCCGGCCTTCTGGACTGGGTTGAGAGTCGACTGCAAGCAGGCGCGGAGTATCTGCTGATTGACCTACAAAATATTCAGCAGATGGGCAGCAGTGGTTTGGGTACCCTGATGATTGCTCGCAACCGAGCCCGCCGAGCTGGTGGAATGCTGATGCTCTGCTCCCTGACCCCGCCGACGCAGCTCTGTTTAGATCGGGCGGGCGTACTGGAGAAATTCAAGATTTACCGCGATCGCCAGGACTTTGAGCAACAGCTAGACACGCCCACTGGCCTATCGCTATCCCAGGATTAGATGTCCAAGCTAGATGTCAAATCGCATTCTTCCCCTCACTGAAGACCTCTACCGCTATCTGCTGTCTGTCTCCCTGCGTGAGCCTGAACCGCTCGCCCAGCTGCGTCAGGAGGCGGCCCAGCACCCTAGAGGCCAAATGCAGATTGCCCCTGATCAAGGTCAGCTGATTCAGCTTTTGCTGAAGCTGATGCAGGCGGAGACGGTGCTAGAAATCGGGGTGTTTACGGGCTACAGCTCCACTGCTATTGCCCTAGCGCTGCCGGACCATGGAAAACTGGTGGCCTGTGACATCAGCGACGAATACACCGCCATTGCCCGCCGCTATTGGCGATCGGCGGGGGTGGCGGATAAGATTGCGCTGCACGTTGCGCCAGCCCTCGAGACGCTAGATAATCTGATAGCAGACGGCGGGACAGATGCGTTTGACGCTGCATTTATCGACGCCGACAAGTCAAACTACGACGCCTACTACGAGCGATCGCTCCGGCTGGTCAGACCCGGTGGCCTGATTATGATTGACAATGTGCTCTGGTCGGGGCGGGTCGCGGACCCTGCTCAGCGGAATAAGCGCACCACAACACTTCGCAACCTCAATCAGAAAATTCATCGGGATGAGCGGGTGTTTCCCTGCCTGCTGCCGGTGGCTGACGGACTGACCCTGGCCCTGAAGCGCTAGCGCTGCTCCGTCAGCTCAATCACGTTACCGTCTGGGTCTTGGGCAAACAGGGCCCGTCGCCCCGAGGCGCTCATCTGTATTGGACAGCCGGCCCGATTCAGGTGGGCGATCGCCGCTTCTAGGTCAGGAATGGCGATGGCCAGGTGGGGACGGCGGCCCCATTTGGGGTGGGCGTCTGCAGGTTGGGGCTCGCCAGACCCAAGCCCGTCAGCCTTGAGCTGGTCGGAGACAATAAGGTGAATTTGGGCCTCGCCTAGGGCATACCAAGCTCCCGCGTAGGATAGCGATCGCTCAATTTTGCGCAGACCGAGGATACCTGCGTAGAAGGCCTCGGCGCGGGGCAAGTCGCTGACCAGCAGTGCAGCGTGAAGCATCTGAGTTGGTTGAATTGCCATGGCTTGGAAAGTCGGGCTGTAGGTCGGATGGAGGAGACCGGCTACATTAAGTCTAAACGCTGTCTGGATTTTGGTTAATCCCACCTAAACGGCTGCCCCGCTCATCTGCACCGGCAGTTGAATCCGAAACTGCGTACCCTCCGGGGAAGTGTGATAAGACAAGCTGCCCCCATGCTTTTCCACCACAATTTGATAGCTGATGGCCAGCCCCAACCCTGTTCCTTTACCGATGGGCTTGGTTGTGAAGAAGGGGTCGAAAAGATGGGGGCGCACCGCATGGGGAATTTCTGGGCCATTGTTAGCAATCCACACTGCTACGTGATCGTCGTAGAGCGATTCCGTCTGAACCGTCAGCACTGCTGGGCAGAGGCCCTCTGGGGAAAGCATCGCGTCCTCTAAGGCATCGATGGCGTTGCTGATGATGTTCATAAAAACCTGATTGAGCTGGCTGGCGTAGCACTCAATCTTAGGCAAGCTGCCGTAATGCCGGTACACCTCAATCTCGCCGCGATTGCTATTTGCCTTACACCGGTTCTGTAGAATCAAGAGCGTGCTGTCTAGGCCTTGATGAACATCGATGCCTTTCATCTGCGCTTCGTCAACCCGTGAAAAGCTGCGCAGGGAGTGTACGATCTCCCGAATGCGTTCCGCGCCAACCCGCATGGAGTTTAGCAGGCGGGGCATATCCTCTCGAATAAAATCAACCTCAACTGCTTCTGCAATGCGCTTAACTTCCTCCGCGGGCTCAGAATAGCAGACCTGATAGCAATTGATCAGGCGTAGGAGCGCTGTCGAGTAAGCTTCGACATGGTCGAGGTTGGCGTATACAAAAGTCACCGGGTTGTTAATTTCGTGGGCTACTCCTGCCACAAGCTGTCCTAGGCTCGACATCTTTTCCGTCTGAATCAGCTGTGCCTGCGCCTGCTTGAGATCTTCTAGGGCTTGCTCAAGCTGCCTATTTTTCTCCTGCAGCTCTTGTGTTCGGGACTGGACACGGCCTTCTAGGGTATGACTATACCGCTCTAGCTCATCTCTAGATTGCTTCAGGGAGTGGGTCATCTGGTTGAGGGCCGTAGCCAAAATACCAATTTCATCGTTCGACTCGACGTCGGCCTGAGCAGTCAAATCCCCTTGAGTAACGCGCTGGGTCACTTGAGTGAGGCGGTTCACGGGTTCTGCAATCTGACGCCGCAGCACCACAGTAAGAACCCCGCCCAGCAGCATTGCGGTAATGCCAAACAACAGCGTCTGCCACTGGGCCGATCGCAGCGCCGCGCTTCCGGTTTGAATGTCTGAGGTTAGCGCCGCTTGCTGGACTTCAACAATCACATCGAGATGATCTAGCATCTCCTCCGCTAGGGGTTCAGCTTGTTCTCGCAAGAGCAGAAGATCGCGGCGATAGGCTTGACTTTCAACGGTCGTAAAGAGCCGCTTTGAAAGAGCTGTAAACTGCTGTCGCTCAGTCAGAAGATTCTCAAGGTAGCTTTGCTGCTGGGAAGTGAGCTGAGTCTGCTGCTCCTGGATTCGGTCCATCACTTGCTGGTTCCGCCGCATCTGGGTGGCATAGTCAAATCGAAAGGAAGCTTCTTTTGTCACCAGGTAGGTGCGCAGCGCAGCCACCGCTAAGTCAAACGAGTGCTTAAATTCCGTCAGATCCGTCAGCAGGCGTACAGCGTCTTCTGTGGTCTCGCGCGGCTTCTGTGCCTCGATCATGGCGCTGATGTCTGAGGTGATTGTGGCGATCGCCAGCTCCCCCTGCTGATCTAAGAGGGCTAAAGCAGGCTGGTTTCTCAGCGAATCGTCTCTTAGGGCAAACATTTCTTCGGGTAGGTTACCCCACGCTTGGTAGACCTGCAGAAGCTCTTCAAGCTCAAACGTACTTTTAGAGGCAGTTTCTCGTTCCAGCAGACGCTCTAAATCCACTAGGTTAGCCTCAAAGCCCTGTCGCGCCTGCTGATAATCGCTGCGAAAGACTGACTTTCCCGTGGCCATATAGCCCCGTACGCTCGACAGCATCTTCAGTAGGTTGGCCTCGGCCTCAGCCGACTTCAGCGCTGTTGGCATCCGCGCCGTCTGGGTCCGCTCTAGCACCGTGGTGGCGTAAAGGCTGCCCAGGTAGTTGCGCCCCACGACGAGAAACGTGATGCCGACCAGAATGCCGAAGCTTACAGTCAGCTTGCGGCGGATCCTCAAATTGCGGTAGCGCTCGGCCAATGCCGAAGCGTGCTTCATAGCCCGAGTAGAGGCGATCGCCGCTTGAAATTTAGCCTGGGAAGATATCTTGGGCATGACAACGTCAATCGGCTCCGGAGGCGGCGTTGAAGCTAAATTCAGCAAAGCCCAGCTCGTTTAAGCGATTCCAGTCGTAGATGCGGCGGCGGAAGTCTTTCCAGTTGCCGTACATAGCGTGAAAGGCAGCATCAGCCGCCATGTCCTCGTACATTTCGAATGCCGTCTGCTGCGCCTGACGTAAAACGCTGTCGGGATAGCGGCGAAGCTGTGTCCCTTGCGCCACCAGCTTCTTCAGGGCTTGACTATTGACTGCGTCATACTTATTCACCATCTCACCGCTAACGCTGGCGACAACGGCTTGAAATATTTCCTGATACTCCAGGGAAAGTAATTGCCAAGCGCCCTGATTCACCTGAATTTCGTAGGTTGTTCCCGGCTCCCACCAGCCTGGGTAGTAGTAAAATGGAGCAATCCGGTTCAGTCCAAGGCGACTATCTTCGTAGGGACCAACCCACTCGGCTGCATCGATTTCTCCAGCTTCCAAGGCCGCAAAAATTTTTCCTCCAGGAAGCACCTGGGTCTTCATCCCGAGACGCTGCAGCACGTCTCCACCGAGCCCAGGAATTCGCATCCGGAGGTTTTTGAGGGCGTTAACGGAGTCGATTTCTTGCATGAACCACCCCCCCATTTGGGCCCCTGTGCTACCCGCCGGAAAATTGACTACGTTAAAGTCTGCATAGATCTTCCGCAGCGCCTCCAGACCTCCCCCCTGAAACAGCCAGGACGACTGCTGCTGGGCATTAAACCCAAAGGGAATCGCAGTACCGAAGCTCAGAGTAGGATGTTTATCGGTGTAGTAGTAGCCTGCCGTATACCCGCATTCAACGGTTCCGTCCGCCACCGCGTCGAGCACGCCTAAACTAGGAGCAATCTCCCCTGATCCGTAGGGCGTGATCGTAAAGCGTCCGCTCGTGATCGTGCTGAGCCGCTGGCAGATTGTATTTGCGGTCCCAAACACGATATCTAACGATTTAGGCCAGCTGGTCGCCATGCGCCAGCGAACAGAGGGTTGGGTTAATCTATCTCCCTCATTGTGCGCTCTAAAATTGGGTGCTTGGCAAGCCGTAGCGCTAGCGGCAGCGGCGTAGCCAATGAGGCGACGGCGTTTCATAGTGTAATAGGCTTGAGGAAAAGAAATAAGCTGGTGCGATCGCAGCTTTTTGACCGCCAAGCTATATGGCCGAGCTATGCGGCCAAGCTATGCGGATAGATGCCTCGCATAGCTCTAGCTCAGAGAAGCCTTACAGATGCCCTATGAGACCAGTATTCAGCATAGATTTAATACTTTCTGCGGTAGCGTTGTGACCTTACCCAATCTTGTTCAGATATGAGCAAAGCTTCATACCGAATTTCTAACTTATTCGGGAAAGATGTTACGATATAGGCATTAAAATATATATTTTTTACTAAAACCTAGCTCATCGCAGAAATTTACCGATAGCAGTTAGAGACAAACGGTTAGAGACAAACGGTTAGACACAACGGTCAGATACATATGATGCGTACCGCAGCCCCTACCTTCGTTGCTATTGGAGCAGCGCCGACGGTCGCGCCTACCCCAGCGGGTAAGGTTGTTCCAAAGCAATACCCAAACTACAAAGTCATTGTGCTCAACGATGACATCAACACGTTTCAGCACGTCGCCAAGTGCCTGATGAAATATATACCAGGCCTCAACCCTGATCAGGCTTGGGATCTCACCAATAAAATCCACAACGAGGGACAAGCAACGGTCTGGGTTGGCCCGCTGGAACAGGCTGAATTTTATCATCTTCAGCTGGGTCGTGAAGGGCTGACAATGGCTCCCTTGGAGAAGGCTTAGTGCTCAATTATGGCTGAACCTTCAGGCCGCTTAGTATGGAACCACTCCACCCATCTGCCCGGTCTGATTCCCGTTTTGGAGCGCCTAGTGCAATGCTCTGGCATCCGCACGGTAACGCCAGCTGTTCTCAGCCGCGCCCGCTCCAATGCTCCCCATCTGCGGCTCAAAGTGTCGGTTCCCATTCGTGGTGGCTTTAAGCTGATTGCGCGGAAGGGTAAGAGTACCCAGGAAGTGTTTGTACTCACTGAGCTGGAGCGCCTCGAGCTGGAGCAGGCGATCGCAAGCTGCCTGTCTTAGCAAGCAGTTCCCGAAGCCGTAAAACTTTTGACTAACCAGGGCTACAGCGAGCCTTAAGGGCGATCGCGGTCCAGCAGACATGCCGCCTCAAGCACTATCTGCCGCTGCCCCCGAAACGCGACGCAGGTCTGACGTCTGGCAAACTGCTGCAGTACAGGCGTTCTTTCCGCAGCCGCTGCCCGGCGAGTCGCCGCTGGAAATTGCTGCATCAGCGGGTTATTGACCCGGTAGCGCGGTCCAAAGGCGTTTTGATTGAGCAGCCAATGAGTGACGCCGTATTTTTCGATAAACCGCTGCACAACGGCTAGTTCTGGGCTGTACTGTGCTTCAATCAGGTCTTGAGCGCGCTCGCGAATTTGTGTGTAGTATCCAGTGTGATAAGGAATGGCGTATTCACTGCCCACAAGAATAGAGCGCCCGGTAAAGCTAGGCAGATTGTTGGCTTCGGGGGAAAGTGACGCCACCAGCGTATCGGCAGGCTGCTGCCGAAAAAAGTCGTACAGCGCTGGCGTCTGTCCTACCTGGTAAGCCGTAGTAGGGCCGTCAGTCCATAGCGGATAGAGCAGGACAATGGCGCCCAGAAGACCCGTGACAGCCACCATCAGCCCCCGCTGCCACTTCAGCCGAGCCCAGCGCCAGCCACTGTCAACCAGTACGACGATGGCGATCGCGGCGGCAACGCTGAACACCACCCGCAAGCTGTGCTGGGTGTAGCGGCTGGGGAGATGGAGCCGAAACAGCAGCAGGTGGGCCGCAGCGAACATCACCAGCGAGGCAACGACCATTTGGGTCAGAAGTATAAAGGACTGGCTTTTCTGCAAGAGGGGGCTGCGGCTGCGCCAGACGAGGAAGGGCAATAGCAGCCCCAGACCATTGGTCACCGGGGTCAGCGCCGTAGCCAGCCGCAGGCCGCTGCGGCCCTCAAGCCAGTATGTGGCGGCATCGCCTGTGAAAAATTGAGCCCGACTGCCGGGTAAGCTCAGCTCCGGCAGCGATCGTGCCTCAGTCAGAGTGAGGGTAGGCCCATAACCATGGGACTGCAGGGCATAGGGCAGCAGCACCAGCACCGCCGCGCCAATGCCCCAGATGGCCGTGATATAGTGCGATCGCTCGGCAGGTCGGCAGCGCCGCCAGTCCACCAGCCGCAGCAGCAATAGAACCACCGAGATAAACACAAGCTGCGGGTAGAACAGTCCCTGCAGCACAATCACAACCACTGTGCCCCAGCGCCAGCCCCGCGCTAGGGCATAGAGCAGCCCCACCAGCAGCGGATACACAAAGGCTTTGGGGGTGGCGGAGACAATGGCGTCGGTAAGACCCAGCCCTTGGGCCAGCAGCAGGGTGGCGATCGCGGCGGCGGCAGGACTGGGAAACAGCCTCAGCGTCAAGGTAAAGCAAAGACCGGCGGTGAGCAGCATCAGCGGCAGCGGCAGCAGCTTGTGCAACAGCAGCGGCGGTACGCCCGCTTGGGCGGCCAGCCAATACACCCCGGTGTAGCCCGGCGGGGCGACAGACTGGAAGTAGTCAGCAATTAAATCTCCGGGAAATAGCGCTGGGTCCAGGAATCGCTGCATCCAGAAGACGTGCTGCCGCGCATCGTCTTGGACCACGTCTGCAGCGCTGAAGGCCTGCTGCACTACAGGGAAGCTGTAAACCAGCACCACTACCAGCGTTGCCAGGAGCCACGCTGAGCGGTTGCTTTTGAGCCACTGAAAACCTGTAGTCACTGCCGGTGTTGAAGGCTGCGAGCCAGCGCCACCGGGCCGCAGGCTGAGAGATCGTAGCGGTCGACAAAGCTGGACAGCCCGCCCGCTTCAACCCGCTCTCTGCGCTGCCCCAAGCGACCCATCAAGTCGAGCATAATCTCTGTGTCGCGGCGAACGCTGATATCGGCTACCAGCAGCCAGACGCGCGCTTCACCGCATAGCGCTCTGAGATCTTCTCGGAAGAGGCTGCGGACGTCTGCGGCATCTCTGACGCCCAGGTCCTCAGCGTCGATGCCAATGACGTAGTCTTCAGGCTCAAATTCGTACTCTGGGGCATAAAAGCGAAACTGAAACTTGCTCTTCTCAAAGACGTATAGTAAATCTCCCGGTTGCCAATTGTCTTGCACGTAACCCATCAGAGGCCGAATGTCCTCATCAACGCGGGGGGTGATCAAAGTTCTGGCGCTGGTGGTTACGGGCAGATAGAGGAGGCCAATCGCCAAGACCACGCTCCCGATAGCGACCGGCCAGCGCTGCCGCAGCAAAAAGGCCAGCCCCTCGGCAATTACCATGGCAAATGGGGGCACCAGAAATACAATCAAGCGGCTATAGAAGGGATACTTGTTGAGATAGGCCGCGAGCAGGCTCATTATCAAAGGCGACATCAGTAGGCCATAGGCCGCCGGACGACCCCGCCGAAAGAAGGCAACGCTGCCCACCAGCCAGGTGACAATGGCTAAATACTGGAGCACTGGGGGTGGAAAGCTCAGGGGTTTTTCAAACATGCGCTTCAGCGAGTAGAAGAGCCAGTCTAAATCGGGTAGGGCGGCGGGAAAGGCGCGGCGAGAGCCCCACGACTCCTGCAGGGTGCTGTTGCCCGTATTACCTTGAACAGACACCAGATAAAACAAGAGAAAGCTGAGCGCCCAAGCGAAGCATACCAGCAGCGTATGCCGCCAGCGAGGTTTTGGCTTTTCCGGACTCACGACAGGGGTCAGAGTGGCCGTGCCCGTTCCTCCAGAGCCTGCGATCGCCTCATGGGCCACGGGCAGGGCGGCGTCAGCCTGTCCCCGCTGCTTCTTCGGGTCTGACCAAGACGACAGCAGCGCAGATAAAGTACTGAACAGCCCCGCCCCAGCCAGGGCAAAGACCGCCGGGTAGGAAAACCACACCGCGATCGCCCCAATCGCCACCGCTCGGATGGCTTGGGCTCTGGTAATCGTTTTGGGATTGAAGGTGGCGTAGGTCAGAATGACCAAGGTGAGAAAAACGTCTAGGGCATAGGGCTTGAGCTCAGAGGCGTAATACACAAGCCGGTCTGAACAAGCGATAAACGCCAACGCGATGGGCACCGCAACGGGAGAGAGCACCCGCCGGGCCAGCGCGTAGGCCACCCCTAAAGCGCCGATTCCAGCCAACAGTGGCAGCAGGCGCAGCGCCGCTTCGCTGGTGCCAAACATCTGAGCGATCGCCTTTTCCACCAGCAGAAATCCTACCGGGGCGACCTGGTCGTAGTCTAGAACCTGAAACAGCTCGGGGTAGGTGCGATTGACTAAATTAAGCGCTAGCTTGGCCTCATCGCCCCACAGCGATCGCCCAG
>JBHJHJ010000238.1:0-2789 GCA_050330955.1 Elainellaceae cyanobacterium | reverse complement strand
TAGGCGCTGAGGTCGGAGGAGGCGATCGCAGAGGTGGATTCGGGTGGCATAGGGGCAGGTGGGGTCAACAGCGTTGTTTATGTTCAGAGCCTATCAGCAAAGCCGATCTGCACGGCAACTGTAGCCTCAATACTATCGCTGTGCTTGAAACCTGTCAGCTCCGACGACCCGCTACATTAGACATTGACCCGTCCGAGCCGTTCTGGCGTCAAGTGGTATTATTCGCCCAGATGGTTCGCCCAGACGTACCGAATCTTAGCCGCCCTCACTGTTTATATTCAACATGAAATTTTTTGAACGACCCGGCCCTGAAATGGGCGATCGCACCCCGCCGGGACAGTTTTTGACCAAGGGGTTCCCCGTACTCACCTACGGGCCGACACCGCCAGTAGAGACTAAAACCTGGCAGCTCAAAGTGTGGGGCAGCGCTACGCCCAAAACCCTGAGCTGGGACGAGATGATGGCCCTACCGCAGCATGAATTTACCCAGGATTTTCACTGCGTGACGCGGTGGTCAAAGCTGGATGTCACCTGGCGGGGCATCAAGGTGACGGACGTGATGGCGCAGCTTGAGGTGCAGCCCAGCGCCAGCCACGTGATGCTGCACTGCTATGGCGACTATACGACCAATCTCGCTTTGGATGACTTTGTGCGAGAGGAAAACTTTTTCGCCCACGAGCTGGCCGGGGAGCCCCTGCCGCCGGACCACGGCGGGCCGATGCGGGTGGTGGTGCCCCACCTCTACGCTTGGAAGAGCGCTAAGTGGATCAGCGGTTTGGAGTTTTTAGAGGAAGAAGAGCTGGGGTTCTGGGAGCGGAATGGATATCACCGCCGGGGGGATCCTTGGAAGGAGGAGCGGTATGCAGGGCGGTGACGTGTTGGTTCTTGGGGGCGCTTGCCCCCAAACCCCCGCTTTCGCGTAGCGAGTCCGCAGGACTTAGGGACGTAGCCGTCCTCTAGGACTCCTCCCAAAAGCGATCGCGCCTGTTTGGGTGAGGTGACGAAGCGTTTTGCCAAACAGTATCAGTTTCGTAGGGTGGCGTTAAGCGTAGCGCAACCCACCATAAACCGTGCATCACCCAAACCAAACGTAGGGGCACGCGCCGCGTGCCCCCAAAAAATTATTACCGACAGCCCAAACTGTCACGCGTTGCCACGCCAGTCGTTTCATTCGTCCCCGTCGCGGTTTCGCATAGCACCTTGGCCCAGTAGCGGTCCAAAATTGCGTCGGAAAAATCGGCGCCGTCGGTCTTGGCGTTGTTGAAAGTGCTGCTGCTCAGAATCGCGTCGACGAACACCGCATTGGTCAAGTCCGCCTCGTCAAAAATCACGCGATCGGCGAAAGCTTGGGTCAAATCAGCGCCCGATAGATTGGCCCCGATAAAGGAAGCTTTGGTCAAGATCGTGGCGGACAGGTCTGCGCCTTCAAAGTTAGCGCCCCGGCTTTCAGAACCCGCAAGAGACGTCCCCGATAAATCTTTGTGGGAGAAGTCTTGAAACTTGAGGTCGCCGAGGGTGTAATTAATTTTGTTGTCCTGGGCACCGGCAGGCTGAGGGCCGTAGAGCCAGAAGCCCAATACCAAAACCAGTCCCAAAGCGACGGCACCCACAGACCTTGTCCAGCGATTCAGCATAACTTTTCTTAGTCGACGTTTTGAGAGTTTAACACCCTGCGGCCTTCGCGCCATGCCCCCAAAAGATTACCCCGCATAAGGGAAGCTAAGGCGTGGAGCGATCGCAGCTCTGTAGACTCTGGCGCTAGGGCAACGGCGGAGCGCAGCGATCGCTCAGCCGCAATGGGATGTAGGGCGTAGAGGTGAACAAAGCCGAGGTAGCCATAGGCATAGGGGTTTTGGTCATCAGTTTGAATCACCTGGTCCAAGGTGGCGATCGCCCCCGGCGCGTCTCGCTGCAGCACCTGAGCGAGCACCAAGGGATAGAGCAGTTCGAGATCGCTTGGGTTTTGGCTGAGTCGATAGGTCAGGCTGGCTTCAGCGTCTTGGAGGTAGCGCTGGATGGGGTCGTAGAGGCTGAGGCGGCCCGCCTGGTCGAAGACGGGGTCGAGGGCGTCGGGGCCGAGGGGGAGGGCTTGGGCAAGCTGCCGCAGTTGCGTTCCCGCATCGAGGAGGGTTGCTAGGGAGGGTTGCTCTGGCGACTCATCTGGGGCTTGAGCTTCCCCAGACGGCGCGGCAATTTGAACGGCCTTTTGCGGGGTATTGAGGTCGTAGGTTTCTCCCGTGACGCGGTTGAGGTAGGTGGCCGTAAGCTGATAGCGTCCTGCGGGGGCGTCAGGCGGTGGCAGCATAGCAGTACGCTCCACGACTTCGAAGGACGCGTTGGGCGGTGTGGCGGTTGGGGCTAGCACGGTCTGGTTGGCCTGAATCGGCTGGGGATGGAGCCGCCCGAAGCCGATGCTGTGGTCGTGCAGCCAGGCTGTCAAATCACTTCGATTAGCGCTGTCTTGCGCTGTGCTTTCTTGCGCTGTGCCCGATTGCGTTGTATCTTCCTGCCGCCAACTTAAGATCACAACGCCGTCGTGCAGAGCACTCCAGGGACCGCGCCACTTGTACGTAACTGGCACGGGTTCGCCTGAGAACGCCTCGTTCGGAATTTCAAGGCCCGCGAGCTGAACCGCCTCAAAAGGCCCATCTGGCAGCGATCGCACCACCACAGGCAACTGCCGTCGTCGCCACAAGTCTAGGCGGCTCCCGTCGGGTAGGGTCCAGCGGCGCTGTCGCCGGAACCCTGGCCGCAGCTTTCGCACCATCTTAATCTGGCGGCGGCGGGCT
>JBHJHJ010000237.1:0-3772 GCA_050330955.1 Elainellaceae cyanobacterium | reverse complement strand
ATAGCGAATGCCCTAAGTATTGAACCTAGGTACTGAAAGATTCATGCATCATATCGCTTACGATAGGTCGTATTTTATGCCTAGAATATAGTCCGAAGCGGCACGGTCAACCCGGTATTCACTTCATTAAGTCTAGGTTATAGTGCCTAATTTAGGCTAGAACAATCAGACGTTTTGTCAACTTATCTCAAGATAGGTAAATAGTCATACTCTGCTGATGTTACTCAGTTCAGTAAAAGCAGGGTTCGGAATAGCGCCAAAGCGGAATGGTGCTTCAAATTGAGCAAAGCCTTAGAGGCATCACTTCAATCTAGATAAGCGTTAGAAAAATCAATCTTTGTACACAATGGAGCAATCCTGAGTAATTTAGTATCGCTATATGCGAGCAGCGATAACGTTTGACGCTTACTTTCCATCAATGGCGGAAGCAAGTGCTCCATAGATGCGGTCAACGTCAGCCATAGGATTCGCGACTACAGAACGAAGCCAGCGCTGATTGTTTAGGGTACAGGTCGAGAGCATCCCCTCGGGCAAGCGTTGAAATACCTCATCTACAGAGACCTTTAGGGGACGAAATACTGTAATACCAGTCTTAGGCATGGCCCAAAGGGCTATATCCTCTCGGGTTTTAAGGTGCTCTGCCAGTTGAACCGCCATGGCCATCGTTCGGTCAATTCGCGCTGCCATGCCCGCCCGCCCCCACGCCAGCAGCGTGGCCAGCAGCGGCACCGCCGCCGCGCCGCGGGAGCCCTGGACCCCAATGTTAGGCTCGGCAAGATAGCTGCCGCTAAAGCTAATAGCAGCGTTAGCCTCGCTCGGATCGTGGAATAGAACCAGTGCCGAATCTTTGGGCTGAAACAGCCACTTATGGGCCGATATCGTCACTGAGTCGACCGCCCCAATTCCCTCAAGTAGATGGGCATGGCGATCGCTCAGCCGCAGCGGACCGCCCCATGCGGCGTCCATGTGGGTCCACCTCGCCTCTCCTGCTAGCGTCAGCTGATCGATTGCCCCTGTGGTCGTCGTCCCCGCAATCAGCACCAGCGCCGCATCGCTCAGATCTCCAAGCTGATCTACCTCAATCTCCCCTGCAGTGTTTGTGGCAACCTGCTCGTAAGGTAGGCCTAAGATTCGGGCCGCCTTCCCAATACTGATATGGGCCGCCTTTGAAGCCACAACTCTTTTGATTCCGCGGGTGTCTCGCGCTGCCCACAGGGCGGTCAAATTCGATAGGGTTGACCCGGAACAAAAATGCCCGCCGGCCATGCCGAAAAACGGCGTGAGCCAGTCTAGGACAATCTGTTCTGCTTCAGCGGCAAAGGGAGCTGTCGATTTGTGGAGCAGGTTTTGATTGAGGCGGGCGTTCCACAGTGTCATGGCCCAAGTAATCCACGGTGTGGGCGGATCCATGTGGGCGATCGCATCAGGAGCGTCTAAGCGGGCCGCTTCACCCAAGACGTAGGGGGCAAGATGCTCTAGCGTTGTAAGTTCCCCTAGCCCCTTTTCTGGGCAGGTTTTTGGCAGTTGGACCTTCTGAGGCGAGACGTGACTCAGGAGCTCGACAGCCCGCTCTAAACCAGAATTCGGCACGAAACTTGAATCAGAAAAGTGCATTGGAGTACCGCGATGCCGCGACGGTGGTGCTGAGCATGGCTACAAAGACTGAAAGCGACTCACCTCCATTGTAGTCTCGCCAGTCGTTTGGGCTTCACATGCTGCTCAAAGCTAAGCGCTGCCTTAGGCAACTAGGCACGCAAATGTCCTGACTTGTTAGGACATTTGCTATAGCCGCGCCTGCACCTTCAGCGAGATCGCCGTCAAGCAGTCAAATTGAACAACAGCAGTTCGGTCTCACCTACTGCACCTGTGAGCTGAATCTCGGGTAGCGCCGAAATGGACACGCCGTCACCCGCCTCAAGCCGCTGCGATGCCGACTCAGATGGAGCAGCGTCAACCAATACACCGCCCTTCACCACTTGAATCCAGGCCGCCCGACCCGCCGCTATGGTGTGGGTTACGCGCGACCCATCCTCTAAGGTACAGGCATAGAGAGTGACATCTTGGTGAATAGTCACAGAACCGTCTCGGCCTTCCGGTGATCCGATAAGTCGGAGTTGTCCCTGCTTCTCCGCCTGAGGGACGTAGATCTGCTCGTAGCTGGGCGCAAGCCCGCGCCGATTGGGCTCAATCCAAATTTGGAGAAAATGCACTGGCTCAGTCTGAGACGGGTTGAACTCGCTGTGCATAATGCCATTCCCCGCCGACATCCGCTGCACGTCGCCAGGGCGGATGATGGATCCGTTACCGATGCTGTCTTTGTGCTCAAGCTCGCCCTCGACCACGTAAGAAATAATCTCCATGTCCCGGTGGCCGTGGGTGCCGAAACCTTGACCCGGCTTTACGCGGTCTTCGTTGATGACGCGCAGCGACGAAAACCCCATGTGGCCAGGGTCGTAGTAGCTGCCGAAGGAAAACGTGTGGCGGCTGTCTAACCACCCAAAACTGGCCACGCCGCGCTCATTTGCTGCACGAACTGTAAGCATAGACCTTACCTCCCTAACTGCAGGCCATTGACTTTTGCCTTCTGGTACTATTATGGATTGAATTTCAATAAAAGACAATATACTGATTTAGACGCACACTGTCGTCAAATAATTGACAATAGGTGCTGCCAATAAGCGCCACTAATAGACGTTGAAGCCGATGGATAAACTTGAAGCCATCAGAGCCTTTACCCGTGTGGTGGAGGCTGGCAGCTTTGCTGCCGCCGCCCGTAAAATGGATCAGTCTCGCTCTAGCGTTAACAAGCTGGTGATTCAGCTCGAAGATCAGCTCGGAGCGCAGCTGCTGCAGCGCACGACGCGCAAAGTGACGGTAACGGCCACCGGGCTGGCCTTTTACGAGCGCTGCTTGAGGATTTTGGCCGACCTTGAAGAGGCGGAACTGGCGGTGATGCAAACGCAAGGCGAGCCCCAGGGCGACTTGCGCATTAACGCGCCTATGTCCTTTGGCCAATTGCATATAGGGCCGGCGATCGCTGATTTTATGGCGCAGTATCCCCAGCTCCGGGTCCAGCTCACTCTAGAGGATCGATTTGTCGATCCCATTGCTGAAGGGTTTGATGTGGTGGTGCGGATTGCGGCTATCCCCGACGCCACAAACCTGATCATCAAGGCGATCGCCCCCGTGCCGCGCCAGCTCTGCGCGGCTCCGGCTTACCTGGAGCGTCACGGCACCCCACAGACTCCGGAAGATCTGCGACAGCACCGTTGCCTGCACTACGGCTACCTGGCCACAGGCCAAACCTGGACTCTGTATGGACCTGACGGAGCGCACCGAATCCCAATTCGAAGCATATTCTGCTCCAATAATGGTGAGGTACTTCACCGCGCCGCCCTCAAAGGGTTAGGCATTGTGCTGCTGCCTACCTTCATTCTCCAGCCAGACCTGCAGGCGGGCCACCTGCGGCCTATCCTGACGGACTACCGCCTGCCGCAAACCGTCTTGAGCGTGGTCTACCCGCCGAATCGCCACCTGTCGACTAAGGTTCAGCTCTTGCGAGACTTTTTGAGCGATCGCTTCCAAGCGCTAGGAGACAAGCAAAGAATATAGCCTAGCGCTAGCTGTTGAGGTTGTCCTGCTGCTCCCAGCCCATAGGTGGCGCCACCACCTCGTTATCCTTCTCGTCGGGGGTGCGAATGCTGGAGGTATCCACAATCTTTACGCTGCTGGCGCGGGGACCGTCCTCCGCTTCAACCCGGAAAAACTGCAC
>JBHJHJ010000236.1:0-10775 GCA_050330955.1 Elainellaceae cyanobacterium | reverse complement strand
GCAGGGCTCGTTCACCCATTCGCTGCTGCAGGCGATGCGGATACAGGGGGAGGGAAACTGCGCGACGGTGGAGCGGCTGTATCAGTATCTGCGCTACCGGGTGCCGTTGATGAACCGGCAGCACAGCAAGCCGACTCAGACGCCCTACGCTGTGGTAGAGCCTGCGACGAAGTATCACCTGATTTTGCTGCCCCGGCTGGCAACGGTGCGGGATTCAGAAATTTTGAAGCTGGATGCCTTTAAGGCAGAAAATGCCCGAGAGTTTAGCTTGGCGGAGCAGCTTTGGATTCGGGTGTTGATGGTGTCTCCAGGTGACCCGGATGCCATTGAGGGGATCCGACGGGTCGATCGCTTGCGCTCGGGGGCTCAGGGTTCGGCCTCTTCAGATAAGACCGATAATTCGGGCGATCGCCGCATTGGTTTGGTTCAGCCGCCAGTGCCGCCGCCAAAACCCGAGTCATCGAGCGATCGCCGTCCTGCTTCAATGCCTCAGCGGCCAGAGCCACCCAAAGCACCGCAACCCCAGCCGATTTTTTCCTCAACGCCAGCATCCCAGCAGTCATCGTCAGCGCCTCGGCGAAAGTCTTCGGCTCGTTCAGTGGCTACCCCGTCAGCGGGTACACCGCGATCGCAACCTCTCTCTTTCCCGATTAGTCGGCGTCGGCTGCTGCAGATTTCTGGTGGGGTGGGGGCTGGTGTTGGGGCGATCGCGTTGGGGCGATTGTTTCAGGGGGGATCTGAATCGTCACAATCTATTCACCCGGAGACGAAGTCGGACACGACGGTAGAGTTTAGTGTCGTGACGGTGACGGATACAGGAGAAGTTGCCAACGTAGAGCGTAAAAGCGCTGCTTATCGCACAGAGGATTTGGGCGACGGTATTGGCTTAGAGATGATGTCCATCCCAGCTGGTACGTTCACGATGGGTTCGCCGCCTCAAGAGGAAGATCATAAGGCGAGCGAAAGGCCACAGCATCGGGTCTCCGTACCGGCATTCGAAATAGGTAAGTATCAGATTACACAGGCACAGTGGCGGGCGATCGCATCTTTGCCGAAAGTGAATCAATATTTGGAGGCGAACCCGTCGAATTTTAGGGGTGACAATCGCCCAGTCGAGAAAGTGAGTTGGGATGATGCGGTCGAGTTTTGTGAGCGCCTCTCGCAGCAAACTGGGCGAGATTATCAGTTGCCCAGCGAAGCTCAATGGGAATACGCTTGTCGGGCTGGAACGACAACACCGTTTCACTTTGGCAAAACGATTACACCTGATTTGGCTAACTACAACGGCAACTACACTTACAGATCGGGGGTCGAGGGTATATACCGAGGAGAAACGACCGACGTCGGTAGCTTCTTGCCTAATGCCTTTGGTCTTTGCGATATGCACGGTAATCTCTGGGAGTGGTGTTTAGATCACTGGCACGACAATTATCAAGGTGCTCCGTTGGACGGCAGCGCTTGGATTGAAAGACCGAACCTTTTTAGAGTGAGGCGTGGCGGCTCCTGGAACGTTAGTCCTGGGCTTTGCCGGTCTGCATCTCGCAATAAGAGCGGCGAACACGATGATCTCTTCTACGTAGGTTTTCGAGTAGTTTGCTTGACCCCCACGACCTAGCCCTTCACCCGCCAGCACTATTTCGCTCTACTCTTCTAACCTTTTTGCTAGTACGAAGCGGCTGAAAATTTCAGCCTTTCTAACGTTTGATAGCGTAATGGTTTGCATCTTGATGTTGGGTTTCGTTCCTCAAGCACAACCTACGGTAGGTTGGCGTTAAGCGCAGCGCAACCCAACAACCAGAACGTTCAAACCCTGACAGAACAATCAACGCCTCACCCGCTTCGCGATAATTGCTTCGCACCCGCACCGCGATAATTGCTTCGCACTCGCTTCGCGATCGCGTTGGGTTTCGTTCCTCAACCACAACCTACGGCTCACTACTCATACCCAATATCCTTCTTAAACGAGATTGGCTCCCCACAGCCCCAATCCGCCGCATAACGACCGCTCTTAACATATCGATGAAAGCTCGAATACGGCCAATCCCGAGGCGAATCGACCAAGCCATGCCGCACTGGATTGTAATGAATATAATCTACATGCTGCCTAAAATCCTGCTCATTCCGGATCTGATGTTCCCAAAACCGGCGCTGCCAAATCGCCTGCTCTTGCTTTCGTAACCGCGACAAATTTCTATGCCGTCTATAGCGATCGGGACAGCTCCGACTAAACATACTCTTGATTAAACGCCACCGCATCGAAAAATTCGCGTCACCCGGTGGCAGCGTCCAAATACAGTGAAGATGATCCGGCATGACGGCGATCGCCTCTATACGGAATGGATGATTAGCCTTCACCGTACGAAAAGCATTTCGTAACAAGGCGATCGCTTCAGGCGTATCAAATGCAGGTTGCCGCTGATAAGTAACCACCGTAAAAAAGTAGGTAGCCCCCGCCGTCGCAGCACGTCGGTAATACATGGCACTCTGAGAAGTTAAATTACCATCAGAGTAAGCATTACGGGAGCGAGACTAACGGTTGGTGTTGGGTTTCCTTCGTCAACCGCAACCTACGGTAGCAGCCCACGGTAGGTTGGCGTTGAGCCTTGGCGAAACCCAACATGCAATACGTCCATCATTCACGAGGTGATGAATACCTCGTACACATTTTGCAAACGTCAACGTCAACGAAATTCTAGAAGACTTTCCCAATCTTGAACTAGCGGATACCCATGTCTGTCTACTCTTCGCCGCACGTCGCACAGACTTCCCCAGGCTCGCTGCATGAACGAATCCACCACCCCAGAGGCCCAGCCGTAGCTAAAATTTAGGTACGCCCTACTCCTCGTACCCCATGGCAAACACCGTCGCAGTCAGCCGCCTAACCCTTCCAGAAATCATTGAGAAACAGGGACTGCGTCTGGCCCATGACCCCCAATTCTTCACCGAATGGCAAGCCCCCAGACCCGGCATCAGCCCCCAAGAGCGTCACTACCTGGGCCAAGTGGAGCAAGACTACTTCGATCAGCTCCGGCGCGGCACCCTCTCAGAAGGCCTGATCAAACTTGTCATCATCTCTCCCCTACTCCACCTTGCCGGGTTCTACCGCGCCCCTTACCAAGTCAAACTTGAAGAACCCGTTCAAGTCGAGCTAACCGAGCAGAACGAAACCTGGCGCGGTCGGATCGACGCCCTTGTCATTCAAGAGCAGCTTTGGACCGTCGTCGTAGAATCTAAAGGGTCCGCCTTTGGCATCGATCAAGCCATCCCCCAAGTGCTGGGCTACATGTTCGCTGCCCCGCAGCCCAGCCGTCCCACCTATGGCCTTGTCACCAACGGCAGCAGCTATGCCTTTGTTAAGCTCCTGCAACATCCAACCCCGGTATACAGCATTTCAGACGTGCTCCTTCTGCTGCCCGGAGCGCCGAAAGAAAGCCGATCTTCCCTAGAAACAGTCCTTTCCACCTTGAAAAAGCTGAGTCAGACCCTAGAAACAACCTAGAAGCCGGGGTTCTTGTCAGAATATGGTGGTGGGGAAAATCTTGATAAAGCACCCCGCCGTCTTGTTAGGAAAACTATGTCCGACACTCCCCAACTCTACGTCATTACCACCGACACCCTCGAAACTACCGTCATCGAACCCGACGACACCCCTCGCGGTGGCCGCAGCAGCCAAGATATCGGCGGCGGCTTTGGCTCGCCCGCCACTGAGCAAATCACCAAACTGGTGCGCAAGCGCGTCCCCCTCGACGCTGCCGCCCTCAAAACCCAAATGAACGGCCTGCTCAACGTGGTTGGCGACATCTTTGTTCAGGCCGATGCCCAAACCGGGATGCAGCTCAGCGAAGTGGAGCTTTCCGTGGAAATCAATGGCGAAGGCCAGGTCAGTATTGTGGGAAACGGCGGCAAAATTGCCAATACCGGCGGCATCACGCTGAAATTTACTCGCCCGTCTTAAATCCTAATGCCGCGATACTCGCTCTCCGCTCGCTCATTGACATCCTGAGTGTCACCGCCCACTGCTCAGACGTCATCGTTGACCGACAAAGCGTCATCGATGACAAGTAGAGTCCCATGAGTGAGCCTTCAGGTGCCATTATTGACACCTGAAGTCTCGCGGCTGACACTTGAAGTCTCGCGGCTGTCGCTTCAACAGTCACCGCCGACATCTCAAGTCTCGCCGCCGAGAGGTGGAGCGTCACGCGCGATACCTGAAGTGCGATCGCTGACGCTTGAAGTCTCGCGGCTGACGCCTCAGGCGTCAAAACCGGCAATTCATTGGCCGCATCTCTACAAAAATTCCCAGCGATCGCCCGAGGACAAAATTAAGGCTCGTCCTTCCTAACAGCGCTGAGAAAAGGGAACCGGACTCCCCTCTCCCAAATTTGGGAGAGGGGCCGGGGGAGAGGGCCAGGCTGAACGCAGCCATGCTGCGTTCTTACAACACCTATCCCATTCAAGCAATCGGCACTAGCCCAAATTTACGCCGCCGCGCCCTGCACCGCAGCACCTAGACCCTGCGCCATCTCATCCGGGCTAATCTTGCCGTCGTGGTCAATGTCCAGGGCATCAAACACCGCGTCAGTGCCCATCCACTCTTCCCGAGTGATGAAGCCGTCGCCGTCTAGGTCATACACCAAGAACACGTCCTGAGCCGCGTGGCTGAGGGTGCTCTCGCCCTCTAGGCGGGCCAAGCGGGAGATCAGCAGGGACTCCAGGGTTTCGATCGCCTTAGAGAAGCCGCTGATGCCCTCGTCGAGCTTTTCGTTGGCCATGCGATCGCTCTGGTGCATGCTGTCGAAGGTGGCCTTGTCGATGGACATTTTCTCAATATCCATGGACTTAGCGGCCTCGGGGTCCAGCTTGCGGGGTAGGTCGTCCGTGGTCTCGTCCAGCACCTTCAGCAGCTTGGGGGAAATGGTCAGCAGGTCACAGCCCGCGAGCTGGCAGATTTCGCCAATGTTGCGGAAGCTGGCTCCCATGATTTCGGTTTTGTAGCCAAACTTTTGGAAGTAGTTGTAGATGCTGGTGACCGACTCAACGCCGGGATCTTCCTCAGGGGCGTATTCCTCGCGCCCGGTTTCCTTCTTGTACCAGTCCAAGATTCGACCGACGAAGGGGGAGATTAGGGTGACGCCGGCCTCTGCGCAGGCCACAGCCTGGTGCATGCCGAATAGCAGCGTCAAGTTGCAGTGAATGCCTTCCTTTTCGAGAACTTCAGCGGCGCGGATGCCTTCCCAAGTGGAGGCAATTTTAATTAGGACGCGATCTGGGTCGGCGCCGGCCTCTTTGTACTGCGCGATGATGGAGCGAGCTTTTTCCAGGGTGGCCTCGGTGTCGTAGGACAGCCGGGCGTCTACCTCGGTGGAGACCCGTCCGGGCACGATGTTGAGGATGCGGAGACCGAAAGCCACGGACAGCATATCGATCGCCTTGCGAACCACATGCTTAGCGCTAGCGTCTTCACCGGCAGCCTTGCGGGCCTGCTTGAGGGTGTCATCGACGATGTCCTGATACTGCTCCATCTGGGCCGCTGCCGTAATCAGGGACGGGTTTGTGGTGGTGTCTTGAGGCTTAAATGCTTTGATGGCCTCGATGTCGCCGGTATCGGCAACCACGACCGTCATTTGGCGAAGCTGCTCTAAAAGGCTCTGGGTCATAATAACTCCTTAAATAGGGATACGTTTGAGAGGTGAACTTTAGGGACTGCGATCGCGGTGGCCCGTGGTTGATCTTTGAAGAACGATCTCACTGACCTATCTTGCTATAGGACCGTTTCCAGGGTAATCGCCCTAAGGCGAGAATGAGATTAGGAAAGGATTAACATTCTGTCTTCCCGCGCCGACGCTCACTGGGTCAAAAGGCCTAGCGAGAGGACTGGCGGGTCTCGTCGATGATGGAGCGCATGCCTTCCACCGTCGCCGGGATGCTTTTGGGGTCCATAAACATCACTTTGCTGCTGTCGCTGAGGCCAATCTGGGTGCCCATTTCCATGTACTGCTGCGCCATCAGGAACTGCAGGGCTTCTTGGGTGGCGGGGTCAGACTTAATCTGCTCCGTGATGATCTTCAGCGACTCGGCGATCGCCCGGGCCTTGAGCACCCGCTCCTTCTGCTCCGCCTGAGCCCTGAGCACTACGGCCTCCTGGTCGGCTTTGGCCGCCAAAATGTGGGATTCGGCTTTACCTCGGGCGGAGTTGATGGCGGCGTCTTTTTCCCCTTCTGAGGTCAAGATGGCGGCCCGCTTGCGGCGCTCTGCCGACATCTGCAGCTCCATGGAATCCTGCACGTCTTTGGAGGGGGCAATGTCCCGCAGCTCCACCCGGGTGACCTTGACGCCCCAGGGATCGGTGGCAATATCCAGCTCCCGCAGCAGGATTTCGTTGATTTCAGAGCGGGCGGTGAAGGTCTCGTCTAGCTCAAGCTGCCCCACCTCAGAGCGAATCTGGGTCAGCACCAGATTCACGATGGCATCCTGGAGGTTTTCCACCTTGTAGGCGGCCTTTTCTAGGTCCATGATGCGCCAATACACCACGGCATCCACCGAGATGCTGACGTTGTCGCGGGTAATGCACTTCTGCGGCGGGATATCTAGCACCCGTTCCCGGACGGTTTGCCGGTGAACCGCTTCGTCGAGGAATGGAACCATCAGGTTCAGACCCGGCTCGAGCTTGCGGCCTGAATAGCGCCCGAGGCGCTCGACCAAGACCTGGTCCCCTTCTCGCACAATGCGGATAGACTTGAGCAGCACTGAACCGCTCAGCGCCAGAAAAACAAAAAAACCAAATACGCTACTGCCCATGGGAGTTTGCTGTAGATAGGACTGGAGGGTGGATGACGTTTGCTGAAAGACTTAAAACGGTGCTATGGAGCTGGCTGAGGCCTCCGTATCTCGTAACGGCTACTTAAGGGGAGAATTTTGAGCTTGGCCGCTGTCGTAGAGAAGCCGCTCTGGTAAAACAAAAAGCGTGTTCCCCTGACGAGATACGATATAGACGGGTTCATTGAGCGCGATCGCCATTTCAGGGTCATCACAGCGGGCGCGCCATGAGGAACCTTCATACTGAATACGGCCCGCTTCTCCCGGTGGAATCGCCGTCAGCGCTGTTCCTTGGGCGGCATCCTCAAGGCTGCGCGCTTTACGCTTTGGCACAATGCGGTGGACCAGCAGGGTCATGGCGACAGAGATCACCAAGAACAGCGCAATCTGCAGGGAAAGCTGAGGCACCACCAGGGCAAACAAAGCGACGCAAATGGCGCTGAGGCCTAGGGTGAATTCGACAAACGCCGTGGGAATCGCCATCTCCATGACACAGAGGGCGACGCCTGCAATCAACCAAAATAGAAAGCTAGGGTTTGTCGTCATTTAGGTCACATACACAACTTAATGAAATATTCAGCAGTCTAAATCCCCTGCATATCCTGCTGGCTCTACTTTAGCTTAGCTTCCAAAAATCTGACTATGCGCTCCCCCTCCCATCGTCTCCCTCGCTCATCGCCTTACCGCTGGGCGATTGGTGCCCAGGATGTTTCTCCAGGCCAAACCATTGAGAACCGCTACATCGTCATTTCTCCTCAGGTTTGGCGAGACACCCAGCTCGGCCATCCGACGCCCCCTATTTTCACGGCTGATGGCGAACTCTCCAATCCTGCGCTGGCGCCCCTGCAGCAAGCGCTGGCCCCTTACTACCAGCTCCAGCAGCTCCGCCACGCCGCTGTTAGAGCACATCTGCCCGTCCTCGATACGGTGGTCACTCTAAATGGGCAGCCCATCCCGCTGCTGCGGGGCGGGATAGACCTCGTGGGGCAGCCCTACCCCACCCTCTACTCCGTTTGGAAGCAGGCTACTTCCACGCAGCAGCTCAACTGGCTTTGGGAACTCTGCCCCCTGTGGGAAGCCCTAGCCGGGGAGGGTGTGGCCACCAGCCTGCTGCAGGGCGACAACCTGCGGGTCGATGGCGATCGCCTCTGCCTGTTGTCGCTGGTGGGCGATCCGCCGGGCGGGGTTTCCGCTTCAGCTTTAGGGCGAATGTGGCTGCCCTGGACCACCTACGCTGGGGCGATCGCCGCTCCGCTGCAGCGGGTTGCCCACCAGCTCCAAAGATCCCCCTCACCCCAGGGCCTATTTTCGGCAGAGTACCAGCTCAATCACCTGCGCCTGCAGACCGCAGCCCAGCCGTTCACGGTGGCGGCTACCCACGCCACTGCGGGGCGAAACTCAGGCTCACAAACGAAGCTGGGCTCACAAATGGAGCCATTGGCAAGCCACGCCGCTATGGGCCACGCTGCTGCAGGCGACAGAGCGGCAGAAATTTTTCTAGCAGCGGTTTGTCAATCTCACCTGACCACCGCCGCGACGTCATCCTCTCCTCCCCAGCAGCCCCTCGCGTCACAAATTCTGCAGTCCCTCGACATTCAGGTCAACGTGATGGGGAAAGAGCTTGCGCGCTGCAGGCTCCTCTCCCCCCGGTGGGTTATGCCGCAGATCTTGGCGATGGTGCGCGTCCTCAACAACGTCATCGCTCAAATACAGGATGAGGTCCTGTCTTTGGCCTTTGCCATGGCGATTCCTCAACCTGTTTCGGCACCTCCCCCGCCAGAAGGCGATTCAAAAGGCGATTCACCCTATCGGCAGTCCCTTGCTGACCCGCCTGGGCCACAAGATGACCAGAGGCTTGATTCCGTAGCCCATGAGGTCTATGTCTTCACCGTCGGCCCCTGTTTCGTCTATCAACTCTGGCCTCAAACCTGGCGGCGTGTGGCCCCTGCTGCAATCCTTCCCATATCGTTTCTAGGGTCCCGTCGTGATGCCCACCACCTGCAGGGGCAGCTCCAGCGCCTTGTGGTAGACCGCGATCAGGCCCTGCTGCTGAGTACCTGTGCCCTAGACGAGGTGCTCAACCAGAAGCTGGAATTGATCTCAGCAGCGCTGGAGTCTGAGGCTGATCTCGACGGGGTGCTCCAGCAGGTCTTGGGTAAAACGACGGGCCAAGAGGTGGCGATCGCGCTTCTGCGTCATCAGGGGCAGGCGAGTCCCCCTTTGATCGTGAGCCCAGATCCTACATTCGATTCAGCTCCCCAGGATGCAGTTTCACAAGAGACATCCTCACAGAATACGCCTTCACAAGATGCAGCTTTACCCTTGCCCGCCCAGCCAGACGCTGTGCCAGCCGAGGCAACCGTAGACCAGCATCGTCACAGGGGTGCCCCCTATGAGGCCATTGCGTCTGACTTTGAAGATGACGGTGACGCTATCGGCGGTGCTGTTGGTGATGCTGCTGGCAACTCTACTGGCGACTGGTACAGCAGCTTGACCCACGCTGAGCCGGGCCTAGACGACAGCATTGACCGCTACATCGATGCGGAGGTGCGCCCCCCTAGGCCAGCCGCCAATACGATCTCAGACCGGGACATTGATAAGGGCCTGTCAACGCTAATATCGCCCCGGCTTCCCGAGTCAGAGCTGGCCCACCCAAGGGATCGCCCGCTTCAGTCTGCCTCAAGCCGGACCCAACAGCCGCGAACCAAACCCGTCCGCATGACACCGGCCCGCACCACCCCAGTCCGCACTACCCCAACCCGCACGACTCCAGCCCGCACGTCGCCAAAATCTCGCGCCCAGGGCAGACGCGCTAAAAAACACCGCCGGCCCGGGCTTGCTCTGATAGCTTTGCTCATGCTAAGCGGCGGTGTCGTGCTTCTATGGCAGCGCTACCCCCAGTGGTTTGAATCTTTTGAGCCCTGGTTCACTCCCCAGACGCAGCCCGAGGGCAGAGAAACCGAGTAAATGGTAGGATATTGCTTCCGAATCGACTGTTTAATACCGAAGTCATCCAAACCTTTTATGAAAGTAGGCGATCGCGTTCGAGTCAAGGAATCCGTGCTGGTCTATCACCACCCCCAGCACCGCAATGAGGCCCTAGACCTCAAGGGTAAAGAGGGTGAGGTTTCAACTATTGCCAGCGAGTGGAAGGGGAAAACCATCAGCGCAAACTTTCCTGTGCAGGTGAAGTTCGACAAGCGGTTCAAGGCCCACTTCCGCGAAGACGAGATTGAGCTGGTGTAGCACCTATTCCCGATAAAACCAGCCTAAAACGTTGATGTCGCGGCTCATTTGCTCGAACTCTTGCCGGTGGCGCTCCGCCAACTGGTAGTACCGCTGGCAGTAGTCTTCAAAGGCCTGTCGGGTCTTGACTTCCTGATGGAACTGCACCGCGACCCAAGCTGCCTCTAGATCGCTGTCGTCCACAGCATTTTGGGACGCTGGAAAAGGCCTGGCATAGAGTGGCTCAACCATCAGGCCCAGCCCCGCAGTTTGTAAACGACAATTCCGACATATTCTTTCATGGCGCGGGTGAAATCATTGAGATGGGCCGCCGTGGGCAGCGTCTTGAGCACTTTGGCCTCAGCGCTGGGCAGCTCGGAACCCGACTCGGTAATCAAGAAGTCCGTTGGCGCAGCGGCGGCGTCTATGCCCAACCGGCGAAAAATCGCCAGCGATCGGGGCATATGGATTGCAGAGGTCACGAGTAAAATGTTCTCCATACCCGCTTGCTCTAGTATTTTCTGAACGTTGACCGCATTTTGGCGGGTGTTGAGGCTGTCTGGCTCCTCTAAGATATCTGCCTCCGGCACCCCTAGAACCTTGGCCAGGGTCGCCATATCCGCTGATTCTGGGGCATTTACCCCCTCCCATGCGATGCGCCCGCCGCTAAAGATTAGCTTTGGTGCTTTGCCTGCTTGGTACAGCCTGACGCCGTGCAGGACGCGATCGCCCGA
>JBHJHJ010000235.1:0-27524 GCA_050330955.1 Elainellaceae cyanobacterium | reverse complement strand
ACGAATCTCCGCCTCAATGCGCTCCGCCAACTGGGTGCCTACCAGCATCTCATGGTCAATGAACACGCTGTGCTGCTCATCCAGGGCATAGAGCAGGTCGCGGGCTAAGGGCTCATCCGGCGTCACGTCCCGCTAATAGCTGATAAAAATTCGGGCGGGCTTGACTGTAGTCGGCACATACACCGCTGATTTGCCCACTTCCACAGGGCTCGCCTTGCGGTGCAGCACCGGAATATTGGCGGCGGATGACCCATCAGACTTACGGCGTTGCTTCAGCTTCAGCGCATTGCAGCCCCAGCGGTGGGCAAAGTCGATGGGGCGTCCCGCCCCCAAGGCGTCGTAAAAGCTGACGGCGAAGTCAATGGCGGCGCGATCGCCCACCGCCTGGCTCATGCCGATTACCGAGTCAATGTGGTGCACGATGGCCTCGGCCTGCACCGCCGAGTAGCAGGCGTTGAGCAGGACGCACTCCACCTGGGTCTCAAAGAAGCTGAAGGTGTCGGCCAGCGCCTCGGCGTCCACAAACGCCGCTTCCCCCGCCCCATTCTCCAGGATGATGCCTTCTTCCTCCCCGTGGCCGCAGAAATGCACAATCTGGGGATTAAAGTCCAGCATTGCCCGCTGTAGGTCAATGGCGTTCACCGCTTCGGCCTGCTCTAGCCGAAAGCGATCGCGGTGTTTGGACCGCTTCAGCCCATCTTTAATCTGCCGCACCTCTTGGTCTAGCCGCAGCGGTACGGTCCCGGCAGGATTAGCCGACAAGATCAAGATGGTCTTGATAGAGGAAGACTCAGACATGAGTACATGGGCAAAATTATGTCTTTATTTTTACTTCCTAAAAAAGGGAGTATCCGATTAACTCAGGAAGTTTTTTGATTTGTCGCTTCTCGTTTCGAGACTCGTCGACGAGTGATTTTGCCTCATCCACCGGTAATTGGAATTCGCCGCGGAATGTTTAGGACTCGCCGCTGAGTGATGCCCTTCGAGCCACTAGGTAAGCAGGACTCGCCCGAGAAGAATTGGGATTCGCTCAAGCGTGATCGAGATTCTCCAGATCGTTACTAGGACTCGCCCAAGCGTGGCCGAGACCCGCCCGAGAGTAACTAGAACTTGCCCAAGCGTAATCGAGACTCGCCCGAGAGGGATTGGGACTCACCTGAGAGCGGCGAGGACTTACCCGAGAGGGATTGAGACTCGCCCGAGATAGATTTTGTGTCGCCGTCTGCCGACTCAGCAAGCCTCTACTCCAAATCCCCAAAGCGATCGCGATACTGCGCCAGCAGCGCCTCCGCCTCCTTAGCTCTGTCTTCTGCCTGCTCTGCTCGCTGCCGTTCCTGCGCAGCCTCTTGCCGCGCCTGCTCCGCCCGCTGATCCAGCTCCAGCGTGGTCAAAAACTTGCGGCCATCCGGGCGATAGATCTCCAGCTCCGAGGCCCCCATGACAAAGCGAATCTGCAGTCGGGGGCTGGTCCAGCCGTCCATTTCCTCAACAGCCACCAGCTCGCCCTCGCCGCGTAGCCAGCCTGTCAGCACAACCGCGTCCGGGTCATAGACGTAGTACTCCTCCACGCCGTAGCGCTCGTAAAACTTGAACTTGCGAATCATCTCCGCCAAGCGATCGCCAGGGGAGAGGATTTCAAACACCACCTGGGGAGTAATGCCGCCCTCCTGCCACTGGCGGTAAGAGCCGCGATCGCCCTTTGGCCGACCAAAGGCCACCAGGGCGTCCGGGGCCTGACGGATTTTGTTGTTTCCCTCAACGGGGTACCAAAGCAGGTCACCGGCAACGAACACCTGAGGGTCGTCGGCAAACAGCAGCTCTAGATTTTCCTTGAGGGTGACAATCCAGCGAAACTGCTTTGTGTTGTCTGCCATCGGCTGGCCGTCGCTGTCGGGGTAGATAACATCTCCCGACTGTGAAGCCGTGGTTTGGGGCGCCGTTGACGTCATGGCGATCGCCTTGATTGCATCTACAACGGAGGGTTTCAAGTGGAGGAGCCCTTATATACTAACGGTTTTCTCCCAGGGGCTTATTGCGTAGGTCCCCATGGCTTTCGCGATCGCCTAGATGCTGCAAAAATGCGGATGTTCGCCTACACAAAATCCCATGACGCTTTCCACCACGCCCCTCCACCAGCAAACCTTCTCCCTCAACCACCGCGCCCTAGCTGACCTCCTGGCCACCACCGAAAACCTGCTGATTATCCAGGACCTGGACGGGGTCTGCATGGGGCTAGTGAAAGATCCCCTCACCCGCGTCATCGACACAAAATACGTCAAGGCCAGTCAGGCCTTCGACGGTCACTTTTATGTGCTCACCAACGGCGAGCACATCGGCCAGCGCGGGGTGAACGGTATTATCGCGCGGGCTGGCGGGAACGGGGAGACGGGCTACCTGCCGGGTCTAGCGGCGGGGGGCGTGCAGTGGCAGACCCGCGCCGGGGAGGTGTCCCACCCGGGGGTGAGTGAGGCGGAGCTGGCCTTTCTGACCGCCGTACCGGAGCGCATCCAGGCCCGTCTTCGAGAATTTTTTAAGCAGCACGACAGCGGCCTGTCGGAAGCAGACATTACCCAAGCTATCGCCGCCTCTGCCCTGGACAACGTGGCCTCCCCCACTGCTAACCTCAACACGCTGCAGGGCATTTTGAGCAATACTCCAAAGCTCTACCTCGCGCTGCAGCAGGAAATGGCGGACCTGATGCAGGATCTGCTCAAAGAGGCCGCAGACCAGGGGCTCTCGGACTCCTTTTTTGTGCATTTTGCCCCCAATTTAGGCCGCGACGGGCAGGGCAACGAGGTGGTTTGGTACGCGGAGGAAGGCGGCAGTCTAGGCACGACGGACTTTCAGTTTATGCTGCGGGGCGCCATCAAGGAGGCGGGGGTGCTGGCCCTGCTCAACCGCTACTACCACCAGCGCACCGGGGCGTATCCCCTGGGAGAAACCTTCAGCGCCCGCAGCGCCCCCCAGGACCACGACGCCCTGCTGGACCTGGTGAAAAAGTTTGACCCGGAGCAGATGCCGCTGATGGTGGGGGTCGGTGACACGGTCACCAGCCAGGTGGTGGACGGCGAAGTGCGGCGTGGGGGGAGCGATCGCAACTTTTTGCAGCTCATCCAGGACATGGGCCGAGCGCTGGGCACGGGGAACTTGGTGGTGTATGTGGACAGCAGCGGCGGCGAGGTGAAGCGGCGCGCCCTCACGGTGGACACGGTGGCAGGGGAGCTGCGGGTGAGCGCAGGGCCGGGGGATCCTCGCGACGAGAGCGAGCCGCTGAGGCTGAACGTGGTCTTTCCTGGGGGACATAAGCAGTATATTCAAACCTTTTGTGCCGCCGCTCGGCGGAGACAGCCAGAGCTATTCTCTGAATAGTCGCGCTCAGTTTGCTGAGAAGTATTCTTCAGCGATCGCTATTTTGTACAGAGGCCTGCCGTAAGATCAATCAGGCTGGACTGACAATTTATGCCGGTTTCATCCTTGGTTTTGACGGTGGCCGGGCCGGGGCGGCATCCCGCCCCGGCCGCTGGCTGAAATAGCGGCTATCGACTCGCTTTGGGCGATGTATGATCCCGCTGTCTATTTGCGGCGCTGTCTTGAGCAGTGCTTAAGCATCACGGTCAACTCCCGCAGCCGTCAGCAAATCAATTTTCCACTGCTGAAGTCGCTGCCGTTTAGTCCTGCATTGGTGCAACTTCTTTTAGCGCTACAATTCAGGCAGAGTAGCGTCCCATTTTTCTGCAGGTCATGCCAATGGTAACCGTCTCGATACCACTAACGCTGAACGAATTTCTGCAGCGGCCCGAGACCAAACCTGCCAGCGAATATATTGATGGGGCCATCATTCAGAAACCGATGCCAAAGGGACGACATAGCCGCTTGCAGGGTAAACTCTGCGCCGCTATCAATTGTGTTGCAGAAGAACCCAAAATTGCCTACGCCTTTCCAGAGCTTAGATGCACCTTTGGCGGACGCTCCATCGTTCCAGATATTGCTGTCTTCCAATGGGAACGCATCCCATTCACGCCTGAAGGAGAGGTGCCTGACCATTTTAGCCGGCCGCCAGACTGGACGATTGAAATTCTCTCCCCTGAACAGCGGCCAAACAAAGTTCTGGGCAACATTCTCCATTGCCTAGAGCACGGCAGTCATTTAGGTTGGTTCATCGACCCAGATGATTTGAGTATTTTGTCTCTACGGCCTGGGCAGCAACCCGCGCTCTGTCGAAACGACGCCCCCTTACCCATGCTTCCAGAACTGGATTTAAGTCTTACTGGCAATCAAGTGTTTGGCTGGCTGCGGATGGCTTGAGCCTAGGGCCAGGGGAATCTAGGGATAAGTAGAGCGCCGTAAGTAAACGTAGCTCCCCTTTTCGTTTAATTGTGGCTACGCACTTACGAGCCAACGCAATATCCTAAGCCCCGTGAGAGAGGTCTAGTACAATTTGGAGGCAGCGTTTGGCTACTTAGCAGGAAGGGTATGGCGGTAGAACAGCGATCGCTGAAGGCCGAGCTGGGGTCGCCTGAGGCGGCTCTGGAGCCATCGCGCCTCAAGCTCGGCCTCGATGACATAGATTCGTCCATTGGGCGCGCCATCAACTGGGCGATCGCCCTTCTGGTGCTAATTTCCTGTGCCATCTACGTTGCCGAGACCTATCCCATCAGTGACACCCTCCACAATCGCCTGCGGCTGCTCGACGCCGGAATTTTGGTGATTTTCTCGGTTGAGTACGGGCTGCGGTTTTGGTGCGCGGACCACAAGCTGCGATATTTCTTCAGTCCCTACGCCATTGTCGATCTGGTGGCCATTGTGCCGTTTTTTCTCGGCATGATCGACGTCAGCGTCATTTTGGTGTTCCGCTGGTTCCGCATGCTGCGACTGGTGCGACTGCTGGAGGGGTCTCGGCTTGGCGCCTTTAACCACGAAGATGCGGCTAAGTTCGCCCGCATCTTACTCACGCTGTTTACCATCGTATTTGTCTACTCCGGCCTGATTTACCAGGTCGAACACCCCAGCAATCCTCAGGGGTTTGGCACCATGCTCGACGCCCTCTACTTTGCGGTCGCCACCATGACCACGGTTGGCTTTGGCGACATCACCCCAGTGTCTGAGCTGGGCCGGTTGCTGACTATTTTGATGATCTGGACCGGCATCGTGTTCATTCCCTGGCAGATTGGGGACTTGGTGACCCACGCCCTCAAAACCCTGCAGCGGGTGGAGCGCCCCTGCAAGGGCTGCGGCACCGACTACCATGACGGCGATGCCCAGTTTTGCCGGGTGTGTGGGTGCCTGCTTGCAGATGAGGAGGCTGACGGGAAGGAAAGTCAGGACTAACGTACTATACTGTAAGGCAGTTGCCGTCTGAGCACAACTCCGAGCCATGGCCATTATTTCTTCTAAGCAGCCGTCCCCTGAGGGGTCACGGCAGGCGTCCCAGAGCCCGTCGCCGCCTGACTTTACGCCGCCAGCCCCCAAGAACCCATCGACGCTGCTGCAGCCAGAGAAGCGTCAGGACGAAGGCGGCGCCCCAGAAGATGGCCTCCGCCCCCGGCAACTGGGGGACTACATTGGTCAGTCGGCCCTCAAAGAAGTGCTGGACATTGCCATTCGCGCCGCTCAGGGTCGTAGTGAACCGCTAGATCATCTGCTGCTCTACGGCCCGCCGGGGCTGGGTAAAACCACCATGGCCCTCATTCTGGCACAGGAGATGGGGGTGGCCTGTAAAATTACCACCGCTCCGGCCCTAGAGCGCCCCCGCGACATTGCGGGACTGCTGGTGAACCTGCGGCCCGGGGACGTGCTGTTCATCGATGAAATCCACCGGCTGCCCCGCATGACCGAAGAAATCCTCTACCCCGCCATGGAGGACTTTCGGCTGGATATTACCGTGGGTAAGGGCCAGAGCGCCCGCACCCGCAGCATTCCTCTGCAGCGCTTCACTCTGGTGGGGGCGACGACGCGGGTGGGAGCGCTTACCTCGCCTCTGCGCGATCGCTTTGGTCTGGTGCAGCGGCTGCGGTTCTACGATTTGGAGGAGCTGACCCAGATTGTGGCTCGCACCGCTACCATTTTGGAGACGGAAGTCACTTCCGGCGGTGCGGCGGAGATTGCCCGTAGAGCGCGGGGCACCCCCCGCATCGCCAACCGCCTGCTCCGGCGGGTGCGAGATTTTGCTCAAGTCAAAGCGTCGGGGACGGTGACGCAGCAGGTGGCGGCAGAGGCGCTAGAGCTGTTTAACGTCGACCCGGTGGGGCTAGACTGGACCGACCGGCGCATGCTGACGGTGATGATTGAGAATTTTGGCGGCGGGCCGGTGGGGCTAGATACCCTGGCGGCTGCCACCGGGGAAGATGCCCAGACCATCGAAGAGGTGTATGAGCCCTACCTGATGCAGATCGGCTACCTGCAGCGAACGCCTCGGGGACGGATTGCAGCTCCTTCGGCCTGGCAACACCTGGGCTACCGTCCCCCAAATTCGCAACCAGATTCGCAGTTAGATTCGCAGTTGCCGCTGCTCTCGTAGTCTCCTGTGGCTAGTCCTGCGCTGACGTAGACTGGGGGTATACCCAAATCACATTGAGCGGTGGTGTGTCTTTCACGGAGAAACGCCACCGCTCAAACTAGACAAAGTCTATGAGAGTGCTAACCGCATGGATTCTATCGCTGCTGCTGCTGCTGAGCTGGGGCCAGCCCGCCTTCGCGGCGGCGGACCCGCAAACCCCGCAGCAGCTTGAAGCGCTGAAAGATAAGGCCTTTGCCGCCTCCCAGTCAGGCCAGTTTGAGGCGGCTGACGGCTACTGGAGCGAGCTGCTGGAAGCCTTTCCCACCAGTGCGCCGCTGTGGAGCAATCGCGGCAACATCCGCGTCAGCCAAAACCGCTTGGCGGAGGCGATCGCAGATTACGACAAAGCGGTGGAGCTGGCGCCCGATAGCGCGGACCCGCTAATTAATCGGGGGGCGGCACTGGAGGGACTGGGGCGCTGGGAAGCGGCGATCGCAGATTATAACCAGGCCCTGCAGCTAGAGCCGGATAGCGCCGCGATTTACAACAACCGGGGTAACGCCAAAGGCGGGCAGGGCAACTGGGAAGCGGCGCTGCTGGACTATCAGCAGGCTGCCAAATTGCTGCCAAATTTCGCCCTAGCCCGCGTTAACGCCGCCTTGGCGCTCTATCAGGTGGGCCGCACCAAGGAATCGATCAGCTATTTGCGGGGCCTAGTGCGTAAATATCCCCGGTTTGCTGACGTGCGGGCGGCGCTGACGGCGGTGCTGTGGGCAACGGGGCGGCAGGGTGAGGCTGAAAGTAATTGGTATGCGGTGATGGGGCTGGATACCCGCTACAAGGACATTGACTGGGTGCGGCAAATTCGCCGCTGGCCGCCCGCTGTGGCGGATGGCTTGAGCCAGTTTTTGACGCTGTCATAGGTCGCAGCGCGATCAAGACCGCCGCGCCATTACAAACCGGTCGATTCCCGCTAGGTCGGTAAACACTTGGATATCCCGGTAGGGGCCTTTCCTCAGCAGCTCAACCACCGCAGGGGGCTGGCCCATCATCGTTTCCACCAGCCATACCCCGCCTGATACTAGGTAGTCCGGCGCGTCCGCAACGAGGGTGCGAATGGCGTCAAGGCCATCTTTTCCTCCGTCTAGCGCCAGTGAGGGGTCATGCCGAACCTCTGGGGAGAGACCCTTTAGCGACGCCGTAGGAATGTAGGGCGGGTTTGACACCACGCCGCAGAGCTGCCCATTGACCTCCTGTAGGGGTTCAAACCAGCTTCCCTGGTGAAACTGAATGGGCTGTGCCTTCTTCTGGGCGTAGCGCTGGGCATTTTGCTGAGCGATGGCCAGCGCATCCTGGCTCGCGTCGACGGCATGAATGTGCGCCTGAGGAAAAGCAGACGCTAGCCCTAGGGCGATCGCCCCGCTGCCGGTGCCCAAGTCGGCCCAGTGACCCCGTTGAAGTGAGGCAGGATCTCGGGTTGCTAGCAGCGCCAGATCGATGAGCTGCTCGGTTTCTGGCCGGGGGATCAGCACGGCGGGGGACACCACTAGGTCGAACTCCCGCCAGGGCGCCTTCCCTGTGACGTACTGTATGGGGGAGCGATCGCGGAGGCGGTGCTGCCAGCGCTGGTCGAGTTCCGCTAGCGGCATGCCTAGGGAAACAGTGGTGCGCGTCTGCACGGTGCCTAACCGCAGGGCTAGCCGGTCTAAATCGCTGACTCTCAGCAGCACCCAATCGACCTCATCGGGAGAGACCTGGTGGGCGATCGCCTGCTGACGCGATCGCGATCGCCAGTGCCAAAGGGCAGAGCCAGAAATCTGATACACGAAATCTGCAGCGCTAGGCTAGCGCTAAATCCCGCTGCGGGGTGGTTGGCCTATTGCGCTCCAGAGTCTTCCGCTTCAGATTCAGCAGCTTGAACCCGCTCCTGCACCTCTTGGCGCGTTTCAATGGAGGGCACCAGCCGGAACTGAGCCAGATCCTCAACGTCTTCAGTTTCTTCCAGTAGTAGTCTAATGTAACTTTCAAGACTGATGACTGAAGGCTCCAATTCTTGGGCCACTTGCGAGTTTTCCTCGCTAACCCTGTCCACAAAAGACTGAAATTCGCTTTGGAATTCATCAAACGAGAAGAAGAAGGTAGTGAAGCAATTATTGTCGCCTCTACACGCAAAGAATAGTGGCACACCAAGGAACCGATTGACTTCAGAGGGATCTTCGCCCTGACGCTCAAGCTGATCCTGCAGAACTTCGACTGCCGACTGCCGCTCGTCTGGAGAAGGGATATGCTCGAATTCAATCGGATTCTCTGGATCTTGCACACTAATGGCGTATTCATACATGCCGCCCAGAGACCCTAGCTCAACGCGGCTGTCTGCCGGTAGATTTACGTCACTATTTTGATTCGAGCTCAGGAATTGCTCTGCATCATCCCGGTTGATGAAGACGAGGGCGACAGGACCGGTATCCTCCTCGGCCTCAACCCGGTCAGAAAAGACAACCAAACCGTTGCTGGTGGCAATCGTGTACACCGGCACCGACCGGAGGTGATCGATAACTTGCTCTTCCGTCAGCGCTCCAGCAGGATTAATTAATCCCATCGTAGAGGCCATCGCAATGCCGCCGATAGCGAGTAGTTTTGTGCTCTGACGCATTAATAGATTCATACTGAACATTTTCTTTTAAAGAACAGCGAGCAACAGCCCCTCTGCAGAAGCCTCTTCTAGGAAGCCTTCGAACTATGACCCCTACTATCCGGAGGATTCGACATCGGCCCAGGCAGTCTGTGTAGGGCAGGATAGCATTAATTTGCCTGTCGCTTCATCACGCAATCTTGTAAAGTTGCCTGTACTGAGCGAGGCGCCCAGCTCAAGCGATGTTTCGCCTTAGATCCATCAACCCGTACACAGCGATCATAGATGTAGTGCACCCGCTCCCGGCTGATGGGAGGTTGCCAGTTCATTAAACGTCCAACCGGCTCTAGCAGATTGCCCGCCAAACGCACCAGCGGTGGGGGAACCTCTGACGGGGGGGGCTGGCCCGTCATTTGGCTCAGTTGGGCGAACATTTCCCGCGTGGTTAGCTCATCAGCCGAGAGGATGAAGTGCTCTCCGGCCTGTCCCTGCTCAATGGCCCGCAGCATGCCGTCTACCAAGTCATCCACATGGACAATGCCTGTAATGCGATCGCCACCTGCCCAGACCTTGAGCTTGCCCCGCCGAAAGGCGTCTAGCACCGGACCAAAGTGGGGATCGTCGGGGCCAAAAATGCCCGAAGGCATTACGCTGACGGTGTGGAGCCCGTCTTGAGCGGCCTGATCGACCAGGCGCTGGGCTTCGTACTTGGTGTAGTCGTAGGCTGAAGAAAAGCCCGCCTGCCGCCGCTCAAAGGTCTCATCAATCACCTGACCCTGGGTATCGCCGTAGATGCCGATGGTGCTGCAGTAGAGCAACCGAGACACTTGCGCCGCCTGAGCCGCCGCCAGCACAGCGCGGGTGCCCTCAATATTGATCCGGGCCATGCGCTCAGCATCCACAACCCCCAATTCCACATAGGCCGCGGTGTGAAACACCCAATCGACGCCCGCCATGGCCTGGGTGAGCGCCGCTTGGTCTGTGATGTCGCCGTAGGCCAGCTCCAGTCCAGCCGAAGGATAGGGCTCTAGCCGCGACAGGTCGCTGGTAGGACGCACAAACCCGACCACGGAGAACTCTCGATTCAGCAGTGCCTTGACCAAGTGGGAACCTGTAAAGCCGTTGGCCCCCGTTACCAGCGCCTTCATATTGCCTTCTCGTAAATGCGGTAGGTTTTATAAATTTTGGCGCCCGTCGCCTCAACAATGCTGCGGGAGGGGCCGTTGTTCTCATAGACGTACCCCAGCTCGGCCCGGCGATAGGAGTTGCGCCTTTTCTGCCGACCGTGAGTAAATCCCAAATGAATGAGGCCGAGGGGCACCATGCGGCGACGATGCTCCGGCAGGGCGCAGATGACCAAGACCCGCGCTTGGTCAATGAAGCGGCGATACCAGAGAAACTTGAGCTTGCCCAGCAGGTTGAGCCGACCGTTGACGTGCTTGAGCGGAATGTTGTAGTCGGGCAGCGTCATGAAGAAGCCAATCATCTCCTCTTGGTACTCTGCAACCCAAAAAATATCTGGGTCCACGAGCGATCGCAAGTCTTTTGCCTCGGCCACGAATTCCTCTAGGGTGCGGGCCGTCGCGCCCCAGTTGTCGGCGAACATTTTCGTGAACAGATGATACATGCTGTTAACGTCTTGCCAAAACGCATCGCCTTCCGTGTGCAGCGGGCGAAACTTGACGCCAGACTTGAGGGCAATCTTATATCCCCGCTCATACTGCGGTGGTAGATCTGCAGAGTCATCCAGCAGATATGAGTAGGCGTCGATTGCCTTTTGCCAGCCCAGCTGAGTCATGAACTCGGGGTAGTGGGGTGGGTTATAGGGCATCATGATCATCGGTGGTGAGTCAAACCGATTTACTAGGAACAGGCAGCGATTGTGGGTGGAGAGGTCGATTGGCCCCCGAACTAAAAGAATTCCGCGCTGTTTGAGCCACGTTAACGCCGCATTGAAGAGCGCTTCAGCCACCGAGATGTCATCAATGCACTCAAAGTAGCCAAAAACGCCAATCGGACGCTTCTCCTTCTCGATTAACCGGCGATTTATGGCAGCAACAATCCGACCGACGGGCGCCCGATTTTGCGTCGCCACAAACGCCTGGAAGCTGCCGTACTTAAGAAATTCGTTGTCTTCTTTAAATAGGCACGCCTCGCTGCTGCGCAATGGGGGTACCCAGCAGTCATTGCCCTGGTAAACACGGGCCGGAGTGTCGAGAAACGCCGCTTGATCTTGGGGTGAGGTTACGGCCTGAACCGCAGTATTTTCGGAGGAATTAACAACGCTAGCCATGTATCCTACCGCCGTAAACTGCCCTTAGCTTACATGGGTCAGGTTTTAGCGTCTATAAAAACAACGGGAAACTGGCTGAATTACAGCGCTGTCATGTACGCCTGCAGGTCCTGACGCTTGCCCCGCAGCCGTCGCAGTGCGTCTTGCTGAATTTGACGGACGCGCTCGCGGCTGACGTCTAATTCATCCCCGATTTTAGCTAAGGTCAGCACTTTGCCGTCCCGCAGTCCAAATCGCAGGGTCAGCACCTCCTGCTGCTGGGGGGTAAGATCGTCCATCAGCTCGGCTAGGTCTTGCTTAAGATGGCGGTTGACGACAATCTCTTCAGGAGAGGCGCCATCGTCAGGCAGCAGGTCCCCTAGTTGGTTGCTATCGTTGTCACCGATGGTCAGGTCAAGGGACAGAGGCTGGCGCGCCCGGTCTAGATAGTAGCGGACCTTATCCAAAGCGATGCCTGTCTCCTGGGAAATTTCAGCCCCCGTCGCCGATCGCCCCAAACGCTGAGAGAGCTGACGCTGCGCCTTTTTGATCTTGTTAAGCTGCTCTACCACGTGAATAGGGAGGCGGATGGTGCGGCTCTGCTCGGCGATCGCCCGCGTGATGGCCTGACGAATCCACCAGTAGGCGTAGGTGGAGAAGCGGTAACCTTTGGACGGGTCAAACTTTTCGACGCCCCGATAGAGTCCGAGGGTCCCTTCTTGAATGAGGTCGAGAAATTCTAGATTGGACTTGATGTATTTTTTCGCAATAGACACCACCAGCCGCAGATTGGCTCGCACCATCTTTACCTTAGCTCGCTTACCCTCGCGCAGGGCCTGTCGCAGCTCGACAGTTGAGAGCTCGGCTGCCTCGGCCCAGTCGCCGAGGGGTAAGTCTTCTCCATCTCTGGACTCCAATAGGCGATCGCGCACCGACTGCAGGGTAATTGAACGCTGAACCTGCTTGCCCAAAACAATTTCTTGCTCGTGGGTCAACAGGGGAAAGCGACCAATTTCTTCTAAGTAAGCGCGAACTGGGTCGAGACGGCGAGTGGCAGCCATAAGATAAAAGAAACACCTCAATAATCGAAAACGGGTTAAATTTGCAAGCGGCAGATGTACAACTTGCCTATTGCGAAATTTCGTGCTGCAAAAACATAGAGCAAATCGCGAAAGCTGCCGCTACAGCATCGATAGCACCATGGCACCTGTCAAAATCATTGAACTAAAATCACTAGCGCCGCGGACGCTATGGCAATAAGTAGAAGGTGCACCTCATACAGCTTTGCTCTATGCAGGTTAACTCTATGCAGATGAGAAGCATGCAGCTTTAAAGCTGAGATTGATAAACTGCGAATCCTTTATAGTTGATGCGTTTATCTATTGTAACACAGCTCATCCTTGGCCCTAAATCAGCTCTGCCCTGACGGGTGAACGAAAAAAAGCGAGAATTTTCTGATACCGACTTGAAGCGGACAGTTGATTTGAGGAGTCTATCTTTAGACAGATGACTCCAGGATAAAATCGCTAAGCTAAGCGGTTTTCCGGTTCGCTTCTAGGACTTTATGCTGATTTTTCAGTCTAATCTGTAACGCCACAGCTCATGGTTCAAAATTTTTGCTAATTTCTTAGGGGGTGAACTGGCTTGAACTCAGCCAGGTCTGTTTCACCATTCTTTGTACCGATTCATAGCGAGGACCACATCCATGACTCTCCAGTTTCACAACTTAAGGAAAGCTGCGCTAGCCGCGCTCAGCCTGTTTAGCTTGATTTCATTTCTAATTATCCTTCCTGTCAGTAATGCCCAGGCTGTAACCCAGGAAGCGGGACAAAACGCCTACTTTTCTGATATTTATAGCGGCCAGGTTCAGTCTTTGGAGCAATTTGATTCTGCCCAGCTCGATGCGATTGAAGCGTGTCTGCCTGACGAGATTAGCGCCGAGAACGAAGACATCGGCGATCGCGTTGCTCGGGCCTTTGGAGAAATGGGAAATGATTTTCTTGAGCGCGCCTTTAACCTCAAGGATGACCCCACGCTGAGCGACGCCGAAGTTGCGTTTCGCGACTGTCTGCAGAGTAAAGGGGTCGCCTTCCAATCTCCTGTGCAATAGGAGAAGCACTCGGGCATTCCCCTCACCCCAATCCCCAGGACGACGGAGAATGCCTTCAAATTGCTCAGCCTGAGGACAGAATCGCCCTCGGGCTGCTTTAATCGCAGCGCGGCTATTAGCCTGAGATCCCGCTAAATTTCGATACAATTGGGCAAACTAATCCATTTGAGGTGGCCCTTTGAGCTCTCCAGCCGTCTCCCAACCCTCAGCGGCTCAAATACAGGCCCTGTTCGACCGCATTGCCCCCCGATACGATGCCCTCAATGACTGGCTCAGCTTTGGGCAGCATCGCGTGTGGAAACAAATGGCTGTGGACTGGGCTCAGCCTGCCGCAGGGGCCGTTTGCCTGGACGTGTGCTGCGGCAGCGGCGACCTCACCTATTTGCTGGCGCGGCGGGCAGGCCCCTCTGGCCGGGTCGTCGGCCTCGATTTTGCCCCTCAGCAGTTGGCGATCGCCGCCCAGCGAGCGCGCACGTGCTGGAGCATTCCCCTCGCACCAATCACCTGGACGGTGGGCGATGCCCTTGAGCTGCCCTATGACGACAACACCTACGATGCGGTCACCATGGGGTACGGACTGCGAAACGTGACTGACATTCCCAAGAGCCTGCGGGAGCTGCATCGCGTGCTCAAACCTGGTGCGATCGCGGCCATCCTCGACTTCCATCACCCCACGAACCCTGGGTTTCGCCAATTTCAGCAGATGTACCTTAATGCCTGGGTTGTGCCCGTGGCTCGGCAGTTTGGCTTTGAGACGGAGTACGCTTACATCAATGACAGCCTGCGGCGCTTTCCGTCTGACCGCCGCCAAATTGAGCTAGCTTACGACGCAGGGTTTGCAGCAGCGGTCCACTATCCGCTGGTGGGCGGCATGATGGGGGCCTTAGTTGTTACGAAAGCTTAGCGCTGTTTCCCCCAATTCATAAATCCAACGCCCTAGGGTTTTGCCCTATGTAAAGGCGTGCCGCTGTGCGAAGCACTCACCCCCTTTGACGCCGCCGTTGCGGTCGATCCGTCTTGCTGCGGGGGCGCGGGTGCCGGCGGAGTTGGGCAACGGCAAAAGCCGCCAGGATGATCAATATAAGGTCGAGGGCGAGTACCTGCCGAATGTAGTCCTGGACAGGAACTGGGTCAGGGCAGGCGATGGACGACGGTAAGCTACAAAAGTAGGCGTTGACCACCACCCACGGTAGCGTCCCAAAAATCCACAGCACCGCAGCAACTAAAACTAGCTTGAGAACGAGGTACATTGTCAACCTTCCCGCAATATCCCGATTGTCGGAGCATCCAAATACGCTACCACAGGCTTGCTACCCTGCCGTAATCGTGAGGTTATCTCGGTGAACCACCGTATCTTCTCCCTGGTAGCCCAAGATTTGAGCAATATCCTGGGACTGGCGCCCGATAATGCGCTGCAGGTCGCCGCTGCTGTAGTTGACGATGCCCCGTCCCACCTCTTGCCCTAGCGCGTCACACAGCTTGACCGCGTCCTGCTTCTGAAAGTCCCCCTCGATCTCAGTGATGCCCGCCGCCAGTAGGGACTTGCCCCGCTCCCGCACCGCCGCGATCGCCCCATCGTCGAGATAGAGCTTGCCCGCCGCCACCAAACCGTGGGCAATCCAGCGCTTGCGGGCATTGGCGCTGCGAGGGCGGGGGGCAAACTGGGTGCCCAAAGACTCCCCTGCTAAAATGCGCGGCAGGTTTTGGGGCGATCGCCCTTCGGTAATGACGACCCGCACCCCGGCTTCGGTGGCGATGCGGGCGGCGGAAATTTTAGTCACCATGCCGCCTGTGCCCCAGCTCGAGCCGCGATCGCCAACGTTCACCTGACTGGCCAGCGCGTCGATCTCATCCACCAGGTGAATGGGTTTAGCGTCGGGGTGGTAGCGGGGATCAGCCGAGTAGAGCTGGTCTACGTCGGTGAGGATGAATAGCCAGTCGGCCTCAATCAGGCTGGCCACTAGGGCTGAGAGGGTATCGTTGTCGCCGAACTTAAGCTCGTCAGTGGCCACCGTGTCGTTTTCGTTGACGATGGGGATGACTCCCAGCTTGAGCAGTTGGCTGAAGGTGCGGTAGGCGTTGACGTAGCGGCTGCGCTGCACCAAATCGCTGCGGGTGAGCAGCACCTGGGCGATGGGCTGGTTGAGCAGGGTGAACCAGTCGTCGTACACCCGCATCAGCCGCCCTTGGCCCACCGCAGCCACAGCCTGCTTCATGGCCATGGTTTTGGGCCGCTCCGCCAGCCCCAGCCGGCTGCATCCCACCCCCACTGCACCAGAGGACACCAACACCACCTGGTGGCCGTCCTGCCGGAGCTGGGTCAAGGTTTCCACTAGGGTGGCGATCGCCGCTAGCGCCAGCCCGCTGCCGGAGCGCGTCAGGCTTGAGGTACCAATTTTAATTACTAGCGTTGCCATGGCGCAGCTATTGTAGGCCCTGAAGCGACACACCGAGACGCTCAGAAATCCAGACTTCAAGGGCGTGGACTGGGCTGACGGTGGCCTCTTTAGCGGGGTCCACCATAGGGTTGACCAAAACGGTAAACATCCCCAGCCGATTCCCGGCCAGCACGTCCGTAAACAGGCGATCGCCCACCATGGCGATTCGCTCCACCGGCAGGTCCATATCGGCGGCGGCCTGCTTAAGCTTACGGCGGGAGGGCTTGCCTGCTCCAGAGACGTAGGGTAAATCTAGGGACTGGGCAATGCGGCTGATGCGGACGTGGCTCGTGTTATTGCTCACCAGCCACAGAGAAACCAGAGGACGGACCTGCGACGCCCAGGCCGCCAGCTCTGGGGAAATGTTAGCGGCTGTAAAGGGCACTAGCGTATCGTCCACGTCCAGGATCATGCCCTGCAGGTTGTGCTGGCGGATAATTTCGGGGGTGAGGCTCAAGATGGAGCTTCCGAGGACCAAATCGGGCTGAAGCAGCGCGCTGAGGTTAAACATGGAGACGCATGGGGGTAGGGGTGGAAGTAGCGGGCCGGATCAGTGAGCTGCGAGAGGGGTTGGCGGGAGCGTTAGGAAACTGAGTTCAACTTGATTTAATTGGCTGTGGATGGATTAGCTGTAGAGGCGCTATCGGGAGACGCGGTATTGGTGGGGGCATCGGTGTCAGCGTCTTCGCCTGCGGGAGCGCTCTCAGCCTCGGTCGGCCCCGCTGTTTGCGGGGGTTGCCGGTCAATGCGATCGCGAATTTGGCCCTGGGCGCGCTGGTGCTCCGCTAGGGTACGGCTGAAGACGTGGGTGCCGTCGTATCGGGCCACGAAATATAGATATTCAGTGCCAGGGGGGTTGAGGGAGGACTCTAGACTTTTGATCCCCGGATTGGAGATGGGGCCAGGGGGCAGCCCTGCGTTGACATAGGTGTTGTAAGGGGAGTCGGTTTCCACCTCGGCGTAGGTGAGGGGCCGCTCGGGGGTTTGGCGAATGCCCAGGGCGTATTCCACGGTGGGGTCAGCCCCCAAGGGAATGCCCTCCCGCAGGCGGCGAGCGAAAACAGCGGCAATCAGATCCCGCTCTTCCGCCACCACCGACTCCCGCTCCACAATGCTGGCCAGGGTGACCCACTCCAGCAGAGAGTAGGGACTGTCGGCCTGCTGATACGCCGGCAGGGCCAGTTCCTCAAACCGCCGCAGCATCTGCCGCACAATCTGGTCAGTGGTGACGCCCTCGGCGGTAATATAGGTGTCGGGGTAGAGGAAGCCCTCAAACCGCTGCTCTGGCTGATCAAAAGTCTCTGTGGGTAGCCAGGTAAACTCCGCTGTGTCCACCTGCCGCAGCGCCTCGCGCACTTCGGCCTCGCTGCCCAGGCCTTGCTCCACGAAGTAGGCCACAATGTCCTCCACAGACCATCCCTCGGGGATGGTGAGGCTGCCCTCCACCACATCGCCCCGCCAAATCTGTTCGGCGATCGCCGCCATGGGCTGGCCGGGCGGAATCTGGTAAGTGCCCGCTAAAAACCCCCCGTCTCGGCCCTGCAGCGATTGCATCCGGGTCCACAGATTCCAAGCCGCGGGAGAGCGAATCAGCCCTAGGCGGGCCAGGTCAGCCCCGATTTGCTGGGCCGAGGTCCCGGGTTCAATCTCGACGCGAACTGGCGATTGATCTATGATTTCTCTCTCTGCTGAAGTTCCTAGCTCTCCCTCCGGGGCATTCGCATCTTCAGATCTAACTACGCTAGCGCTCAAGCCTTCATTCCCAGCATTGGCCCAGCTCCACCAGCGCCATCCCTGCCACCCGCTCAGCCCCAGGGCGGCAGGCAGCACAATCAAATAGAACAATCCTTTGAGCAGGGCTGATAGCATCATGGCCTAGGCCGGAGGGTATGGGGGCATTCAAAACGGTCTAAAGATCGTCAAACAGCTTGTCTTCAAGCTGGGGACGCATGGTCTGAAACTCTTCCGGGCTGAGGAGCTTGGGCTCACCGTTCTCCTCCACTCGAGCAAAAATGAGCAGCGGATCGGTTGGCGTACAGATAGAATACTTCTGGTCTTTGAAGTAAAATTCCGCTAAGAGCTGGAGCTGCTCAGGAGACATCTCATCCTCATCTTCCCCTAAGTCTAGGGTGATCAAGGTCTCGTCGTCAGGCTGGGGAAGCTCTCCGGTGGCCGTCAGCGTCAGCGCTGTTCGCTCTAAGGTCATGTCCTGCTCGGCCAGCACGGCGCGGGCGGTGGGAAATACCTCGTCCAGTTCCTCATCTGGGATATCCAGCAGCGTCTCGTCCTCGTCGTCGTCCCCGTCCCACGCAAAAATCTCGATGGGAATATGAATAGGCATCAACAGCACATATTCCTGGTCATCGATTTCAATGGAGTGCTCCACATAGCAGGGAAGCGATCGCCCTGATCCATCCGACAGCACAACAACTTCTGAGTTGGGGTTGAGGAGGTTTTCGCTGTCTTCGTTGAAACTACTATCTTTGGCCATAGCGCACTTCCTTCTGAACTGGTGCGGGCTGCATTACCCCACGTTATCTGGATCTTATCAGTTTGTGACCGCCTCTCAATAGTGGCGGTTCTTAACCGGATGAGGGGCTAGCTCAGGGGTGGCTGCCCTGAGCGCTGAGGCTGCGATCGCTCGTCTAGCCAGTGCTGCAGGATGATGGCGGCGGCCTTGCGATCGATTAATGCCTTGTTTCGAGACGGGGACTGGCGGTTGGCGAGCATCATTTGCTCCGCCTCGAAGGACGTAAGGCGCTCGTCTACATATTCGACGGGCAGGTTGAGGGCCCGGCTGAGGCGTCCGGCAAGCCGCTGTACCTGCTTCGCCTGAGCCCCGATTTCGCCCGCTAGGGTGTAGGGTAGCCCTACCACCAGCACCTCAACCTGGCGTTGGTCTACCAACTGCTTCAGCTGGGCCAGGTCTTGGCTAAAGGAGCGGCGCTCTAAAGTCATCAGCCCAGTGGCAATCAGTCCGGTGCGATCGCAGCCGGCAATGCCAATGCGTTTACGACCCACATCGAGGCCTAGTGCGGAAACCACGCCTCGCCACCTTGATCGCGGTGGCCGTTGCCGCCCTCGCTCCCGTTTCCCGTACTCTCGGAGGCCTGTTGGTCAGCCTCGGGTGATCGATCCGCCAAGCGAGACGGCTCGCTTGAAGCAGCAGCGCTCTGGTCGAAGCCTTCGCCGTCCGACCCTGCAGGAGTCACGTCGAACAGAGACATCCGTCCAGGGACGGGCTTCCGGCTGGGCTGTAGCCCTTGCAGGACCTCAACGAGCTGCAGATTCTCTAAAGAAACAGACTTAGACTCCCGCATCTTGTGCCAAACCGAGCGGAACATCATCGCCGTCTGCTGCTCTGGGCTCGCCCCCGTCTGCTTCAAGTAAGTCTCTCGCTCGGGCTGATAGTCTGACGAGGCGAGATGCAAAGACTGCTTGGGATAGCCCTGAACCAGCTGTGCCATCTGGGGAAGAAGCTCGGGATAGAGGTAGGTGTATGCAGGGTGGACTGTGAGCTGAGCCTGGTGGGGCTGGTTGCCGGTTTTAGAAATGCAGAGGTTGAAGTAGCCGATGGCCGCTTTGCGCTGGGGCTCGAAAACATAGCCTTTGACGACTTCCTGCTGAGCCATGAGGCGCCTGACGCTCGCTACGGCACCCTCGGCAATGCCAGTTCGAAAATCGGACACATGGCGGTCGAAGGCTTGACGCACCAGCGGGGGCATCGATACGGTATCGAGCTGGTAAAGCAGGCCCGCGTCGGCGTTACCGACTGGCCTGAGGTTAGGTAAATTCACCGGGCGCTCCGAGAGCGTGGCCAGCAGCTCGGCTGAGAGAGACCAGTACGTTTTCTGCGCTAGGGGCTGAAATCCGTTAGTACGATAAAGGCCGATGCCTAGCTTGTCGTTGACGTCGACCTCCACGAGCCAAATGCGGGCGCGCCATATGGTTTCTAGGCAGTGCCGCAGCAGCAGCGAGGCCGTATCCGTTGGCAGGCGGGACGGCGCCGCATCAGTACGAGACGGGGGCGCATCGGTGCGGCCCTGAGGCGATCGCGCCTCTGACTTAGCTCCAGATTGCCCCGAGGGTCGCCCCGCTACAATTCTCTCGACGCGCCAGGTGGTGTTGGCTTGGTTAAAGGGAGACACTTGGATAAATCCCTCCAGACCCTGTAGCCCTCCGGCTACGTAGACGGAGAAGGCATACTGCAGCGGGTTGGGGAATAAGCTAAGGCACTTCAGGGGGCCATACCACTGCTGCAACAGCGCGAGCTGCTGTTGGGTACTCATGGCACGGTGATAGCTCTCAGTTTCAAAGCCGTTTTCTGCGCAAGTTAACGCCTCAATCGCCTCTAAATCGCGGTAGTGAAGCGAACGAATAGTCAGGGGCGACTGAGGCATTAAAGTCATTTAAATCACCATTGGATTGAGCTGGCTGAGCTATAGCCGAGCTGCGTATCTAGACGCTAGCACATTTAAAGGTCAGAAGCCGCCCTAGCTGAGACCTACCAGATTTCTGAGCCTTCACGAGCAATCTATTTATCTCCAAGGGCAGAGGTTATCTCCAAGGGCAGAGTTTTAACCGCTAGTCGCGTCAGGTCGGATCAGCACGATGGGCGTCTGCTCATCGGCATTCCCTGCCGGGTTAGACAGCAGCGCCTGCCGCAGCACTGACTCGGAAAGCTCGGGGGTGGCGGCCAGCACCTTGACAGCCCGCAAGTCGTTGACATCGACGATCGCCGCTGACAACCCGGTCTCCTGCTTAATCTGATTCACCACGCGCTCAGGATCCTGGGGACCCAGCACAATGAACTGATCGTAAGGCGGCAGGGTTCCTGTCACGTCGTCAATCAGACGGGCCTGCTCTCCAGCGAACCGGTAGAAGCCGCCGGGGCTGCCCAGCAGCTTGAGCACCGACCCGCCCACAAACGCTAAAGCCACCCGCCAAGCCCCGACAATATCCACGAGGGCCTGCAGGCCGCAGGCGGTAGCAAGGCTGGAGGTGGGCATAAAGAAGTAGCACAGCCGCTTGGCCACCCACCCCGGCTGGATGTCGCTGGGGTGACGCAGCCGCCCCTGCATAATCGCCAGCGGCGTTTCTCCAATGGTGACGATGTCGTTGGGCTTGGCGTGGGGTGCCACGTAGCGCTGGATCACCTCCACCGGGTCATCTAGGGGGGAGAGGAGGTGGGTCGGCACCGGAAATACAGCGCCAGCAGGCGTAATGCGTGGGGTCAGCGGGTGCTCCCGCTCCGGGAAAGACAAAGGCACCACCACATGGCGGGTTTTAGGAATGCGGCCTTGGGGACCATAGGTGACGTAGCGAACCTTGACCCAAGCTGACTTGAGCGATCGCAGCCCGTCGCCCCGGATATCCACGGTGACAGTGACCCCCGTCGTTTTAGCCACCTTGACGATGTAGGCGAACCAGTAGCCATCGGGACGGGTATCGGCGTCGGGGTGCTGGGGCTGGACCGTGACGGTTTGAGTGACGTCACTCAGGTCAGCTTTAGAGAGCAGGGTCACCTCCGCCGTCAGCTCAGGCACCATAATTTCCAGCGAGCGGGTTTGGTTTTGCAGCTCCAAGGTGCCCACCAGCACGTAGTGATCGGGTTCGTAAGTGGGCAACTCCCAGGTTCCTAGGGTCATGGCCAGCTGGTTGCCCGGACGGCGACGATACTGTAGCTCAAAGGCCAGCAGACCCGCAGTTACAGCGGCGAGCCCCGTTAAGATTAGTCCAATCCCCATACCGATGCGACTCACTTCTTTTTGTGGCTGGCCCGGTCATCTGGGCCTGTTTCTCTGGCGTACTCTACCACGCTGAGCTTTGCAAATCGCGCTGGTTAGTTCACGCCTATTGAGTGAAGTCGGTTGACGCAATGACAAACGAACGGCAAAATTGCTTAATATTGCTTAACAATAAAAGACAAGACTACATGAGTCTGCCGCTGATAGACCTTATCCGCCTGGGTTAGCAGCCTGTTGTGGGGTTTTGTTTTACTTTGTAGAGTAGTGTCGTCTAAACCCTTGTTATCTGCCCGTCAAAGTCTTTAAGGAATCGCAATGAAGCAGCTAATCATCGCTGAACGTGCCTGTTTAATAGGGCACCTCGTATCCATGGTATTTGGCTTAGCGGGCCTTCTTCTGGTCATGCCCCACCCCGAGTTTCTCCAGCACCTCCCAGCAGGAGAGACGATGTTTAGCTGGAGTATGGCCGGCGGCGGCGTGGTCTACATCGTGCTGGGGGCAATAGCGGTCAGCCTCTACGCCTATCGCACCCTGGGGCTGCAGAACTGGCTTATTTTCGCCGTGCTGGCGATCGCCATCTCTTTGGGCAGCGAGCTGCTGGGCACTGGCACTGGCTTTCCCTTTGGGGAGTACAGCTACCTGAGCGGCCTGGGCTACAAGATCGGGGGCCGCGTTCCGTTCACCATTCCCCTGTCTTGGTTTTATCTCGGGCTCTCCTCTTACCTGCTGGCCCGCAGCGGGCTGGCGCCGCGCTCTGGTGAAGCAGACGCCAGCGAGACCGGGGGCCTGGGCACTTGGCTACGCCCAATTGGCGCCGTCTTTTTGGGGTCTCTGCTGCTCACCTCCTGGGATTTTGTCCTTGACCCGGCCATGAGCCAAACCGCCATGCCCTTTTGGTACTGGCATCAGCCCGGTCCCTTCTTCGGCATGCCCTACCAGAACTTTGCGGGCTGGCTGGGCACAGGCGTCGTTTTCATTGGCATTGCGGCCCTGTTTTGGCGGGGCCGCGTCGCAGTCCAGCACCAGAGCCAGCTCATGCTGCCTTTGGCGGTCTATCTAGGCAACTTTGGCTTCGCCATGGTGATGAGCATGGCGGCGGGTTTCTGGGTGCCAATTCTGCTGGGCATCTTGCTGGGGGTGATTCCGGCGGTGCTCTGCTGGCAGCAGGCCCAATACAATGTCTCAGATCCTGCTGTAGCCGAGCGCAATGTGGCCGCATCGCCCATGGCTGAACCTGCAGCCCTGAGCGGCAGGCAGTAATGCCAGATGCCGAAATTGCGGGGAGCGTTGCCCTAAGCGCGCTGGGGCTGCTGCTGCTGGTGGGACAGGTTCCTATGGCAGCGGTGCTGCTCTCCCGCTTACTGGAAGGACCAAGGCGGCTCCCGCCGCTGGCTCCCGCCACCTCAAACGGCGCTCTAGCTGGCAAGGTCAGCGTCGTGGTCCCTACCCTAAATGAGGTAGAGCGATTGAGCCCTTGCCTAGCGGGCTTGTCGCAGCAGGGCGAGGCCCTGCGGGAAATTATTGTGGTGGACAGCCGCTCTACCGACGGCACGGTGGAACTGGTTCAGCAAGCCCAAGCCTCAGAACCTCGCCTACGGCTCACCACGGACCCGCCCCTGCCCGCCGGATGGGTAGGTCGGCCTTGGGCACTGCACAATGGTTTTCTAGAGAGTTCTAAAGCAAGCGACTGGGTCTTGGGGGTAGACGCGGATACCTATCCCCAGCCCCATTTGATCAGCACCCTGGTGGCGGCGGCGGAGCAGCGGCGCTACGACATGGTCTCCCTCTCGCCCCAGTTCATCCTCAGTGGCCCCGGTGAATTTTGGCTGCAGCCCGCCCTGCTGATGACGTTGATTTACCGCTTCGGCCCCTCCGGCAATCGCCCCGGCGATCCGGCTCGGGTGATGGCCAACGGCCAGTGCTTTTTGACTCGGCGATCGCTCTTGGTGCAGCTCGGCGGCTACGAAAGCGCCCGCCGCTCCTTCTGCGATGACGTTACCCTGGCGCGGCGAGCGGCGGCAGAGGGCGCCAAAGTGGGCTTTTGGGACGGCTCCCGGCTGTTGAAGGTGCGGATGTACGATGGCGTGGCCGAGCTGTGGCGCGAGTGGGGCCGATCGCTAGACCTCAAGGACGCCGCATCACCCCAGCAGACGTGGGGGGATGTGGGCTTTTTGGCGGCGGTGCAGGGATTGCCTTGGCTCGTCTGTTTGCTGTTTGGAGCGGCATGGCTGGCGGGGGGGCGATCGCCGGTTTGTGCGGCGGTGCTGGGACTAAATGGCGGCCTGCTGCTAAGCCGCATTGCCCTGCTGTGGGCGATTGCCTCGTCCTATGACAAGGAGAAGGCTAAGGGGCGCTGGGCGTTTTGGCTGTCGCCCCTGGCGGACCCGCTGGCGGTGGTGCGCATTGCGCTGTCGGCGGCGCGGACGCCGAAGCAGTGGCGATCGCGGCAGTACGATGGGTATGACGGACTGTAGCCATGGTCCTGTAAAACGCTACCCCTAAGTCAGTAACGCCCGCATCTCAGTGTTGGGCGATAGACAAGCTCTGCGGGCGATCGCATCTCCAAGTTAAGCTGTCGCATTAGAGCGTTGAGCGATCGCATTTTGAAGTTGAGCTGTCGCATCTCTATGTTGGGCGATCGCATTAGAGCGTTGAGCCATCACATCCCTATGTTGAGCCGTCACGTTTAAAGATCGAGAGCTGCAATGGCTCTGTCATGCAACGTTTAGCAAACTGCCATTTCATATCGCATCTCTTACAGTCTTCAGCTCCTGATTGCTGAGAACTTTCGGTGCAACAATAGGTGTGCCAGATTGCGCAGCAAAGAATGGATTTTGTTGATATCTACCATCAAGGCGAGCCTTCAGCATCAGACGCATCAGGCGTAGGGTGCCGGATATCGCGCCCATGGTTTTTGGCTTCTCTTCCCCAATCGCAGACTTACCGTTCTCCTAAATCTCTGCCAGGGCAGTAGTCATATAGGAACGGTGCGGCAAAGCGTCACCTCTGCCGCTGCTCCCAAACTACCAAAGCGATAAAAGCGATCGCCGTGATTACCACCGACCCGCTCAGGGCCAGCAGCACCGATTGCCACTCCAACCCAACCATATCCATTACCCGTCCGCCTGCAACATCTGCCAGCGAGATTTACTCATTCGGTATAGCACATGGCGCTGCAGCTCATGGCCCTTGGGCAGCGCCGGATGGTCAAAATCGTCCGTGGCGCAATAGGTCATGCCGAGGCGCGCCATCACCGCCTTCGAGCGCTGGTTCACCACCGCCGTGAAGGACACAATTTCGTCTACCCCTGCCGTGTCAAAGCCGTAGGTTAACGCGCGCTGCGCCCCCTCCGTCGCATATCCGTGGCCCCAGTAGGGCCGTGCCAGCCGCCAGCCTACTTCGACGCTGGGCATAAAGTGGGCGTCAAAGTTCGGTTGCTTCAGCCCAACGAAGCCGATAAAGTCGCCGCCCTCTCGCAGCTCCACGGCCCAAAGGCCAAAGCCTTGCTGCTCAAAGCAGGCCTCAATGTGCTCTACGAAGGCGTCAGAGGCGGGGCGACCCAGGCGGTAGGGGAAATAGCGCATCACCTCAGGGTCGGCGTTGAGGCGAGCAAAGGGTACTAGGTCAGACTGTTGCCAGCGTCGCAGCAGCAGGCGAGGTGTGGTCAAGGGCTGTTGCGCGGCAGTCTGGGTGTCTATCGCTTGCGTATCTATCGCTTGCGGTTCCATAGCCTGCGCGCTGGTAGTCCGCGGGCCAGCAGTTTTCGGAGTAATATTTTGTGTATTCGTATTCGCCATAGCAGTTTCCTGCATATCAATTCGCCAAAGGTAGCGAAAACTGAAACGTGCTGCCAGTTCCCAGCGCGCTCTTCACCAAAATTTTGCCGCCCTGTAATTCTACTAGCCGCCGGGATATGGCGAGACCTACCCCCGTTCCCCCCGACTGGCGATCGCGAGATTTGTCGGCCCGCCAAAACCGCTCAAACACCAGGGGCAAATCCTCTGGGGCAATGCCGATCCCCGTGTCCGTCACCGCTACCCACATTATCCCTTCACTGGCCCAGGCCCGAATCTCCACCCGCCCCGCTGGCGTATAGCGCACCGCGTTGCCCACTAGGTTTACCAGCACCTGCTCTACCCGCGCTGGGTCAGCCCACACCTGCGGCAAGTTAGGAGAGGCCTGCAGTGCTAGATCCACATCTTCTAGTCGCTGGTCTGCAAACCGCTGCACCACCCGCTCTAGCAGCGGATAGAGGTGAAACGCCTGGGCGTCGATGGGGAGATAGCCTGCCTCTAACTTAGAGAGTTCCTGCAAATCCTCCACCAGACGCCCCATGCGGCGGGTCTCCTGGGCCAGCCGCTGGTAGATTTCAGTGGACGGGTCCACAGTGCCGTCCTCTAGCCCTTCTAAGTAGCCCTCTAGGATAGTCAACGGCGTCCGCAGCTCGTGGGTCAAGTCGCCCACCAGCTCTCGCCGCCGCTGCTCCACCCCTTCTAGGTCATCTGCCATGCGGTTAAAGCTCAGCCCCAGCCGGTGTAGCTCGGGGATGGGGATGGGGGGCACGCGGGAATCTAGCTTCCCGGCGGCAAAGCGGCGGGTGGTGGCCTCGATTTGGTTGAGGGGGCGGACGATGCGGCGGGTGAGCCAATAGCTGAGGCCCCCCGCCACGGGAGCGCCAACTAGCAGCGACCACAGCGCCCCCCGACTCCAGGCGGCCTCAAACCCCTGCACTAGCTCAGTGCGCACCTGGCGGACGCTGCCGAAGCCCGCAATTTCAATCTGCCGCAGCCGCAGCACAAAGAAGCGGGGGGAGGACACCTTGCCCACCACAAACAGCGTGGTTAGGCCCACTACCATCACCACAATATGGGACCAGAACAGGCGGGATGCCAGAGATAGCGGTTTGCGCGGCTTTGGCTCATTCATCTTCAAATTTGTACCCCACGCCCACAACGGTTTTGATGAATTGGGGGTGGCTGGGGTCGGGCTCAACTTTCTTCCGCAGCCGCGCCACGTGGGTATCCACCACCCGCTCATCACCGTAGAAGTCGCTGCCCCACAGCTTGTCGATGAGCTGGGTGCGGTTCCACACGCGGTTTGGGGCGCCCAGAAAGGTGGCTAGCAGGTCAAACTCCAGCGGCGTCAGGTCCAGGGCTATCACATTGCCGTCTAAGGTGTGTCGGGCCAGCCGCTGATCGAGGTCCACCGCGAAGCGGGGCGTGCTGAGGGTTTGAGATTGCCCGCCCTGACGCAGCGATCGCCGCAGCAGTGCCCTCACCCGAGCCACTAGCTCCCGGGGGCTGAAGGGTTTGACCATGTAGTCGTCTGCCCCCGTGGAGAGGCCCACGATGCGGTCAATCTCTTCCCCCTTGGCGGTGAGCATGAGGATGTAGGGGTCTTTGCTGCCTGGGGTCTGGCGGATACGGGCGCAGACTTCCAGCCCGTCGAGCTGGGGCAGCATCAGGTCTAAGATGATCAAGTCTGGGGCGATCGCCTCAAACTGCTGCAGCGCGGTCAGCCCGTCACGGCAGGTGCGGCAAGTGAACCCTTCTTTTTCTAAATAGAGGGTCAGGAGCTGGGCGATTTCGGCTTCGTCTTCGACGATGAGAATATTCATGGGCGAGGTGATGGCGCAAGGGCGCGGCGGGCCGTGTCCTACCCAAATATTAATCAACATCTTATAGCGATTCCCAATCGCGTGAGGTACAGATTTGAGTGGTGGGGGGGGGGGGCGGCCACCACCCCCCAAACAACACAACCACAAGACAAAAGTAAAGAAAGAGAGGGAGAGGGGGGGGAGAAAGAAGACAGGCACCAACACCCACAGGA
>JBHJHJ010000234.1:0-4713 GCA_050330955.1 Elainellaceae cyanobacterium | reverse complement strand
GGAGCCGCATCTTTCCAGAAATGTTTCAGTCCTTGGACGAGATGCCAAGGGCACTGATCAGCCACATCCGCTACCCCCAAGACTACTACCGGCTGCAGGCGCAGCAGCTGAAGATCTACCACATGACGGATCCCCGCGTGTTCTTTAACCGGGAGGACGAATGGCGGGCGCCGACGGAGATCTACGCCAACGAGCAGCAGCGGGTAGACCCCTACTATTTGCTGATGGAACTGCCCAACGAGGACCAGGGAGAGTTTTTGCTGTTTCGCCCCTATACCCCCGCCCAGCGACGCAACCTGATTGCTTGGCTGGCGGCGCGGTCTGATGGCGATCGCTATGGTCGCCAGGTGCTCTACACCTTCCCAAAGCAGTAGCTGGTGTTCGGCCCGGAGCAATTTGAGGCCCGCATCAACCAGGATCCGGCGATTTCCCAGCAGATTTCTCTGTGGAACCGGCAGGGGTCACGGGCCATTCAGGGCAACCTGCTGGTGATTCCCATTGAGCAGTCGCTGCTGTACGTAGAGCCGCTGTATCTGGAGGCGGAGCAGAACCGGCTGCCGACGCTGGTGCGGGTGATTGCGGCCTACCAAAATCGTATCGCCATGGCTCCGACGCTCGATGCCGCCTTGAGAGCAGTGTTTGAGGCACCCGACTCAGAGGAAGACGAGACGATTGTGCGGTCGGTGGACGAGGCGCCGCCGGATCTAGACAATGCGGTATCGCCGGATGACCTGACCGACGAGACGGGCAGTGGAGCAATTAGCTCTCCCAGCGGCCTCAGTGAGGAGACGGGGAGTGATGCGATCGCAACGCCGGAAGCAGTAGAGTAGCTATAGCGATCGCTATCACAAATGGCACGATATAACCCTTTGTCTCCCGCCAAAACACTTGTGTCGACGACGTTGCTAAGTCAAACCAACTCCCAAAAAATGTGGGTTCAATCTCGCAACATTTCTCAAAAATTTCAGATGGAGCTTTTCCTGTATCTTCAGGGCAGTGGAGAGTATGCTGCCTCAGAGAATGAATCAGAAAATCTCAAGCTATTTTCAAAGCGCTTGATGAGTGCTTGGTCAGAAGGTCAAGAGGTCTGGTCGCAGCAAGCCTCATCTCAGCGGTAAGGCGCTAGGAAGCAAATTTTCTCTGATCTCATACCCCCATCCAAACAGGCACTTCAAGCTCGAATTCTGCGATTGGCTGCTGAAATGGTTCAAGCAGAGCAAAAGTTGAGAGCATGTAGCTCTATATAAACGGGTAAAACGGGGCTGGACAAATACGTCCAGCCCCTAAAGTTTCGCTAGCCGCTACAGTCAGGCAGCTAGCGCACAAACTTAAGTGGATCCTTAGTAGCGACCGCCGCCACCTCGGTTGAAAGAACCGCCGCCGCCGCCGCGATTCTCGCGGGGTCTGGCCTTGTTCACTTTCAGATCGCGACCCATCCATTCTGCGCCGTCGAGCGCATCAATTGCAGCCTGCTCTTCAGCCTCAGCGCTCATTTCGACAAACCCAAAGCCGCGCATGCGGCCCGTCTCGCGATCTGTGGGAAGCTGGACTCGCTTCACGGAGCCATATTCTTCAAATACCGTCTTCAAATCGGCTTCCGTAACGTCGTAGGATAAGTTGCCTACATAGATTGACATGGACTATCTCCAAAAAATTGAGGAACGCGTAGAGAAAGATTTCGGAGAAAAGTCTGTCAATGGAAAAACGTGAAAACCCGTTAATACTAGAAACAAGTGCTTGTTAACCGATCAATACTCTCAGGGTGCATTCTAGCACGCGCATCAAACCGCGTGGCTAGGGGTTGGTCATCTAGCCATTAGATTAATTTATGTCTTTTAGGATACATTAGTTCCAGCCCCTAGCCAAGGCTACCGCCGGTAGAATTCAACTTCCTGGGCTAAGACCCGCACGTCATAGGCCGCGAAGAAGTCCTGACCCAAGAGGCCTTCGCCCCTGTCGGGAATAACTGCCACCCGCACGTGACTGATACTGGCGGACTGGACGGCCACGGAGCGAGCCCAGCCCCACTCCAGGGTCACTAGGCGACCGTCAGCCACCCGGACCTGGCACCACCCAGAGCGCTGCAGGTTAATGGTGCGAGCCATCAGCTCAGTAATCACCGTCATGCCTGCACCCGTGTCTACAATCATTTCAAAGGTATATTGCTCGTTGAGCTGCACGTCGATCACGGGGGTGCCCCCTCGGCGATATTTAATCGGAACTCGAATCGTTCGTGCCGCCTCAGCGGCCTTCTCCTCGGCCTGCTGCTGAACCACGCCTTTGAGGGCATTAACCCGCGACACCATCCGCTGGTGCCCCGCCCAGTGCCCTTGCTCTAGCCACAGCGAGGCCGCCCGCTGGTAGTCCGCGATCGCCCCGTCCTTGTCCCCCATGGCGTCCTGCACCTCTCCCCTAGCGCAGTACAGCTCGGCGTTGTCGCTGCCGTTGCCAATGCCGTTAGAAAAGTCTTTGAAGGCGTTGTCAAAATCCTGGAGCTGCTGGTATCCCCGGCCTCGCTGCAAAAACAGCTCTGGGCGATGGCCCTGCTCCGTCATCACATGGGTGAAATCGTCCACGGCCCCGTAGACGTCCCCTAGGACCAGCCGCAGCTCACCCCGCTTTAAATATAGGTCTGGTCCAGACTGAAGCTTGAAGGCCCGCGCCATGTCTCGAATGGCAGCCTCCCCCTGGCCGAGCTTGGCCAAAACGGCGCTGCGATCGCACAGGGCTTCCACATGGTCGGGGTCAAACTTAAGGAACCAGTTCAGGTCGCCCAGAGCCTGCTCGTACTGACCCTGCTTCGCCCGCGATCGCGCCTGCTGAAGAAAGGCCTCGGGAGACATCAGAGGGGCAGGGGCTGGCTTGGGGGGCGTGATGGATTGAGGGGGTGTGATGGGTTGAGGGGGCGTGACGGTTTGGGTCGGGGCTTGAATCTGCTCGATTTGGGCCAGACAGTCCTGGGCGTTGGCCTTATCGTTCTGGGCTAGGTAAGCGCGAGCGGCAGCTTTGTAGGCGGCGATTGCTCTGTCAGGGTAATCTTGCTGGCGATAGGCCTTGCCCAAAAGCCGATGGGCTGGGGCAAGCTGGGGGTTCAAGGCCACGGCCTGCTGCGCATCTTCAACGGCGGCGGACAGGTTCTTTTCAGCCAGCCGCAGCACGGCCCGACTTAAATAGGCCTCCGCCGTCGGTTCTAGGCGAATCGCTTTGGTAAAGTCTGCAGTGGCGCCAGCGGCGTCCCCCAGCTTCAGGCGCACCCGCCCCCGCTGGTAATAGGCGTCGGCCCGCTGGGGTTCCTCCATCAGCACCCGGTCTAGGGTTCTCAGCGCGTCTACAAAGTTCTCCGCATCGATGTGGGCGATCGCCTGTTGGTAAGTCATATGCCGCTACCGCTTTTGGGCTGATTGCAGCTCTATTATCGGCGGATGCTCTAGCAGGAGCAAGTCTGTTCCAGCACTAAACACCCTGAGCGCTGGGGTTTTGCGTGCTACGCATCTTGGGCGCTGCGGTCTGTGGTAGCCCAACGTCGCCGCAGCCGATACAGGCCCACACCCACCAGCAAGATCAAGGCCAGGTAGGGGCTGTACACCAGCAGCCACATCAACAGCTTCACCAGGGTCACCGACAGATTGCGGAAGGAGAGGGTGGCGCGCTGCCAGGTGTTGCTGAGCTCGTCCTGCAGCCGAATTGGCGGAGCACTGGCGGCGATCGCAGACTCTAGACGAATAGACACCGTCGAGTAGCTGACCCGGTTGCTCAACTGCTGAAGCTGGGCGTCGATCTGCTCGATGGAGGCCCGCACGTTGCTCACCTCTTGCGCCACCTTTAGCACGTCAGCCACTTCCCCAGAGCGCTCCATGATACCCAGCAGCAGCTCCTCGGTTTTACGTAAGTTACGCAGGCGGGCGTCTAGGTCCACGAGCTGGGTGGAAACATCTTCTGCGGTAATCTGCCGCTGCTGCACGGTGCCTAAGTCGGCCAGCGCATCGAGGGTCGCTTCTAGGCGGGACTGGGGAACGCGGACGCGCAAAAAGGCCTGCTGCTGGGCACCCGAGTCTGGGGTGCTGTCTTCTAGGGTGAGGATGTCACCTTGTTGCTGGCGGGCGATCGCCACGGCCTGGTCGATGCCCTCGGCGACGGCGTCAACCCGCAGGGTAATGCTGGCGTCTTTGGCCAGCTGGGGCGCGGGGGCAGGGGCATTTAGAGGCGTGGCCGTAGTCTCAGAGCGCTCGGCTGATCCATCCGCTGCTGGGGCGCTCTCCACCTGGGCTTCTGAGGCGATTTCAGAGGAAAATTCAGTGGCGCTACCGCAGCTGGTCAGTAAGATGACGCCGAGGACAGGGCCGAGCCACAGCGAGCGGACGGAAGACTGGTTCATGGTTTCGTGCCAACGGTGTTCTACTCTATGAAGACATCGAAATCACCAGGCATCAGGGTAGTTACGAGTTTCGTAACGGTGCTAAGCGGCGCGGTTCAGCTCCAGCCTGCCCGCCTCTTTCAGCGAGATATCCGGGAGGTTCCGCTGCACGGCGTCCCACGTGCTGTGAGCCTGAAGCGCTTCCACCACCACCGGCAGGGGTTCGGGGAGGATGGCCGGAAAGTCTGCCTCTTCAGGAAACTGGAGCTGAAAGGCGAGCCGCTCGTGCGGTGGGTCAAATTGGGCGTTGATCTCTGGTCTGTTGCCGCGGGCATCGATACGGTACCAGCCGCCGGGGA
>JBHJHJ010000233.1:0-18682 GCA_050330955.1 Elainellaceae cyanobacterium | reverse complement strand
TGTGCCTTCCTCCATCTCAGCCTCTCCCTCAATGGGCAGCGCGTCCTGCCACAGCAGGGTGGGCTGGGGGTCCTGGGGCCCTTGGGGGATGCCGCCCCGACCGCTGATCACAAAAGAGCTGCCCGTGGCGGCAAAGCGCTCTCGGCAGCTCTGTACTACGTCGGGGGCGACAAAGGCGATGGGCAGCTCGGCGGTGGTCTGGCTGGGGTCCACTTCGGGACTCTCCAGGGTGACGGTGCCGGAGACGCCGTTCTCAGAGCTGGCGGTGATGTCGCTTTGAGGGGTGCGAAAGTCTCGCGGGGCGATGCCGAACACGCCGCCTATGGCGGTGATGCTGACGCTACCGCCGCTGCCGTCGAAGGCGTCGGCAACAATGTCGCTGTCTTCGCTGAAGCCCGAGACGATGAAGGGCGAGGTGATGGTGATGTTACCGCCGTTGCCGCCGCCGCTCTCGGTGCCGGCTTCGGCAGAGATGGTGCTGTTGCCGGTGAGGGCCAGGAGGCTGCCCAGGGTGATGGCGATATCGCCGCCGTCGGTGGAGAAGGTGTCAGCCAAGATTTCGGACCCGTCGGAAAGGGTGAGAAGGGGGGCATTGATGAGAATTTCACCACCCCGGCCCGTGGCGCTTTCGCTGCCAGCCAAGATTTGACCATCGTTCAGGGTGAGGCGATCGCCAATCTCAAGAATAATATCGCCTGCATCGCCTTCGCCTTGGGTACCAGCGACAAGCTGTGCGCCACCCGACACTTCGAGCTGTGGGGCGGTAATGGTGATGGTGCCGCCGTCGCCGGTGGAGGCGGGGATGGTGATGTCCTGAATGCCGTCATTGAAGGTAGTCTCTGGATCTGTGTTGCTAAAAGCGCCACTGGAAATAAAATCTTCGCTACCATCTGGGCGTGGAACCCTATCCGCTGTCTGCCCAGCAAAGCGAACTGAATCACTGGCGGTGATGATGATGTCGCCAGCATTACCTTCGCTTCGGGTAACCGAGATTAGCCTTGCACCGCCCAAGATTTCAAGGATCTGAACATTGAGAATGATGTCGCCGGCATCGCCTGCACCTTGGGTGCCGGAGACAACTATTGCACCATCAAGGGCTTCAAGGCGCGGGGTGGTGATGGTGATGGTGCCACCGTTGCCAATGCTGTCTGGCAGTGTATCGCTGAAAATAGCGCTCGGAAGTACATCCCCACCGATGTCTGAAATTTGAGCTGATAGCTCACCCAAACCGGCCAAACGAACCGATTCACTCGCATTGATTATGACGTTGCCTGCATTCCCTTCACCGCCTAAGCCTGATACCAAAAAAGCGCCATCCAAGACTTCAAGAACCTGGGTGTTGATTTCGATATTGCCCCCATCACCGACGGCCCCTGGCAACACAGCGCTGTCGATAATACTTGGAGCACCAAACACCTCGCTTCTCCCCGCGAGGCGAACAGCTTCGCTCGCGTTGACGACAATGTTGCCTCCATCCCCCCGTCCCTCTGGGCCAGAAACTAGCGTCGCACCATTGAGCAGTTCGAGTCGCTGAGTATTGATTTCAATATTGCCTCCCGTTCCAACAGCATTCACTCCAGTTTGACTATAAGCACCACTTGACTGAATCGGGATGAGAACACTACTAGGTACGCCTGGGGAGCCAATCTCAAACTCAGCCCCGCCGCTGAAGCGAACGAGTTCTCTTGCATCAATGATAATGTCACCACCATTGCCGCGTCCGCGAACGCCGGTAATTAGCTGTGCGCCATCAAAGACCTCAAGAGTCCGGGTTGTAATCTCAACGTTTCCGGCAGTACCGACAGCGCTTGTCCCGTCTATGTTGCTACCAATAACACTTCGCTCTCCCACCAAGCGAACCGATCCGCTCGCGTCAATGACAACATCACCTACATTGCCCTGTGCTGCCTCAAACAATCCAGAGGTGAGCTGCGCGCCGTTGAGTATTTCCAAAATTGATGTCGTGACGAGGACATTACCACTGTTGCCGGCAGCATCAGAAGATATACGATTACTAACCTGTGCACCACGGCCAAAGATTCTGAAACGATCTGATACATCAATCACGATATCGCCAGCCTGACTTTCAAGGCTACCAAGCCCCTGGGCGATTCCCGCAAAAAGGTCACTCTCAACAACATCAATTGTCCGGGCTGTCACACCGATATCGCCACCACCTGCCGCTCGCACATCAACATCTGAATCGTTCTCAAAAGTCACTCCACCCCTCATCAACCCCTCAGCAAACGTTAGCCGCCCGTCTACCCGAAGCCCTACCACGCCCACACCTGCAGCAGCTCCCACTTCAACCCGCCCACCAGGCGCATTTAGCTGTCCACCATCTACCGTCACATCCCCGCCCAGCAGCACCAGGCTCTCTCCATCCGGCACGCGCAGCCCCACCTCATCCGCCTGCGATCGCACCACAATGTCCCCCGCCTGCGCCTGACTAAAGGCCAGCGCCGATGGCTGAATCGTCAGCAGCGGCGTGGGTATCTCAGGGTTACGAGCGCTGAAACGACCCACCTCGCCAAACGCAAACGCATCCGCCGTCGAGGCCACAAATGAGCCGCCCACGTCCAGCCGGGCATTGGGCCCAAACACAATCCCATTGGGGTTGAGTAAAAACAGGTCCGCACCCCCCAAGCTGCCTAAGGTGCCAAGAATATCCGAGCGCACCTCCCCCGTCACCCGGCTAAAGATCCGCGACACGCCCGAGGGGTTCTCAAAATACACCCGCTGCCCCTCTCCAATGCTGAACTGCTCAAAGCTGTGGAACAGATTCTCCCCCCGCCGCGCTCCGGCCCGAATCAGGTCTGCCGCTGCCTCATCCACCGTGACGCCGTTAATTACCAGTTGCGACGACTCCGCCCCCAGCGTCCCGTCGGGAATCACCTGGGCCGTAGCGCGGTCACCCAGCAACGTCCCTACTGCCAGCAGGGCCAAACACCAGCGAAAATAAGATATCAGCATTGTTGTCTGTAGTAAGCCTCGTCTAATTTCCCTATGCCCAAGCTCTAGACGCTGCGCTAAACGCGGTGTCTAGAGATCCATACGGCGAACCTGCTCAAAATATGCAGTCAATAGAGCTCGCTATAGTAGCAGTAAGCAGCGCCCACCCCACCCGCGCCAAGGAACAGCCATGACCGCGTTCGACACCGCCCAAACGGCCCAGTCCACCCCAGCCGCCCAAAACGCCCCTCAAAGCGCCGCCCCAGCCGCCCCCGGCGTCACCTTTCCTCCTGGAGACCTGTACAGCGACGAACCCCCCTTGGAAAGTTCTCTGCACCTGGCACAAATTATCCTGCTGATCACCTGCCTCGATTGGCTGTGGCAGGGTCGCGACGACTACTTCGCAGCAGGCAACCTGACGGCGTACTTCAGCCCCCGCCAGCTCAAGTCTGAAGATTTTCGTGGTCCAGACTTCTTTGTGGCGTTGGGGGTAGAGAAGCGGCCCCGCAAGAGCTGGGTGGTGTGGGAAGAGGGGGGGCAGTACCCCAACATCATCGTAGAACTGCTGTCGGACTCCACCGCCAAGACGGACCGGGGGCTGAAGAAGGAAATTTACGGGGATATCTTCCGCACGCCGGACTACTTTTGGTTCGACCCCGACTCGCTGAAGTTTGAAGGGTTTCACCTGGTGAGCGGCGAGTACCAGCCCATTGCGCCTGACGAGCAGGGGCGGCGCTGGAGCCATCAGCTGCAGCTCTTTTTGGGGGTGTATGATGGGAAGCTGCGCTTTTTCACCCCCGAAGGAGACCTGGTGCCGACGCCGGAGGAAGCGGCGCAGGCTGCGAGTGAGCAATTAGAGACGGAGCGTCAGCGGTCTGAGACAGAGCGTCAGCGGGCAGAGCGCCTAGCGGCGAAGCTGCGGGAGCTGGGGATTGATCCAGAGGCCTAATCCACCAGAACCCGGTAATAGACCCGGGAATCTCTACGACAAGCTGGCGGTGCAGCTAAACGCTGGTAGATTCCTGGGATCTGACAAGCTACCCCTCGCAAGCCAAGGGCTGACCTACCGCTGCCGACGTCCCCGCCACCAGCACCACCTGCCCCTGGTCATTCTTCACCCAGCCCTGGGCTTCGACGATGGACGATGGGGCGGCGCTGCTCCCCTGGGGCGCTGTTTCCTCGACCTCGGCCTCCGCTTCAATGGGCAGTGCGTCCTGCCACAGCAGGGTGGGCTGGGGGTCCTGCGGCCCTTGGGGGATGCCGCCCCGCCCTGTCACCACAAAAGAGCTGCCCGTGGCGGCGAAGCGCTCGCGGCAGCTCTGCACCACGTCGGGGGCGTTGAAGGCGCTGGGCAGCTCGGCGGTGGACTGGCTGGGGTCCACTTCAGGGCTGTCCAGGGTGATGGTGCCGGAGACGCCGTTTTGGGAGCTGGCGGTGATGTCGCTTTCGGGGGTGCGGAAGTCGCGGGGGGCGATGCCGAAGACGCCGCCGCTGGCGGTGATGCTGACGTTGCCGCCGCTACCGTCGAAGGCGTCGGCGACGATGTCGCTGTCTTCGCTGAAGTTGGAGACCAGGAAGGGGGTGGTGATGGTGATGTCGCCGCCGTCACCGCCGGCTTGGTCGGTGCCGGCTTCGGTGGAGATGGTGCTGTTGCCGGTGAGGGCGAGGAGATCGCCTAGGGTAAGGGTGATGTTGCCGCCGTCTGTCGAGATCGTGCGTGTGGTGACTTCAGACTGATTGGTGAGGATGAGTCGAGGGGCGGTAACGGCGATGTCGCCGCCCGCGCCGCTGCCCTCGCTGGTGGCAAGGACTTCGCCGTCGCGCAGGAGGATGCGATCGCTGATGCTAAAAATAATATCCCCTGCATTGCCTCGGGCGTCGGTGCTAGCCGTTAGTCGCCCTCCGCCTAGCACCTCCAGCACTGGAGCGGTAATATCAATATCGCCGCCCGCGCCCCTAGCCCCCTCAGCAACGTTACTAAAAGCGCCGCTCGGAAGTGAGCGTAATTCACCATCCGATTCGGCGATACCCACCCCCTCACCCGCAAAGATAACGCGATCGCTGGCAGTGATCGAGATCCGTCCAGCATTGCCAACACCTCTGGTACTGACCGCGAGCTGAGCCCCATCCAGCACCTCGATCACCGGGGCTGTAATGTCAATGCTGCCGCCCGTCCCGATACCCCCCTCGCGGACTCGACTAAAGGCTGCACTATTGAATCCACGCTCACCAATACCGGCAAAGGTGACGCGATCGCTAGCCGTCATGTCGATACGCCCCGCATTTCCCTCGCCGCTAGTGGTGGTTGACAATAAAGCCCCGTCCAGCACCTCAATGACCGGAGCCGTAACCCTAATGAGGCCCCCGTCACCTACACCGCCTTCAAACACATCGCTGGAGACCTGGCTATCTCCAGCAAGGGTGATGCGATCGCTTGCCTCGATAATAACGCTGCCCGCATCCCCTTCTCCAAAGACGCCGACCGCGAGTAGAGCTCCGTCCAACAGCTCCAGCACCGGTGTGGTAATCTCGATGCGGCCACCGGACCCCATGCCCTCATTAAACACATCGCTGAGGACTGAGCTGGGAAATCCGCCTTCATCAACCCCTGCAAAGGTAACGCGATCGCTGGCAGTAACCATCACGTTTCCCGCATCCCCTACGCCATTAGTAAAAGATTGGAGCTGTGCTCCAATCAATACCTCGAGTACCGGGGCTGTAATTTCGATGGTGCCGCCCGCACCTCTGCCGCTGGGGCGCACAATGCTGAAGGCTCCACTGATGGCGAGCTCATTACGGTCTGGTCCAGTAAAGCCGAAACCACTGAAGGTGACGCGATCGCTTGCCAAGATAGTGATGTTGCCCGTATCGCCCTCGCCGCTGGTATCGGCGACCAAAGTCCCCCCGTTTATCCCCTCCAGCACTCCGGTAGTAATCTCAATGTTGCCGCCCCGTCCCACGGCACCCTGTTCAACATTATTAGAAATGCGGCTGCCGTCATCGAGCCTGACGCGCGCTATGGCATTGATGACCACATCCCCAGCTCGGCTCTTTGCGACTAGGCCCTCCCCAATCCCCGCCGTTAGGGTGCTGTTGCCTAAAATATAGACATTCTGCGCCGTCACTCCAATGTCGCCGCCCCCTGCCGACCGCACATCCACCGCTGCCTCGTTTTCAAGCCGCACCACACCTAGCGCTAGCCCTGGGGCAATCCTCAGTGCGCCAGTGGGCGCTAGACTTACTTCGCCTTCCGCGACCGCGACCAGCTCAACACGCCCCCCTAGCGCAGTCAAAAAGCCACCGTCCACGCTCACGTTGCCGCCCAGCAGCGCTAAATGCTCTCCATCGGGTACTGCCAGACCCACCCCATCCACCTGCGATCGCACCACAATATCCCCTAGTGGAACTGGCCCAAACACCAGCGCCGACGGCTGAATCGTCAGCAGCGGCGCTGGCGCCTCCGGACTGCGGGCGCTAAACCGCCCTATCTCTGCAAACTCAAACGCATCCGCCGTTGAGGCCACAAATGACCCGCCGACATCCAGTCGGGCATTCGGCCCAAACACAATGCCGTTGGGGTTGAGTAAAAACAGGTCTGCGCCGCCCAAGCTGCCTAAGGTGCCAAAGATGTCCGAGCGCAGCTCCCCGGTCACCCGGCCAAATACCCGCTCTACTCCAGCCGGGTTATCAAAATATACCCGCTGTCCCTCACCGATGCTAAAGCGCCTAAAGCTGTGGAACAGGTTACCCTCCCGCCGCACCCCGCCGCGAATCAGCTCGGCCGCATCCCCTGCTGCCACACCATTTACCACCCGCGACGCCTCAGCCCCGAGGGTCTGGTCTGGAGTCACTTGGGCCATGGCGGGTTCAGGAAGCAGGGCGATCGCGGCTAGTAGGGCTGGGCCCCAGCAACAGGGGCAGTTGCGGAAGTTCAATGTCGACATAATGGGTAGGTGCACGGGGGATTACTACAAGTCAATATCCCCCACCCCACTCCCCTATTCAAGGTCTGAACCTCGCTTACAGCGTTTTTCACGCTGGTGGGATGTGGGAAGCACGTTCCACCTCAAGAAAATTTAGCTATTGGGCTCGCTGGGGTCTTTACAGCTCGGCAGGTCAGGAACCAGTATCGCCTCATTTTGGAGTTCGCAGCTCGGGGTCTTAATGAGCATCCGTTTTTCCTCACCCCTACCCCCTCCAACCGCTCGGCTGTAGGCTCCGCTGCTAAAGTTCCTGCTTTGACCGTCGAAGAGGGCACGGGTACTCGCCAAGATAGTGATTTGGCCAGCTTCGCCATTACCTCTGCTACTAGACGAGAGCTGTGCCCCTTGCTGTACCGTCAGCTCACGTGTCGCGATGGTAATGTCGCCCCCCACGCCGCCTTTGTCCACCGTGCTGAAAGCTCCTGACGGCTGCTCTTCCACCGATCCCTCTTCAGTCGTCCCATCAAAGGTAACCTGCTCTTCGGCGATAATCATGATGTCACCGCCATTCCCCTCACCTCTGGCCGAGGTCACAAGTTGCGAGCCACCCGTCATGGTTAGCTGAGGCGTGGTGATTGCGATCAATCCGCCTTTACCCCTACTGCCTTTGCTGAGGCTAAAGACAGCACTGTCTTCTGTAAACTCAACGTGCTTGCTAGCTGAAATGACAATCGAACCGGGGCTCCCTGCACCACAGGTGTTGCCGGCTGAGAGCTGCGCTCCCTTCTTGGCATCAAGCATAGCGGTCGAGATCATAATGCTACCGCCTGCGCCTGTTGCGTCACATTCGAACACATCGCTAAAAATCCCACTGGCAAAGCCGTCAATGCCTACGCCAGAGATGGTGACTTGATCGTCAGCTGAAATAATGATGCTGCCAGCATTTCCCGTGCCCTGGGTCGCGGTCTGTAGCTGTGCCCCGTCTAGCAGCTCTACTAGAGGAGCCGCAATCGTAATATTGCCGCCTGCGCCTGTGCCACCTTCCAGGACATTACTTGCGATTCCGCCACCAAACGCTGCACTCTCAGGGCCTGTCTGCTTAAGGGTAACGCGATCGCTTGCCAAAATGGTGATGTCGCCTGCATCGCTATTACCTTTGGTATCCGCAACCAGATCCGCCGCGTCCAACAGTTCCACTGCGGCGGCAGTGAGTTTAATCGTACCGCCACCAAACTCATCAGCTTCAATCGTTGCCTGCGCCGCTGCGGCAAGCTTGACATTGCCAAGCGCTATGTTCAGCGGAACGTCGAGTATCCAGTCTTGCGCCGCCCGAGTTAGGCCGACCTTGCCGCTTTCCGCAACGGCCCCTATCTCAATCCGGCCCCCAAAAGCGGTGAGCTTTCTAGCGGTCACCGTTACATCGCCACCAAGCAGGACCAAGCTCTTACCGGGTTGCACAGTTAGGCCTTCTTTGTTTTGCGGATTACCGGGCGCTGCTTGCACAGTAATTTCTGCGGGCTGCGCTTGTCCAAACAGCAGCGCCGATGGCTGGATCGTTAGGGACTCTGGTGGTACTTCAGGATCACAGGCGCTGAAGCGTTCCCTGTTCTCAGAGTTCAGCTCAAATTCCAGCGTATCCGCCGTTGAAACCAAGATCGATCCGCCCATGTCAATCTGTTCAAGACGGTCTTCGGAGCCAGAGGCACTGGCGATAAAGTCAACGCCGCCAGGACTGATTAAAATCACATCAACGTTGTTTGGGCCAACCACCTGACCGGCGATCGCTGAGGTATTCTCCCCAGTCACCCGAGCAATGACCTGTTCCACGCCTTCCTCAACGTCAAACTCTACCCGCTGTAGTTCGGTGGGGCTGAACGTCTCAAAACTATGAAATAGGTTATCTCCTCGCTTTGCCCCGCCGCGAATCGTCAGGACGTTCTCTATTTCGCTGGCAGGCTCAATGATGGTCGACTCATCCCCTAGGGTTTCATCAGCAGTGACCAGGGCTAGGGCGTAGCCGTTACTGACCAGAAACCAAAACCCAACCACCAGAGGTAGAATCCAGCAAGCACGACGTTGGGCACAAGAAAACACTGTTTTCAACATAAATTCAGTCAAGGTTAAACAATGGTAAATGAAAATTAAATCAAAGCTACAGCAGTCCTCTATGCTCGCCACCACCACGCGGTATATGGGGGCGACGTTGGGGGCTTTGAGTTGTCGTGCCTCCTTCGCAATCGCAGGTAGCTGCTGGCGAAACCGTCACTTGCGAGCGCCCCAGGCCTAATGCCAAATTGGGCGGCGCCAGAGCCAGAGCACTGCCGCCACTCAGCAGGAGCCAAAACCCAATGAGCAGAGCGAGAAACCGGCGATCGCGGCGAAATAGAAAGGAAAAGAGTGCTTTTAGCATGAATCGATATCAAAGGAAGAAAACAACGTAAAAGGAAGAACTGCAGCCCGATACTCTGCAATACTAAGGCAATCGCTAGCTACGAATAGAGCTGCGGAAGCTAGCCCTAGCACCAGACGCTCAGCCAGAACATTCTGTGGGCTGCCCTACCGACGCCTGCTGTGGCACCTCCGCCACTAATACCACCTGTCCTCGCCCGTTCCTTATCCAGCCTTGAGCTTCTACTATCGGTGGTGGCGTAGTAATGCTTTGAGGCGCTGTTTCCTCAACCTCAGCATCTCCCTCGATGGGCAGCGCGTCTTGCCACAGCAGGGTAGGCTGCGGGTCCTGCGGCCCCTGCGGAATGCCGCCCCGCCCACTGATTACAAAGGAGCTACCCGTGGCGCCTCATCCGCCACCGACTGCACCCGAATGTCCCTCGGTGGAACCTGCCCAAAGGTCAGCGCCGACGGCTGAATCGTCAGCAGCGGCGAGGGTGCTTCCAGACTGCGGGCGCTAAAGCTCCCCACATCTGCAAAGGCAAACGCATCCGCCGTCGACGCCACGAACGAGCCCCCCACATCCAGCCGCGCATTCGGCCCAAATACAATCCCGTTGGGGTTCAGCAAAAACAGGTCCGCCCCGCCCAAGCTGCCTAAGGTGCCAAAAATATCCGAGCGCACCTCCCCCGTCACCCGGCTAAAGACCCGCGCCACGCCCGAGGGATCCTCAAAATACACCCGCTGCCCCTCTCCAATGCTGAACTGCTCAAAGCTGTGGAACAGGTTCTCCCCCCGCCGCGCCCCGGCCCGAATCAGGTCCGCCGCTGCCTCGTCCACCGTGACGCCGTTGATCACCAGCTGCGATGACTCCGCCCCCAATGTCCCATCGGGAATTACCTGGGCCGCGGCGCCGCCACCCAGCAACGCCCTGACTGCCAGCAGGGCCAAACACCAGCGAAAGTAGAATATCAGCATGGTTTTGAAATGGAGTGCCTCGTGCTTTTTACAGTGGGGCAAAATCCACGCCCGACGGTCAAACCCTACTCCTGGGTGCCAAGCCTCGGTCCACGGCGCACCAGCCCCGCAAACGCCGCGCTCGTGACAAACATAATCAAGCTATAAATTGCTGCCGGAATTGCCATGTCCGGCCTATCCAACAGCGTCGGCGCGCTGGCCACCGCGATCGCCAAGGTGCCGTTCTGGATGCCCACCTCCGTGGCGATCGCCTTCACGCTCCCAAAGTCGAGCTTGGCTAGGGTAGCGATCGCATACCCCAGCAGCATGGTCAGCACGTTTAGCGTTAGCGTCACCCCGCCCACCTGCAGAAAGAAGCCCGCTACATTGGCCCGCTCTTTGGCCAGCAGCCCGACAATAATCAACGCCAAAAAGAACAGCGACAGCCATTTCACCCCAGCCTCTACCCGCGCTGCAAAATCGGGGGCGGATCGGCGCAGCAGCATTCCCAGCGACACCGGAATGAGGGTAATCACCGCAATTTGAACCACAGTTGTTAGAAACGGCAGCTGCAGCGCCACGGCTTCTCCCATAAACCGCTGCATTGCCAGGTTGACCACCAGCGGAATAGTGATCACCGTAACCAAGCTGCTGATAGCAGTCAGGGTAATGGAAAGGGCCACGTTACCCTGCACTAGGTAGGTCACCAAGTTGGATGTAGGGCCGCCGGGGCAGGCGGCCAAAATCATTACGCCCACCGCCAGCTCTGGTGACAGGGGGAACAGGCTGGCCAACAGAAAGCCCACGGCGGGCAGCACCACGAGCTGGGCCATAAGGCCTATGAGGACAGCTCTGGGCGCCACCAAAATGCGCTGAAAATCCTTGACGGTGAGCCCCAGACCCATGCCCAACATAATGATGAACAGAGCCAGAGGCAGAAATACTGTAGTCAGGAAGCTTGATTCCATGGTTCTATAAGCAATCTTGGAATATTCTGCCAGAGGGAGGAGTTCCCTAACGCATTGGCAACGGTTTAACAGCGTTGTTAGGGGGGCACAAAATGCTATATCAGCTGAGCTGTGCAGTTGCCCCCCAACGTTCACACTGTGATGGCCCTATTTTTAGGGCAATGGTAATCTAGCCAGCGCACTGACTATTTCTTAAGAAGAAATAGCTTGTCTGCTTTGTTATCGGAGCCTGTGAGACGCGTTCTTCCGGTGAGCTGCTTTGATGACTGATCGGTTTCAGTATCATAGAGCCTTACTGCGAATCCATCTGTAACTTCCAGAGAAGATACCTTATTCGCAAAATCTCCCAGGTCGTACCGCTTTTGCGTTCCGCGCTGAAAGCTACTTCCCGGCCCCATCTCCACGACAATACGGCCCGAGCGACCATTAAAGTCCCGTCCTTCGTAGAAGACCACAGCAGGCTCGCTGGGGTCTATACTCACTTGAGCAAGAGCTTGCCCGCCGAAAAGAAATGTGGATGCAGCAGCAAGGCAGACAAACAGAAGTTTGAGCGTTGTTTTCATGGTTTTACCCCTGATGGTTGAACTTGATGTAGAGGCGCTGAAACGCTATTCCCTCGCCTCTAGTAAGCTATACGGGGCAATCTCAACTTCTATGCAATGGTGATGGTCTAACACTGACAACCTAGGGGCTGGCCCACCGTCTGCTGTGGCTCTTCTGTCACCAGCACCATCTGTCCCTGGGCATTCTGTATCCAGCCCTGCCCAACCTGCCATGCCCGCATAACAATTCATCAGCAATTACGGGTTAAGTGCGTAGCCACAATTAAACGAAAAGGGAGAGCGACCCCCGGCGGGGGCTGCTCTCCCTGGCAGCTACATTTACTTACGGCGCTCTACTTATCGTAATGTCCTGGTGCGTGAGAACATTGCGATGTACTTTCAAATAGAGAAAATTCCATAATAAAGCGGCCTGCCGCAGTTGGCAGGCCGCACCTGTGTTGTTGGAGAGATTAAAAGCAATACATCAATCTACAGCGATCGCGGCATCTATTACAGAACCGGCTGAAATCGAACGCCGCGATATGTAAGCTGCAGCAATCCGCGGTCAATGCCGAGGGGGCGATCGCAGTTTTGAGGGACCCGTAATTCAACGGGGCAACCGCGATAGTGCCCAATCATTATGTAGGGCAGAACCGCCGTCGTCTCATCAGATTTGTAAGCGATGCCACGGTATTTGAGTTGCATAATAGACTCCAAATGTTGAGGGGCAGAACACCTGAAGGTCTATACGGTTTGCTCCCAAGCATTATGCAGGCAAGTCGAGCCAAACGCTTATTCCGTTGGCTCCGCCAGACAGCACGGTAGAACCGGAGCCGCTGCCGCCGCTTCTAGCCCCACCTGCTCCAGCAGCGCGGTCCAAGCCTGTTGACTCTCCACATCCGCTCCACCCTGTAGCCGCTGCCCCAAAATCGTCAGGGCATCGTACCAAATCCCTCGGCTGGCGTAGGCCTGGGCCTGGGCTAAAGACCGCTCCGTATCCGCAGAAAATGGAGCTACCTCCGCCGCGGCTGCCCGCTCAATTGTGCCCTGCACAAATACCGAAGCCGCTGGCCGCTCCGGGTCACAGTACACCGACATCGTCCAGTAGTGGGGTTCATCCACCGGCAGCTCAATCGTTTCAGGTAAAGCGATCGCCAAACTGCCCGCTGCCATATCCACCGCCAAAGTTGTCGTGTAAAGGAAATTGTCGTTCGCATCTTGCACCACGAGCTCCAGCGGCGTCTCCGGCGTCACAGCCGTCGGCAGGTAAAACCATAGGGTAGGCTGCGCTGTGGTGGTCTGACCCCAGACCACGCCGTCGGTGAGGGGCACCAGCGCGGTCAAATCTCCATATGCCTCACAGTTGCCCCGACTCGCTCCCCCATCTCTTCGGCCAGTGGGGGCACCCTGCCCCGGCGGCAGCGGCGGCGCGTTGTAGATGACTGTGCTGGGGCCAGCAAATCCAGGGCCAGAGGACTCTGCTGGCAACTGAGCTAGGGTCTCTGGCCGAAACTGAGCCCAGCTCGGCTGACTAAAGCACAGCCCGAGTAACATAAGACCAGCAGTACTAAATTGAGTAATCGTCGTTGGTTTCATGGGACAGTAGCCTACACGAATGAGAACAGCGGTATCTAGTGAGCGTCATAATAAGTCCCTCATCAGCTCTTGAGGGCGTAGAGGAGAAATATGCTTCTTCCCCTTGCAAGGGAGAACTGAAGGGGAAAAAGACCAAAGCACATCAAGTCGCTTAGGTCTGGTGAGGCCGACCCCAGCGGACAGTGGCAAATCCTGACCCCACAAAAGCCAGGGCGGCGGGCACCAACGGCACCCAAACGCCCCCCACCAAGAGCCATAGGCTCCCGCCCAAGAGCAGCCCCAGCCCCAGCCCTGACAAGACTAGGCCCCACTGCCGTTGGCCGCCTAAGGACTGCATAAGATCTGCCACCCCCCAGCCGAGCACGGCCCAGATCCCTATCCACAGCACGCCGCCCCACAGCGGCCAGACCCTCAGCGCGGGCCGCTCCCCCAGCGCCGCGCTGATCAGCTGACTAGTCATCTGCGCCTGCAGAAACACGCCAGAGGTCTTGTCGCCGCTGCTAGCCCCATAGGGGGTGGCCCAGTCGTCGGTGAGGCTATTGGCCGTAACGCCAATTAGCACAATGCGGTCGGCGATCGCGCCGGGGTTTACCTGACCGCTGAGCATCTGGGTGAGGGACACTTGGTTTGCGATGGCGCTAGGGGACGGCAGGGCGCGATAGTTGAGCAGGATTTGATTGCCGCCGGCGTCCATGGGCTGGTAGCCGCCGCTGCGGCGATGCAGCCGAGGAAACACCGCCTCACCCATGACTAAGTTGCCGTCCGCATCAAAGCTGGGGGTAATGCCTTCCGATTGCAGGTAGATGAAGGCCAGACGAGCGCTGAAGGCGTAGGAGGTGGTGCAGGTCGCAGCGGGGTCTGCCTCCAGGCCGATTAGGTGCCGTCGCACTACGCCGTCGGAGTCATCTAGAAAGTCGCTGAAGCCCACCAAATCCTCGGCTAGCTCCGGGGGAGGATCTACGCCGATGGGGTCTACGGTGGGATCGCGGCTTTTGCACACTCCCACTAGATTGCCGCTGCTTAACTGCATCGCTAGCTGCGGGGCAGTCGGGCTGACGGGGTAGTCGCGGTAGATATCGAGCCCCACCACACGGGCCTGATAGCGGTCAAGGGTAAGCAGCAGCTGGCTCAGGGACTCATCTGACAACGACCCCCTGCGGTCAGCTGGCTGAGCACGGATATCCGCTTCGCTGAGGGCAACTACCAAAAAGCGCGGATCCGGCGGCTCGGCAGGGCGTAGCCGCATCAGCCGGTCGAAGGCATACAGCTCCACGGGTTCCAGAGCGCCCAGCAGCCGCAGTCCCACTACGGTAGCAGTGGCCGCCAGCGGCGCCCAGAGCGATCGCCATTCCCGGGCTGGCAGTAATTTGGTGGGTGGTGCCGCAGGCGCCGTAGCTGGGATAGGGTTGCCCTGTAGGGCTTGCCAGCTTATGGGCAGCTCCGCCGGGTTCTGCACAATCACCGGTAGCCAGGTAGCGCAGGGGCACAGGGACTCTAGCGGCTGCAGCTGCTCGCGAGCGGCACGCACGGCAAGGTAGAGGGGCTGGTTACTCGAAAAGGCGGTGAGGAAGTGCTTGAGAAAGGCGTGGGCCACCCCGTCAGGCACAGGCTCGCGCATGACGATGACCTGGGGGATATTGAGGTCAGCCAGGGCACAGGCTAGCCCGAGGCCATCGCAGGAGTTAAAGATCGCTAGCTGCAGCCCTTGAGCGATCGCATTTCGGAGGCCGTATTTGAGCTGCGCCAGGGTGATGGTGTCGCGGCGGTTGAGCTGTAGCACGCCCTCCGTCCGGCTAGAGCTGTGGCCAGCAAAAAAGAGGACATCCCAAGTCCCCTGCCAGAGCTGCTGGTTTAGCTCGTCTAGGGTAGGTTCCGCCAGTAGGGTGACGGCGGCTCTCGGCAGAGCCGAGAGGAGCTGTTGGTCGGTGGCGACATCGATGCCGTGGGCGTTGCCGATGACGGCGAGTACGCTAACCTGGCTGGGAGTTTTGGTCTGAGGCTTTTTGATGGATCGCTGGTAGTCGATGGGGCTGAGGGCCAGTTCAGCCTGGGGGTAGTCCTCTAGCAGCTGCCACAGGTGCCAGGGATAGCGCAGTACCGCCTGGCTCTGTGCCGCTAAGATGATGCGAATTTCATCGCTGCGGGAAAGGTGGGTGCGCAACTGGCGCTCCACAGACCTAAAGGCGGACGACTCCAGCCAGCCATTGAGCTGCTGCCGCAGATCCTGACCCAGCTGAATAAACTCTGTGACTGAGACGTGGGTGACGCCCTCGTCGTCGATTTCAATGGGAAAACCGGCGCCTGACGCTGCGGCGTCAGAGCTAAAAGAGCGTCGCCAGATGCCGCAGTTGCCGTAAAGAGCTGCGTAGAGCGATCGCCATTGCTGGAAGGTCTGGCCCAGCTCTGGCGCAGCGGGCAAGCTGCCGGAAAACTGTACTGGGGAGCTGCTGCTGGCCTCCCAGAGCTGTAGCGTAATGCTGGCAAAGCCCTGCTGCCAGTCCCCCTGACCCAACGTCAAAAGTGCGCGCTGCTTCATGGCGCTCAAGTGGTAAAGGGCTCTAGCACGGTCTCTGACCACAGGCTCACCCAAACCGTGAAGGCGTAGCCGGCTGGAAGCCGAAACCGCTTGAGTTGAATATAGTCGTCTATTGCTCGGCTCTGCACCGTCTGCACCACTTCGCCAGATGGGGATAGGAGGCCGAGCTCAACCCCCTCGGGCAGTCTAGCCTCTTCGTCAGGCCGCAGCTGCACCCTGACGCGGACGCGCCCGTCTGCCTCTAGCTCTACCTCCAGCAGCAAGATTACCGTCACGCGGCCCAGGGTCAGGCGCTTGCCGCCACCAGCTGTCTTATTTAGCTCGACGTCGCGGAAGGTCATCGATACCTGCGGACTGGCGGGCAGCAGGGCCTCTAGGGGTTGCCAGCCTTGGACTAGCAAAGTGGCAGGGTCAAGGCCGAGCCACTGGCCCAAGTTGGTGGGCGCGCGTGGGGGCCGCTGGGCCCGGTCGGCCTGTCGCATCTCGTGTAGCCGCGATCGCCACGCCTCATTTTCCAGCAGCGCTCCCCATAGCGTAAAGGGCACTTCCAGTCGCAACATCAGGCTGTCTGAATAGCCTAAGCGCTGGATTAGCGCCTCGGCCTGGGCTGGCAGCAGCTCAGGGAGGGGCGGGAGGCTGAGCCGCGCGGCCTCCTGGGGGCAGAGGGCGCGAACCACTGAGAGAACCGCCAAATCGCCAACCGCCGCCCCCGCCAGACAGTAGGTGCGATCGCTGGGGGCATAGTGGCCCTGCTGCTTAACCTGGGCGTGGGTTGCATAGCCCCACAGGCAAAGCTCGTCCCCATCGGGGCTGACCCGTACTCCAACATAGTAATTGCCCGCCCAGCTGGGGATATCTACCCACTCCTGGGGAATGCGCAGCTCGTCGACGTCCGTCGCCTCAGAGGGAATCAGCACCAGCCGAGTCTCTGAATCGATTAAAACGGCGCTGCCGCCCACCAAGCTCCAGATGGTGCGGTGCGATCGCACTGCCGCTGCTATCTCCGCCGGGTCAAACCCAAGTTCCTGCAGCCAGGGAAGCGCCCCGGATAGGCAGAGGCGGTTGAGGTAAGCGTGCCAACGTGCGCCGACGGTCTCAGATTGACTCGCCTGCCAGCTCTGGGCTTGCGCATTGGGAGCAACCTCCAGAAAAAGCTGACTGGCAGAACTGAGTTGGGTCATAGCGAGGTCTCCTGCAGCTGCTTGGTCGCGTAATAGTGGTGCAGCCACTCTTCTAAAACGGTGTTGATGCCTATTACTACGTCCGTCGTGAGTGAAATATGCAGGGTATCGCGGCTCCAAACGGCAACTTGTTTCAATAGCGCCTCTCTCGCTTTACTCAGTCGGCGCGATACGGTGTACTGCTTCAGGCCCAGCGCCTGGGCAATCTGCTGCTGCGTCTGCCCTTGCCGGTAGTAAAGGGCCAGGAGGGTCTGTGCATCGGTGGAGAGCTGCGGCAGCGTCTCGCGGAGAACCTGGTCTAATGCGAGCTGCTGACCGCGCCTGGTGGCCGCCTCCTCTTCGGCCACCAGGACATCTAGGAGGGAATTTTCTTCGGGACCGACTAGGGTATCTTGCAGCTCGCCACTCTCCCGGCCAGGCTTTGGAACGTTGAGGGAGGTCGCCTGTGGATAGAGGTAGGCGCGCACTAGTGCTGCACAGCGGCGCAGCCACTGGTCTAAGGTAGCCCCATCACGGCTTGGCGGCACTGGCGACAGGGTCTGTCGCTGTCGGTTGAATTCCCGGGCGATCGCCTGCCAGCTGTCGGCCTCTGGTTGACTGAGCTGCCGCGTACCCTGGGCCGAGGGTGTATGGACAAGCTTGTAGCACCGCCAAGCGAGGACGTACTGGTCCACCTCCCGCAATCCCGCGGTTCGTAGGGAGTCTTCTAAGCGCTTTTGGCTGACGCGCCGCAGTAGCGCCCAGTCGCTGCAGATATCGACCTCTTTTCGCTGCCGCAGGGCATCGCGCAAGATGTTGCAGAAGGCGGTGTGGGCATAGGTATCGAGCCGTGACCCTTGGCTGGGAGAAAAGTGCTGCAGCACGTAATCGAAACGGGCGATCGCAAGCTGGAAATAGTCGGCTAGGCCATACTGATTTGTAGAAAACCGAGCCATTTTATGAGCGGCCCAGTAGCAGGGCTCTTGCATAAACGCGGCAAGGTGGCCGTATGGAAGGCTAGCGCAGGTATCGTCGTTACTGGTACGCCAGCGTTTATGCCAGTAGACGGTCCAAAACTGCACTGCCGCAGCGGGTGGTTCGTCCTGTCTAAGGCTGGTACGCTCTAGCGCCGCCATCATATTGCGGGAGAGTCGTAAATCAGTCGCCCAACGGCTAAAGCGGTTGTCCGCAAATTCAACGAAGGTTGAAAACTGCTCGGTAATCGTAGGGCGTTCCAGCATAAAGGGACAGATGGGTCTAAAACCGCAGCGCCTTATCTTAGACGCAGTCTTTCATATAAATATAGGTCGTCTTACCGCAAACACGCGGGCTCACCTCAAATCTTCCATACAAAATAGCTGTGAATTTGGCTGGTCACACTAAAAGCAAACCTGTACATTCTGTCAGTCGCCGGATCAGGTCATAATTATTCACCTCCTCGCCCAAGTCAATCCGACCGCTGTTCTGTGCAGCAGAGAGACCAGCGCTGAACGACCCAGCTCGCACCACAAGGACTTGCTCGATAGAAAAGTAGGTCTCTGGCTCATATACAGCATTTCCCATGCTGGTGGAGTACGGGTGGTGGGGGGGGGGGGGGGGACCCACACAAAAAAATATTAAAAAAACAAAATGGATAAAAAATAAAAAGAAAAAAAAAAAA
>JBHJHJ010000232.1:0-27457 GCA_050330955.1 Elainellaceae cyanobacterium | reverse complement strand
CAAGGGCGATGGCGACCCTGGGGTGAAGACCCTTTGGCGCGGACTCACCAAGCTACACAGTATGCTTGAAGGAGCGCAACTCGCCTCTAATCCCTAGACAAAAAGCGCCTTTCAGCGACTTTTGCCTAATGGATAGCTTACTAATGGGGGGAAGCATCGTTCTCCCCCTTGGTTTTCGCGTTCGCATTGCGAGTGCAGAGCACTTAGCGCGTCCGTAGGACGCAGGGGAGCTAGAGGGGGTCAAACCGAGACGCTAAACACATACCTTGACACTCAAACTTGATACTCAATTTTGACACACCCCAAAATTCTTTCTCTAGTACGCTTGTCAACGTCACCATCATCCGCTAAATTCTTATCCATGGACGCAAACCGTGTCCGTCAACCAGACGCCCAATACTTTAGCGCGCCCCCTGGCAGTGAAGCCACACCGACCAGGGAGCATAACCACCGCGTTGAGCACGCCAACGCGATGGCTACCGCCGATTTTATCCTGTGGTAGCCGTCCCGTTCTTCACCGCGTGGATGGCTAGACGACTTGGGCGTCTTTTCTTCAAACCACAGGAGACAACCCAATGACATATTATTTCCCGTCCCGAGCTTACCTCGGGGCTGACGCTTGCTGCGATAGTAGGCTCAGCGCCTCAGCGCTCTGCGAAACTAGACCCAACGATCGCACCCTAGGTGAATTTATTGGTGGGGTGAGTGGCGATCGCCTCCTGACCGAGAGCCTGCCCAGCTCTCCCAGCGCCCCTGAAAATCCGCCCTTCTTCCGCCTGCGGCTGCTCGCCCTGGGCGTCCCCTACGCCGTCGACAACTGCCGCCTTAGCCTGCACAGGCTGGGCTACGCCGACCCCAACGACTGGTCCATCCCGCTCCCCATTACCCGCACCACCGAGGTCATCCACGCCGCCGACCCCGGCGAAATCCTGCGCATTCTCACCAAGCGCATTCCGCTGCCGCGCCAGAACTAGAAAAGCTCAACGCCAGCAGCTTAGCTTAGACTGAGGATATTGATTTTGCTGCGCCAGGGCAGCAAAATCAGCGCTCACGTCGCTTCCGCCTGCTGAGGGCACTGGAGCGATCTAATGTTGTTTCCTTCAAACAGCCATGTATCCACCTGTTGACCCCATCATCTTCGAACTTGGCCCCATCGCCCTGCGGTGGTACGGCCTGCTGATGATGGTCGCAATATTGACAGGAGCGACCCTAGCAAGTCGGTATGTGGGACGCCAGGGCCAAGACCCCGACGACTTTTGGGACATGCTGATTTGGGTCTTGATCCCCGCCTTCTTAGGCGCAAGGCTCTACTACGTCTTTATTCAATCGCCGCGGGGCGAAGACGGCCTCCAATATTACCTGTCCAACCCAGCGGAAATCTTCAAGATTTGGAGCGGCGGCATCCATATCTTTGGCGCCTTCATTGCTGGGACCCTAGCGCTGTGGATTTACACCAGGCTCCGGCAGCTGCCCATGCTGGTCTTCCTGGACGGCATCGCGCTGGGGCTGCCGTTGGCCCAGGCCATTGGTCGCTGGGGCAACTTCATCAACCAAGAGCTCTACGGGCCGCCGACGACCCTGCCTTGGGGACTGCGCATCGACCCCAGACACCGCATTGGGCCGTACCGTAACTTGGCCGAATACCCCGAGAGCGATCGCTTCCATCCCCTATTCCTCTACGAGTCGCTGTGGAATTTTGCCGGATTCGCGCTGATTTTCTGGCTCTCCCGCCGCTTCAAGCTGAGGGACGGCGACCTGACGCTGCTCTATTTGATTTGGTATCCCCTGGGGCGCTTCTTCATTGAATTCCTGCGCACCGATTCCTGGTTCTTCCCCGGTACGCCGTTTAACGTAGTGCACATCCTCTGCGCGATCGCCGTCCTGGGTTCTGCTGCTGCACTTTTCCTGCGGCGGCAGCAGTCTACGGTTCAATGACCCTACCTCCCATGCCCCAACCCTCTCCCCGCCTGATCATCATTGGCCTCGACTGTATGGAGCCGTCCCTGGTCTTCGAGCAGTGGCGCGAGGATTTGCCCAACCTGTCGCGGCTGATGGCTCGCGGCAGCTACGGGCGGCTTGAGAGCAGCATCCCCGCCATCACGGTGCCGGCCTGGAGCTGCATGATGAGCGGACGGGACCCCGGTGAACTGGGCATCTACGGCTTTCGCAATCGCCGCAGCCGCGACTACCACAGCATGGGCATCTCCGATGGGGGAGCGGTGAAGGTGCCGCGGCTGTGGGACGTGATGGGGGAGGCGGGCTGGCGCGTCGCGGTGCTGAGCGTGCCGGGGACCTCGCCGCCCTATCCGGTCAATGGTGCCCTAGTGTCCTGCTTTCTAACGCCCAACACCGACAGCGACTTCACCCACCCCCCCGAGCTTGCAGCGCAGATCCGCGAGTGGATGCCTGACTTTATGCTGGATGTGCCCCAGTTTCGCGCCAACGATAAGGCTCGGATTTTGGGCCATCTCTACAGTCTGTGTAATCAGCGGTTTACCCTAGCGGAGAAGCTTATCTGCCGCGATCGCCCCGACCTGCTGATGCTGGTGGATATGGGCACCGATCGCATCCACCACTCGTTCTGGAAACCCATGGACCCGCGCCACCCGCAGCACGAGCCGGACTCTCCTTACCAGGGCGCCATCCATGACTATTACTGCCATGTCGATCGGCGCATTGGTGAATTGCTCGGCCAATGCAGCGACGAGACCGCTGTGTTGGTGGTGTCAGACCACGGAGCGCGCCCCCTAATGGGGGGAGTTTGCATCAATGAGTGGCTGATGGCCCAGGGCTATTTGACCCTGAAGAAGGTACCTAGCGAGGTCGTCTCCCTAGATCAAGCCGCCGTGGACTGGGGCCAGACCAAAGTCTGGGGCGCAGGGGGCTACTACGCCCGCATCTTTATCAATGTGGCGGGGCGGGAGCCGGAGGGAATCGTGTCCATGGCGGAGTATGAGGCGCTGCGATCGCGTCTGGCAGAGCAGCTCAAAACCCTCACCGCCCCAGACGGTAACCCCCTGGCCGTCAAGGTTTTCAAGCCTCAAGACATCTATCAGCGGGTGCGGGGGATGGCGCCAGACTTGATTGTGTATTTTGATGATCTGGCCTGGCGCTCCATTGGCTCGGTAGGCCTGGGGGCGCTCCACACGACTGACAACGATACAGGCCCCGACGACGCCAACCACGCGCCTTTCGGCCTGATGATCTTTTACGATCCTCAAGATCCTAAGGGGGGCCAGGTTTTAGAAGGCGCCCAGCTCTACGACATCTTGCCGACGCTGCTGGCGCGCTATCAGCTACAGGCCCCGTCTGGTTTGCGGGGCAGGGTGCTTCCGGTTTAAGTCTAGATATCGCGATTCTGAATCGCATATGAACTGTGAAATAAGAGTAGGGACGGGTTTAGCCCCCTCCTCTCACTAATCACATCGGATTGCCATATCGCAATACGGTGGAACAAAGCGATGAGAATTGAGTCTTTTTAAGTGAAGCTACGGGGAATTGTTCAGAGCGCATCTGCTCTATGTGGCTCTGCGACGGGCTCGGCCCCGGCGAGTTGTCCGATTGCGCAGGCTGTATTAGTGTTATCTGTCTAAGGTTGATGCGGCGATTAGATTTAGTCTAGTCGTCGCTTTATTCTGTTTTTTTCTCAAGCGGTAAAGGCTTACACCGAGCTGCGGTTGCTCTCTCTTTTGAGCTGGGCCAAGCTCCACTCTGGGCGGAGCTTGCTGGCCTGCCGCAGATAGGTGTGGTGAACCGCAGCCGCCGTGGACGGCAGGTTGACGTGAATCAGCACCCGAATACAGCGCTCTAGGCTCCCCTCGACGTGCATCTGCTGCAGGTCAATCATGGGGACCTCCTGCCAGTGGGGGCGCTCGCGGGCGATCGCAGCCGGGAAGGCGGCGTTGAGGTCGCGGGTTACTGAGAACGTGGTGCTGATAATTTGCTCAGGGTCTATTGGGTTGTATAGCTCCAGCATGGTGAGAAGCTCAGTCACCGCCTCTCGAATCGCCTGAACCGTATTTTCTGAGGCAGTGGTTGCCCCTCGAATTGCTTTGACTCGCCACTCCATACGCATATCCTCCAGCGAACGTTAGTTTAATACGACTTGCAACATGACTGTGACCAGTAGAACGGGGCCGCCCGTACCGTAGCTGACAGTACTATAGCTGACGGTACTATAGCTGGCAGGACTATAGCCGCCAATACTATAGCCGCCAACGCTATGGCCGATAGAGCCACATTGGCAGACCATTGGTCTGAATTTCAAACTCCAGCCAGTTGACCCCGACCATAGCGGCAGAATACGCCTGATTTCGAGACAAGAGCCGGCCAATCAGCGATTTGGGCTCCTCCAGGGTGTAGACCTCCGCCTTCTCGGGGTCCAAGCCCGCCAGCTCTGCTGCCCAGCGGCGGGCGTCTTCTTCAGTGCCCAAGCGGTCAACCACGCCCAAATCTAGGGCCTGCTGCCCGGTGAAGATGCGGCCATCTGCAAAAGCCTTAACGGCTTCCACGGAGAGCCCCCTCGCCTCCGCAACGGTGTTAACAAACTGCTGATAGCTGACGTCAATCAGCTCCTGCAGAATGTCTTGTTCCGGGGGCGTCAGCTCCCGGTCAAAGGCCAGGATATCTTTGTAGGGGCCAGATTTAATCACCTTAAAGGACACCCCCACCTTGTTGAGCAACTCCTCTAGGTTATTGCCCCGCAGAATGACCCCAATGCTGCCTGTGATGGTGCCTGGATTGGCCACAATATGCTGGGCGCCCATGCCGATGTAGACTCCGCCCGAGGCTGAAATATTGCCGAAGCTGGCCACCACTTTGACGGTCTCCTGCAGTCGCTTCAAGGCGTTGTAGATTTCTTGGGAGTCCCCCACGGTGCCGCCGGGGCTGTCAATGCGGAGCAGCAGCGCCGGAAATTTGCGCTCCTTGACTTCATCGAGCGCTTCAAGAACGCGCTTTCGCGTCGACCCTGCGATCGCTCCTGACACTTCGATGCGGGCAACCTGCTTGCGAAATCGGGGCGTAAACGGCCAAATCATAGTGAACTATTTGTGGAGTATCCAGCCAGACAAAAACGGCTTAGTACTCTAGTGTGCCTTACTCCCCTCAATTTAGCGATGTCCGTAGGTCAAGTATCCAGACTGAGTGCCGCGATCGCTTAACAATTCCTTACGATTAGGAGATAATGTGAACCCGACGCAAAATATAGCCTTACCCGCCCCATGTCTCCCCAGGCAAAGCCGCTACTCCTGATCGCGCCATTCTTCCTTTGGGGAACGGCCATGGTCGCAATGAAAGGGGCAATTCCCCACACGACCCCCCTGTTTGTGGCCACGCTGCGGCTGCTGCCCGCCGGGCTGCTAGTGCTTCTGGCGGCCTGGCTCCAAGGGCGATCTGGGGTGAGGGGCTGGCGGGCCTGGCTGTGGGTGGGTCTGTTTGCCCTGGTGGATGGGGCGCTGTTCCAGGGGTTTTTGGCCCTGGGGCTGACCCGTACGGGCGCAGGCCTAGGGTCGGTAATGATCGACTCCCAGCCTATTGCTGTGGCGCTGATGGCCCGGGTGCTGTTTGGCGAATTGATTGGTGCCTGGGGGGCACTAGGCCTGGGGCTGGGGGGGGTGGGCATCAGCTTGCTCGGGCTGCCCGATCGGTGGTTCACCGCCGGGTTTGAGGCGATCGCGCACTTGAATACAGATGCTTTGGGCGACACCCCGCTGCAGATGGCAGGGTCAGTGGCGCCTTCTGAGCTAATCGGACGACTGCTGGCCAGCGGTGAGTGGCTGATGCTGCTGGCGGCCCTGTCCATGGCGGTGGGCACGGTGATGGTGCGCTATGTGTCTCGCCACTGTGACCCCGTGATGGCCACGGGCTGGCACATGGTGCTGGGTGGCCTGGTGATTGCCGGGCTTTCCCTTTGGCAGGAGGCAGACCTATGGCAGCAGCTGACCGGGACAGACTGGCTCGCCCTCAGCTACGCCTCTATTTTCGGCAGCGCAATCGCCTACGGCCTGTTTTTCTACTTTGCCTCCAGCCGAGACCTGACCAGCTTCACGGCCCTGACCTTTTTAACGCCGGTCTTCGCGCTGCTGTTCGGCAACCTATTTTTGGCTGAGCGGCTGAGCGCAATTCAGTGGACGGGGGTACTGATTACGCTGGTGAGCATTTACCTTGTGAATCAACGAGAGGCGCTGAGGGGACTGTCACTGCCGCCGGGGGGCAGGTTGAGTGAAGGGGAGCAGGGCGGAGCTGATGCTGCGAGCAATAGGTAAGCGCAGCGCTTGCGTATCTCGCCTATGTCCTGCCCTACCCCCTTTGCATTGCTAGCGGCTACTTCACTTCATGTCCCACAGAGACGATGGCCTGCCGCGCCGACGACTCAGCCATGCCGGAATCGATGCTGACAGTCTTTTTGTCAACGTCGACGTCAATCTTCGCTTCGGGATCTGCGGCTTTGAGCACTTCGGTAATCGTGTCGGCGCAGCCCTGGCAGGTGATCGATGGAACGTTAAACGTCATTGCCATGATGAGAAACTCCTCTTCTGAAATGTAATTAACATCACCTAAAATAGCGGCTAGACCAGATCTAGCAACTCCTCCCCAGTAGAGGGATGTATGCCTATGGTTTGGCTGATTTTGTCGCAGGTAATACCGTCTTTAATGGCGATCGCCGCCGTTTGCACAATTTCAGCGGCGTGATCGCCCACCATGTGCAGCCCCAGCACCCTTTGGGTAAGGCGGTCCGCCACAAGCTTGATCAGGGTCGGAGAACCTGTTTCCGTAAACTGATGCTTTAAGGGCTGGAACTGGGTGGTTTTCACCTCAATCCCCCCGTCGCCGAACTTCTGCCTAGCGTCAGATTCCGTCAGTCCCACAGAGGCCGACTCGGGGCGAGCAAACACGGCGGAAGGGACCCACTGATAGTCCACCTGGACCGGCTCCTCCCCATAGACTGTGCGGGCGACCGCCTCGCCTTCCGCGATCGCCACTGGCGTTAGGGGTAATCGGTTTGTGCAATCTCCGACAGCGTAGACATGCGCCTGAGTGGTCTGACTATAGTCATCCACGGCGATCGCCCCGTCTTTGATTTCAACCCCGGCCTTATCCAGCCCTAGGGCTTCAAGGTGGGGCTGACGCCCCACCGCCATCAGCACCTGATCAACCTCGATGGTGCTGGGGCGATCGTCCCGCTCGCTTTTGAGGTTGAGCACGAAGCCGCTGTCTGTCTTTTCGATGGATTTAGCGACGGTCTCACCCAAGATTTTGATGCCGCGATCGCACAGCGCCGCCTGCAGGGTCTGGCGCAGGGTGTGGTCGAACCCGCTGAGGATGAGGCTGCTGGGGTCTAAAAGGGTGACCTCGCTACCGAAAGCCGACAGCATACTGGAGAACTCGACGCCGATGTAGCCCCCGCCCATGACCGCAAGCCGCTGGGGGCGATCGGGGAGCGTAAACATATCGTCGGAGACAAGGGCGTAGTCTGCGCCGGGAATGCCTAATCGGCTGGGGCGGCCCCCTACTGCGATAACAATGGTCTCTGCGGTGAGCCTTCTCGCCCCATCTTCCCTAGAAGATGTTCCCTCAAGAACGATGGTATGGGGGTCTTCAAAGCGGGCGCGGCCCCGAAGCACGTCGATACCTTTCTCCCTGAGCGAGGACGCTATGGATTGGCCAATTTGGTCAACGTGGGCCTGGATCGCCTGAGTGAGATGAGACCACTGCAGCGACAAATTCGTCTGCAGCCAGCCAAATGCAGCAGCACCCTGCATCTCCAGCGCCACGTCCGCCGCATAGACAATTAGCTTTTTAGGAACGCAACCTCGATTGGCGCAGGTTCCCCCATAGGCCTCCTGCTCAATGATTGCCACGCTTTTTCCATAAGATGCCGCCTGCTTTGAAGCAGCGAGACCGCCAGAGCCGCCGCCAATCACCAAAAAGTCGTAGTCGAATGCCATGATGAGAAAAAATAAAAATAGAACGCCTCTAGTTAGAAAGGCGCCCTTTCACATTAAGCTCGGTTCGCTCACGAAGCAGATCTGAAGTCAGGATTTAAGCTGCAGCAGCGCGAAAGCGCTTTGCACTGCTGCGCAAAAAGCGCTTTCGCGCTGCTGGATAGACCTAAAGGCTTCTATCGCTTAAGAATGATCCAAACTGCGTGGATAATACCGGGAATATAGCCCAACAAGGTCAGCAGTATATTGATCCAAAACTGAGATGTAAGGCCGACCTGCATGAAAACACCAGCGGGGGGCAAAACAATAGCGATAATGAGGCGCAATATATCCATCGAACGGTGACTCCTACTTGAGAAGTGATTAACAAAAGTTCGCAACGTGCGGCTGCAAATTAGAATGCTTACATACGTGCTCTTAAGTTAAAGATCTCACGCTTTTTATCAAAGGCCATCTGTCGCTGGGATGAAAAAACACAACAGAAGATACATAAGGATTTGGATGAGAATTAATCACTCTTGAAAACACTTAAATTTCGCTGATTTTATGCCAGTTTGAAGCAGCTAGTTTCGTTTCTTTTTTAGACATTTACTATAAATTATCCACTCAATATTCGGTGGAGAAACTTGTGGGTTAAATCGTGTTTTAGACATTTGACAAGGTGTCAGCTATGATCAGTTCCGAACTGATTTACCCAAACAGTCACAGAAACGGAAATGTCATCTCCCCTTACCCCTATCTGCATCATCCTTGGGACTCGTCCTGAAGCGATTAAGCTGGCCCCAGTTATTCGCCTCTTTCAGCAGTCCAATGCGTTTGACACCCAGGTTGTGTTGACGGGGCAGCACCGCGAGATGGTTGCCCAGGTTATGGAGATTTTCAGTTTGAAGGCCGATGTCGATCTTGAGATTATGCAGCGTCAGCAGACCCTGACCGATATCACCTGCCGCACGCTGCAGGGGCTAGAGCGGGTGTTCGAGGCGCGGCGTCCAGACCTGGTTTTGGTTCAGGGAGACACGACGACCGCATTCGCGGCGGCCCTTGCAGCCTTTTATCGCAAAATTCCGGTGGGGCATGTGGAGGCGGGCCTGCGCACCGACCAGCTGATGGATCCCTACCCTGAGGAGGCCAACCGCCGGCTGGTGTCGCAGATTGCTCGGCTGCATTTTGCGCCTACCGATCAGGCCGTTAAAAATCTGCGGCAGTCCGGGGTGTCAGAGCACATCTATCACACCGGAAATACCGTGATCGATGCCCTGCTGACCGTGGCCGATCGCCATCCCCCTTGCGATATTCCTGGGCTGGACTGGTCTCGCTACCGGGTCCTGCTCTCGACGGTCCATCGCCGGGAGAACTGGGGCGCCCCTTTGAAGGCGATCGCCCAGGGCTTTTTGCGGGTGATTGAACAGGAAGAGGATATCGTTCTGCTGCTACCGCTGCACCGCAACCCCACCGTGCGAGAGCCGCTGCAGGCCATTCTGGGCGGCCATCCTCGCATCTTTCTGACAGAACCTTTAGACTACGGCGCCCTGGTGGGTGCGATTCAGCGATGTGACCTGCTGCTCACCGACTCTGGCGGCCTGCAGGAAGAGGCGCCTAGTTTGGGTAAGCCAGTACTGGTGCTGCGGGAGACGACGGAGCGGGGGGAAGCGGTCATTGCGGGGACGGCTAAGCTCATTGGCACTGATTCGGACCGCATCGTGGCAGAAACGCTGCAGCTTCTGAACGATGACAACCTTTACAACAAGATGGCGACCGCTATTAACCCGTTTGGGGACGGCAAGGCGTCGCAGCGGATTTTGACACTCGTGGAGCAGTTTTTGAGCGTGGGGAGCGCTGGTGATGGTTGAGCGGCGGTCGAGGCGATCACGCTCCGTCCTCCGGCGGCAGTTCAACGTCTGGCGGGGGCTGGTCTAGCAGCGCTTGCTTAGACTGCTTGAGCGCTTTCCAAAGCGTCCGGATTCTCTGATAGGCCTCATCAGAGGAGATTTTACCGCCTGTTTCTAGCCCGCAAATTAAGCTAACCTGATGGGCAAACTCCTGTAGATTGGCGTTGAAGGCTAGGGCCTGAGGCGAAAACTCGCCCCGATAGCGGCTGCGGGGATTTAAAAAATTATTTTTGTCGTTGTCGGGGGCGGTAGACATTAAAGCGTGACCTCGAGAATTGAGTTGGGGCTGTTGATTACGGCTGTTGCTATGCTAACTGGGTCCTTACTTTAGGTGAAGATACAGCGCCGTTGCCATCTATCCCTCGGCTGCAGTTTGTTCTAAATCCAGAAAATTTTTCAGAAGGGCGATCGCGTCTTGGGCTGTATGGGCTACGTAGACCGACGGGGCGCCTAGCCGACCCAAGAGGGCTAAGGTGTCAGCCGCCGGTGCCACAAGCACGGTCGGGGTGCCGTATTTGTAGGCCAGAGCGACCTCAGACAGAGTGCCCAGCCCCAGTCCACAGACCACGATGGCGTCGCTAGAGAGCACGACGCTAGCGCAAGCAACAATCCACCTCAGGAAAATCTCAGAAGATCCACCGCAAAGCATATGTAGATGGGGCAAAATAGTTTTACGGGCTTGTTTAGTTTGTTTATGGCCTTCCACTTAGACCCATAGAATTAGACCCATAGAGATTAACCGCAGGGATTGAAACATGAGCAGTAGGTCTGTAAATCGCCGCCGCCAGCAAACGCCCTGGCTCCATCGCCGCTCTCGCTATATTCTGGGGGCGATCGCGGCGCTGGGCGCCGTGCTGACGGGATACCTCACCATCTCAAAAGCCCTAGGTGGCGACGCCGCCTGCCCTGTGGGCGGGTGCGATATTGTCCTCTCTAGCCCCTACGCCAGCGTATTTGGTCTGCCGCTGACCCTGTTTGGCTTTTTAGCCTACGGGGCAATGATGGTGCTGGCCCTAGGCCCCCTTGCCATTAAGGTAGATGACAACAAAGAGCTGAGAGCCAAGCTAGAAGAGTGGAGCTGGCTGCTGCTGTTTATGGGCGCTTTAGCCATGACCCTATTCAGCGGCTACCTGATGTACGTGCTGACCACCGACATCCAGCAGGTTTGCCCCTACTGTATTGTGTCCGCCGTCTCCAGCCTCAGCCTGCTAATTGTTACCCTGCTGGGGCGTCACTGGAACGACTTCGGACAGCTCGCCTTTACCGGTGTCCTAGTTGCCGTGGTGACGCTTGTAGGGACGGGCATTGTTTATGCCGATGTGGGGTCTCCTGACGGAGGCGAGGCCGCTGTGGCCGGAGAGGTGCCCCCCCCGATTGAAACCACCTCCGGCGAATCAGAAATTGCCCTTGCCCAGCATCTAAGCGACATTGGCGCCAAGAAATACAGCGCCTACTGGTGCCCCCACTGCCACGAGCAGCAGCGCCTGTTTGGCCGGGAGGCCTTTGACTACATCAACTACGTCGAGTGTGCCCCTGATGGCTACAACGCTCAGCCTCAGCTCTGCCGCGACGCCGGAATTCAGGGGTTTCCGAGCTGGGAGATCAACGGCGAGCTATACTCGGGCGTCATTCCGCTAGACCAGCTTGCCGATATCTCAGGCTACACGGGACCACGGGACTTTAAAAATTAGGCCTCTCACACCACGGCAGGCTGCAGCATCTGGAGCGCGCCGCGCTCAGCGTCGATCGCTACCGTAACGCCAATGGGCAGCGTCAAAATAGGCTCCACGTGGCCAATTAGCGCTCCCATCCAGGCTGGAATGCCGAGGGGCTGCAGGTGGTCTCGCAGCACCTGCTCCAGGGTCAGCGAGTCGCCCTCCGCCGGGCACCGGGTGCATTGCCCGAAGATAAACCCCGCAAGACCATCCAGCGCTCCGGCTAGCTTGAGCTGGGTCATCATGCGATCGACGCGGTAAACAGCCTCTCCCACGTCTTCCACAAACAGAACAGCGCCGTCAAGATCGGGCATGTAGGGGGATCCTACGATGCCTGCAATCACTGACAGGTTGCCGCCGATCAGGGGGCCTTGGGCCTGCCCAGGCGTAATCATTCGGTGAGGCGTGGGACGGGGACGTAGGGTGCCGCCGATTCCTGCGGCTGCTCCCTCGAAGAGCACCCGGCGGAAAGGAATCGCTTGATCCGGTAGCCACGAGGTTAGGCCGTGGGGGCCATGAAACGTCACGAGCCCGGTTTGCGCGTAGATGCCCAGCAGTAGGGCAGTGATATCGCTAAACCCCACCAGAATCTTAGGGTTTTGGCGAATGACGTCGTAGTCTAGGCTGGGCAAAATGCGGCTGCTGCCCCAGTCGCCGCGAATCGGCATCAGGGCTTTGATGGTGGGATCGGCAAAAAACTGATTGACGTCAGCGGCGCGATCGCGATCTCTTCCCGCTAGGTAACCGTAGCGATCGCGGGCGTGGGGACCGAGGGCGGGCACCAAGCCCAGCGCCCTAATGGCATTGACGACGATGTCCTGGTCCTGTTGCGAGGTGGTGACCCCGGCGGGGCTAATGATGCCGACCCGGTCCCCAGGCTGCAATCGGGGCGGACGCAGCAGGGAAGGAGCCCCCTGGCCCTGCGCTGGGGTAAAGCGCGTTCCCAGTAGCCCGGCAGCAGCGGCGGTAGAGAGCAGAGTTCGACGGGAGACCATGGCAGTTTTTGGAGGGATAGGCTGGGTAGATTATCCCTCATCACCTGCTAGCGTTATCCTCCCCCTATTATCCGCCCCTATCGTCCGCCACTAACCGGGGGAATCAGCACCACCTCATCCCCCTGATGCAGCAGCGCATCCGGCTCTACAAACTGGAAGTTTATGCCATAGCGAGTCTGGTCGCGCCACGCCTCTAGCTCGGGGTGCTCGGCAATGAGGCGATCGCCGACGATGTGCACTGGCGCTTGATCCGGTAGTTCAAGCACCAATTCTGAGCGATTGTAGGCCTCTTGGTAGGCCGCGAACAGCTTGACGGTAACGGTAATCATAGGGGCTTAAACGTCAGCGAGAAAAGCTTTACTTTATGCCATCGTTGGTCTGTAGGACTGGTGGTAGATATAGTCCTGCGTCGCCGGGTGATGAGGCTGCATGAATATCGTCTGCACGTCCCCAAACTCCACCAGTCGCCCAACCCGCCGTCCATCTGGGGCATAAGTGACATCAAAGAAGGCGACCCAGTCGGACACGCTAGCGGCCTGGCGCAGGTCGTGGGTCACAATAACAATAGTATAGGTTTGCTTCAGCTCTTCTAAGAGCAGGTTAATGCGCTCTGACGAAATGGGATCGAGGGCAGCGCAGGGTTCGTCCATCAGCAGCACCTGAGATCCTAGAGCGATGGTGCGGGCAATACAGAGCCGCTGCTGCTGCCCCACCGATAGGGCTAAGGCATTTTTTCTTAGATCATCCTTAACTTCCTCCCAAAGGCCCACCTGCTGAAGTGAGGCTTCAACCCGCTCGTCGACGTTACCCTGGTAGCGGTTAACCCGCAGGCCCACTGCAATATTGTCGTAGATCGACTTTGGGAAAGGGTTGGGGCGCTGGAACACCATACCCACCCAGCGGCGCAGGACAAGTGGGTTGACCTGATGGAGGTCGTAACCGCTGATGGCCAGATGTCCTGTAATTCGCGTTTCGGGAATGAGGTCGTTGAGTCGGTTGAAGCAGCGCAGCAGGGTGCTCTTGCCGCAGCCCGAGGGGCCAATTAGGCTCGTCAGGCTCCGGGCGTGAATGTCGAGGTTGACCTGCTCCAGCACAGTGTTGCCGCCGTAGGCAACGGTCAAGTGCCTCGCCTGGAGCGCGATCGCCTTGGGGCCCAAAGATGCCAGCGGGTCAGAGGCGCTAGCCTGGCTTTGAGCCTTAAATTTTGACAGAAAGCGCTGACCCAGCTTCTGAAGTCTAGACATGTCGTCGGTAGGCATCCCGTAGTAATACGGCAGAGATGTTGATGAGAAGGACAATCGCGCCCAGCACAATGATGGCGGCGGCAGTGAGCGCCCGAAAGTCAGCTTGCGGGCGCGATGCCCAAAAAAAGATTTGAGTCGGTAGGGTGGCCAGGGGACTGGTAAGCCCGGCGAGGGAAAGCGGCGGCGTGAGCTGGATAAAGGCGAAGGCACCAGCAACGAGCGGCGAGGTTTCGCCGACGGTGCGCGACAGCGCCAGCAGCATACCGGTCATTATTCCGGGCAGCGCTTCCGGGAGCAGCACGTGATAAATCGCTTGGGCTCGGGTCATACCCAATCCATAGGCACCATGACGTAGGGTATCGGGAATTCGGCGTAGGGCAGAGCGGGCGTTAATAATCACGGTGGGCAGCGCGATGGTGGTTAAGATCAACCCGCCCGCCAGGACAGTGCGCCCCCCGGTGACGGGAGAGAGCCACCGCATAAATAGCGCTAGACCTAAAAGGCCGTAGATGATTGAGGGAATAGCAGCCGCGTTATTGAGGCTCACTTCTATCCAGCGGCTCCAGCGATTTTGCGGCAAATACTCTTCTAGGAAGATAGCGGTCCCTATGCCAATGGCAAAGCTCAGAACGGCTACAATCACTAAAAGCCAGAGGGTGCCCATTAGGGCTGCACGAATGCCGGCATCAGTCGGATCCCGAGAGGGATAGCGGGTCAGAAAAGAGACATCCAGCATCGTAAAGCCCTGACGGAAAGTTCCGAGCAGCAGTGCGCTCAGGATAACAACCCCTGTGAGTGAGGCCAGAAAGCCCAGGGTCACCACCAGCGATTCATAGGCCATGCGGCTCGGCAGCTGATATCGAAAGAGTCCGGGAGAGGCCGGCTGGACGCGCTGAATCAGGTCGCGGACATAGCCCTGAAGCCGAGGCGCGATACCGCGCCCTGCGGTAATGGGGGACGCGGTTGAAATATAGAGGCCACTAATAGTGCGACTGTAGCGATGAATCAACCACTGCCCGAACAGGTTGAGTAGTAGCGTCAGCCCGAACAAAATAGCGCCAACTGCAAAAATAGTGTGGAACAACAGGGAGTCTGACGGCACGTCCCCCAGGCTCACCTGAATAATGAAGGCTGTGATCGTTTCTGCTGGAACGAGCGGGTTGAGGGTAGCCTGGGGATTTTGGCCCGCCGCGATGTAAGCAATCATGGTTTCGCTCAGGGCCCGAGACGCCGCGAGCAAAAACGAGGCCAGCACGCCAGGGATCGCAGCGGGCAGCACGATATCTAGCATGACTTCCAGCTTGGTAAACCCGGCAGCGTATCCCCCTTGATGCAGCTCTTTAGGAATGCTGCGCAGGGCATCCTCACTCATGGACGAAATGATGGGGATGATCAAAATGCCGGTCACAATGCCCGCGCTGAGAGAGTTGAAGGTCGCTATGTTGGGAATAAAGGTTCGCAGATTGGGGGTAACAAACTGGAGCGCAAAATAGCCATATACGATGGTGGGCACCCCAGCCAGCGACTCTAGAGTTGGTTTAAGAATGCGGCGCAGGCTAGACGGTGCGTAGTAGCTCAGATAAATCGCCCCCATCAACCCCAAGGGCATCGCAACGCCCATGGCGATCGCGCTGACCATGAGCGTAGCGCCAGCCAGGACGCGGATGCCGTACTTCTGGCTAGCAAACAGCGGCGTCCACTCATTGTCGGTTAATAGCGTCCACCCTGGAACCTGGTGAAAAAATAGCCAGCTCTGATAGCCAAAGACAGCAATCGTGGCAACTAGACCCAGCAGAGACAACGCTGCTGGTAAGCAGAATAGCCCGCCTATCAGTATCTCCCTAGCATTCAAAGCCAGCAAAGACTGGCGCCGAAAACCAGCGCTATCCAATTCGTGCGGGGTCATACTCATGGCCAGCGTCGTTTGCCACTTGTGCAACAGAGTTGTACGACGGACTTGCGCGACAGACTGCAGCGGGTGACCTCACGGGGGCAGAACCCTATCGCTCGCGCAGCGCTAAGTGGTCAGGATTGGCTCAAGTACACCCCTGTAGCCGCCAATGTGCCTGCATGTGAGTCTAGCAACTCAACATTAGCTGAGCATTACCGACAGGTTAAGAAAGCGATCGCTAATCGTTGAAAATTCAGCACTCTTGAAGAATGACCCACCGCCTGCAGGTCTGCAGTAGATGAGAGTAGTCCTTTTGTGTGGCCTCTTCGGTAAATCGACGAATGTCGTGCTCGGGACATCCAGCCATGCGCAGCTCGCGGCGAACGGTTGCGAGTATAGCGTGGGCGCTGTACTTACGGGACGCAAGCTGAAGCGTAACGTCGTATTTGACCATCTTCAACGATTGACGAGTTTTCAGAAATATCCTTTTGGCTTGAGTGGCCTGCTAAGTAGCAATACCTATGCCGCCGGGTTTCGGCTCCAATCTAATCGATAATTTGGGGCTTGGCAATGTGATGTAGGCGACATTGCAGCCGCCTCTAATGCCCCCTACACCTTGCTGTGGCGATTTTCACCTGTATGAGGCACCGAAAGTGCCGTAGCAGAAATTCAACAACACTTCACCCAGCTATGGCCGCCGTCGCGATAGCACTCCTTCTTCCAGATAGGTGCGGTGTGCTTGAGGGTATCGATGGCGTATTGACAGGCAGCAAAAGCCTCCCCTCGATGGGGGCAGCCCACGGCCACGAGTACGCTGATCTGGCCCACCGTCAGCCGCCCGGTGCGGTGGTGAATTACCACGCAGGTGACGGGCCACCGGCCTCGAATTTGTTCGGCAATTTGACGAAATACCTGCAGCGCCATGGGTTCATAGGCCTGGTAGTCTAACGCCACGACGGGCCTGCCGCCGGTTTGATTTCGCACCATGCCGCTCATCACCACGATCGCCCCGTTGGCGGGATCGTCTGCCTGGGCATAGACCGCGTCAATGGCTAGCGGCTCCGCCGTAATTAAGAAGCGATCGCCGGGGTGTTGGGAAGTGAGGGCCGGGGAGGAGAGGAGGCTGGTCATGGCAGGCGAAGGAGGCGTAATGCCATTTGAGGCGTAATGCCACTTATAGTAGCTGATATTTCCACAAGGTGATAACCGTCAACAGCCCCGCCAGCAATAGCCCCCAGCCGGCAAAGGCAACGCCTGTGGTCTTCTGAGCTTCATCAGCTCGATGAGCCTGCCTCGGCTTGACGCCTTGAATCCACAGCACAATTACGGCAGCCAAGTTTAGACATACCAGGTTGGTCAGCACCAGCAGCCCCGATCCAAAGAGCCACTGCCACTGCCCAGACCCCAGGAGTAGGCCAAAAACCACCAGCGGCGGCAGCAGCGCCACAGACACCATTACCCCGACCACTGCGTTGGTCTCTCCGGTAGTGACAGCCAGAGAGCCCGCAGCCCCAGAGGCCAGAGCCAGAATCACGTCCGTGAGCTGAATGTCAGTGCGCATAGCAATTTCGGAAAGGCTCGGATCGACGGGAAAGACAGAGCCAATTGTGGTAGAGAGGGCGATCGCCAGCCCAATCCCGAGCAGCCCGGTCCTCAAGGTCCGCAGTCCGAGGGATAAATCGTCTAGGGTGGTGGCTACGGCTAGGGCCATATTGGGCTTGAGCAGCGGAGCGATAACCATGGCGCCGATAATCACGGTCTGGCTGTTTTGTAAAAGCCCAACAGCCGCAATTAAGGTCGACAGGAGCACCATGATGTTTTGTCGCCAAGAAACTTCAATACTGGCGATGATGTCGGTGTAAAGCTCCTCTCGATTGACGCGCTGCGGCGTCTGCTGCTGTTTGCCTTGATCTGACTCTTGGTTACCCTGCGCCTCAAGTAGATCAGGTCTTGGCAGGGTCGCCTCAACTGAGAGCAACATCACCCGAAAATTTTCCAGACCAGAACACTGACTGTCGAGCTGATCGAGCACTGCCTCAACATCTTTGTCATACAGCAGGAGTTGTACCTTCTGTCGTTGCTGTGGCTGCGGCACCCACCAGGTCCCTAGAAATTCGTTCTCTTGAAGAATGCTGGCGACGATGCCCTGATGCTGGTCTGAAATAAAGATTTCAATCAGGCGAAGCTTCATAGCAGATGCAGGCAAGGAGATTGGGCACTTTCACTAGTTTAGGCGTGTTAATTTTTTACAGTATTTATCGATGGGCTTAGAATCCGTAGCAATCTCGAATGATTCGAGAGAGGAGGGGCAGGCTCAGTCCACGCCTCTCGCTCAGAAAGCTTATGAGAGACTGAGTATCGCTATACTGCTTAGACTTGTGCTGATTTAGTCCAAGTAGCGGTGAAACTAATCCAAGTTAGGTCTACTGTCCTATTGCCATGGTTCGATATCATCGAGGCTGTGAGGGGTAGCCGCATCCCAACACAATGTTGGTCCACGCCATCGGTCATGCCATTGAAATTCCCAAAGCCGCTCCCTCGTCCCAACGGTAAGCGATATCGACGCTTGCGGCTCGGACGTGCGTCAGTTCAGAGCCACCGCTGGTTTAAGTGGCTAGCTCCGGGTTTGTTCATTAAGCGGTGGCTGTTTACCAGCGCGGTCGGCGTCTTTCTGACCGCGCTAGGGGTGGCCATTTGGGCAAAGCGCACGCCGGTGTTCTACATCACCCAATTCATCGATCAGGCGCTCTCCGCTATCACGGACCTGATTCCCAACTACGTCAGCGGTCCGGTCGCGGTACTTGTGGGCATCCTGCTGGTCTTTTTGGGGCAATCGCGCACCCTCAATTCCATCACAGAGGTGCTCATTCCCGACGGAGATGAAGACCTAGTGGATTTGCTCTCAACCCATCGCCGCCTCAATCGCGGCCCCAAAGTCGTGGTGGTCGGTGGGGGCACTGGACTCTCGACCCTGCTGCGGGGCTTAAAGCACTTTAGCGCCAACATCACCGCGGTGGTCACGGTGGCAGACGACGGGGGCTCCTCGGGGCGGCTGCGGCGAGAAATTGGGGTGCTGCCGCCGGGGGACATCCGCAATTGCTTAGCGGCGCTAGCGGATGAGGAGAAGCTGCTCACCGAACTATTCCAGTATCGCTTTCAGGCCGGTGACGGGCTGGAAGGCCACAGCTTCGGCAACCTGTTCATCACCGCAATGGGGGAGGTGACGGGGGATTTGGAGCAGGCGATCGCCGCTAGCTCCCGGGTTCTGGCAGTGCGGGGCCAGGTCCTCCCCGCCACCCTCAGCGACGTGCGGCTCTGGGCCGAGATGGCGGACGGGCGCCGCATTGAGGGGGAATCTAACATTGCGAAGGCGCGGGGCAAGGTGGTGAAAGTGGGCTGCAGCCCCGCCGATCCGCCCGCCGTGCCCAAGGTGCTGCAGGCCATCCGCGAAGCGGACTACGTGGTGATTGGCCCCGGCAGCCTCTACACCAGCATCATCCCCAACCTGCTGGTGCCCGAGATTACCCACGCCATCGCCGCCTGCCGTGCCCCTCGGGTCTATGTGTGCAACATCATGACTGAGCCGGGAGAAACGGACGATTACACCGTGGCAGACCACATTCGCGCCATCGACACCGCCTGCGGTGGCCCGCTATTTGACGCTGTGCTGGTGCAGGGGCGATCGCCCTCCGAGAACGTGCTGGCCCATTACAGCAGCGTGGGGGCCGCGCCGGTTTTCCTAGATCGTGAGGCGGTGCGGCGGCTGGAACGGCGGATTATCATTGCTAACGTGATGGCAGAGCGGCCCGACGGTCAGGTGCGGCACAGCTCTGAGCAGCTGGCCGGGGTGCTCATGCGGTGGTACAGTCGCCATAAGGGCAGTGAAGGCCGCAAAGGAAATGAAGCCCATAGAAATAAGTGAAGGATAAGCGATAAGTGAAGGATAAGTGCGGAATATGAGCCAAGAGCTGCTGCGATCGCTCGTTTGGATGGATTACCGCCTGGCGGTCTTGGTCACCGTCGTGGCCCCTTTAGTGCTGCTGCTGTGGACCTTTGTGCGCAAGCAAGAGGCCATGGTGCGGCTGCTAATTATCTACTGGCGGGTGCTCAGCCTATTGGCCATTACCGTCTATTTGATGATCGGTGGATTTCGCGTTGGCCTGCTTACGGGGCTAATCTCTCGGGTCTTAATTCCGGTTTGCCTCTGGTTTTGGGTCGACATCAACGAAGAGATTGCTGAACAGCCCACCTCACCCCTAAAGACCGCGTTCACGAGCTGGCGCTGGGGCGTCAGCGTTTATGGGGTGCTGGGGGCGATCGCCATGGTGCCGTTTGTGCCCTGCGCCTTCGACCAGGAAGCCTTTGCGTCTCCGTTTTGTCAAGTATGGTTCGAAGCGCCGCTGCTGTTCCGCGAATATTTCCACGCCAACCTAAAGCCAGGATTCTTAGGATTCTTGGGGATTATCGGCCTGATTGTCTATGTCCTGTGCCTGAGCTACTTTATTTTTGTCCGCCTAGGCCGGCAAGGGCGATCGGCGCTAGAGCGCTAGAGGCCTTCGATGAACAGTGCCCCCGTGAACTCATAACCCGTGAACTTCATTACTCGGCTAGAACAATACACCCTCAAGCATCCCCAAGAAGTACTGCTGGTCAATGCGCAAGTGGATGAAGAGGCGGATGCGATCGTGGTTTTTCGGGGCTTTTCCAGCTCTCTGATGCGCCCCACTGCCTTTGACCCCGATGTGCCAGTGCTTCCCGCCAGTGCCCAGATTTCAACCATTGATCGACTAGAGGGGCCCTACAACCCAGCGGCGCCGAAGCTGATTGAGGGGAATCTGACCCGCGAGCAGGTAGAGCAGCTTTTGCAGCAGGCTGGGGTTTGAATCCGGATGACGTTAAGGCAGCGACGTACCTCATTTAGTGAGGTTTTGTCTTTGGCAGCACATTGCCGAATTTTGGCCCGATCCTTTAACACTTATTTACCTGAGGTGATATGCTCCACTGTGTGATGTGTGGAGTGATTTGAATCATGCTGTCGTTAACGCCGCCTAATCTGAAACCAGGACCGATAGATACCGAAATAGACCTTTTGGCACCGCTTCAGCTTCCAAGTCGTCGACTGTTCGGCACTGACGGCATCAGAGGCCGCTACGGGGAGGTGCTAACCCCGCCTTTGGCGGCTCAGGTTGGGTTTTGGGCCGGGCGCGTTTTGCGGGATGAGGCTCCTGACGGTGCCCGTGGAACCATCATTTTAGGCCGCGACTCCCGCAACTCTGGCGAAGCGCTCACTACGGCCCTTACCGCGGGCCTCACTGCCGCTGGCCTAGAAGTCTGGGATTTGGGCCTTTGCCCTACCCCCGCAGTGGCTTGCCTCACCCAAAAGACGCAGGCTGTAGGTGGCGTCATGATTTCGGCGAGCCACAATCCGCCCGGCGATAACGGCATTAAGTTTTTTGGCTGGGGCGGTGCTAAGCTAGCGGCCTCTCAGCAGGCTCAGATTGAGGAGGCCCTGAGGGCCTCAGCGGGCAGCGCCCAGGCCGTGACGCCGCTGCCGCAGTGGGGGCACTACAGCAAGCGCGACGATTTAATTCAGACCTATGTGTCGGCGCTGTGTCAGCCGCTGCAGAGCCTACAGGGCATAGCAGTGGTGTTAGACCTCGCCTGGGGCGCAGCAGTACATACAGCCCCCGCCGCTTTCCGTCAGCTGGGAGCCCAGGTCTACTGCCTCCACGACCAGCCCGATGGCGATCGCATCAACGTCCACTGCGGCTCCACACACCCAGCGGCCCTGATGGCGGCGGTGCAGGAGGTGGGGGCCGACCTCGGCTTTGCTTTTGACGGCGACGCCGACCGGGTGATCGCGGTGGATGGCAAAGGGCGCGTGGTGGATGGCGACTACATTCTTTACCTCTGGGGCAGCGCCCTACGGGCATCGGGCCAGCTTGCTGACGACACCATCGTCACCACGGTGATGGCGAACCTCGGCTTTGAGCGAGCTTGGCAAGCCAATGGCGGCACCTTTGTGCGTACCAAGGTGGGCGACCAGTATGTGCAGGCGGAGATGACGCGGCGGGGCGCTCAATTGGGAGGAGAACAGTCGGGCCACATCCTCTGCCCTCGCTACGGCGTTTCCGGCGACGGGACGCTGACGGCGCTGCATTTGGCGGCCCTGGTGCGGCGGTCGGGGCTACCCCTAGCGACGCAGGTGGATCAGAGCTTCCGCACCTATCCCCAGGTGCTGCGGAATGTGCGGGTTGAGAACTACGATCGCCGTCAGGCCTGGAGCGAGGATGCTGATCTGCAGCAGGCGATCGCTGAGGCTGAGGCGGTGATGGGTAAGGATGGCCGAGTGCTGATTCGCGCTTCGGGAACGGAGCCGGTGATTCGGGTGATGGTGGAGGCGGCCAGTGCGGAGCTGGTGGAGCGGTGGAGTGAGCGGTTGGTGGCTGCGGTGGAGCAGTATGCGTAGGCCCTATTGGAGATATGCCGGTCCCCAAGCCCGCTAGGCTCTTATTTGTCGAGGTGCCCCATGGACACTCAGGCTGAGTTCATTGCCGCTTTGACAGACTTGCACCGTGGCCTCGCCCGCAAAGGGCCTGGCGACGCTGACCTCTCTCGCGAAATATTGAGCAGTCTGCCCAGCTTGCCCACCAAGCCGCGAAGTGCTGATCTGGGCTGCGGCAGCGGTGCCGGCGCACTGCTGCTTGCACAGCACTACCAAAGCATCGTCAGGGCGATTGACACTTCGCCTGTGTTTATCGAAGAACTCAAATCTCGCGCCAGGCAGGCAGGTCTTGAGCAGCTCATTATTCCAATTCAGGCTGACATGGCCCAGCTCGACTGGCCAGCTGGCTCGATTGACCTGCTTTGGTCTGAGGGAGCCGCCTATAACCTTGGGTTTGAGCAGGCGCTCAAAGTCTGGCGATCGCTTCTTTCAAGCAGCGGCGTAGCTGTCATCTCAGAGCTGAGCTGGTTCATTGACAATGTGCCAGCGCCTGCTCGCGCATACTGGCAAAACGCCTATCCGCTGATGGGCAGCGAGGCTGAGAATATGCATCGGGCTCATCGGTCTGGCTATAGCGTGCTTTCGACCCATCGGCTCCCCAGTCAGGCTTGGTGGGTCAACTATTACGAACCGCTCCGTGAGCGGATGCAGCAAATTGACATTACCCCAATTATTCAATCTGTAATTCGTGAAACTGAAGAAGAGATGCGACTGTTTGAAGAATTCAGCGATGTTTATGGCTATACGTTCTACGTTCTGCAAGCCGCTTAAATAAAAGTGCCTACCATGAGGGCCGATGGACCTACAATTGGGACACATGCAAAATCTCACAGAGCCAGCGATAGCTCCAGGTAACGAAAACCGCTGCAAACTACTGCGCTTATACGCGGCTGACTGCAGCAGAAGCGTTGCGGCAATTGAAGAATCAAAATGCTGCCGTAGCCTCCCAGTTAGTAGAGGCAAAGTTGCCCCCCTTGATATCCGCTCTAAACACAATCCAATCGTCAAGCCTGCTCATCAAAACTCAGTTTTCTGAACCACTAAAAGAGTCAACCCTCCACTGCCCCTAAGGCTGTTAGGCTTGCTTTTTGCGCCTCTGTTAAGCCTTGAATACCGGCGATGTTCATGTCTTCGTAGGGCCTTGGGGCGTGCAGAATCCTCAAGCAGCGCCCTGAGGCCACATCCCAAAGCCGAATCGTCTCATCGGTGCTGCCGCTGGCCAGGGTTTGACCATCGGCCATGAAAGCGATCGCATTGATCCGCCCTTCGTGCCCCTTTAGAGCGACCAATAGCTGACCCGTGGCTACATTCCACAGACTGACGTTGTGGTCATCCCCTCCGCCCGCTATGAGCTTGCCGTCAGGGCTGAAAGCGATAGCCCGAACGTTGGCCTGATTGTCTTCCAAGGAGCCGTAGATCGCACCGGTCTGCAGATTCAAAAGACTAATGCTGTTGGTCCCCCCGCCCCCCGCCGCTGCCAGGTAATTGCCAAATCCCTCTGGGGTCGCTACCGGAACGGGGCTAAAAGCGATCGCATCACTATAATTCTGCTGCACCTGCCAAGTCTGCTGCAGTGCGCCTGTCTGGGCATCCCAGAGGTAAATTGCATTGCCAACGCCTGCGCTAGCGATACGCTGATTATCGGGGCTAAAGCGCGCATCGAGAACCCGATCGTTGTGGGCAATAGACCAAATGAGCTGTCCCGTTTTAGCATTCCAGAGCTTAATCGCTTGATCGCTGCCGCCGCTCAAGAGCCGCTCGCCATCTGAGCTAAAGAAAAGCGTCCACACGGTCGCATCATGGCCGGGGAGCACTTGAACCAATGCCCCGGTTTCGCTGTCCCAAAGCCTCACTGTGCAGTCGCTGCCCCCGCTTGCAATTCTCTGTCCATCAGGGCTAAAGATTACCACCTGTACCCAGTCGGTGTGACCGCTTAGCGTCTTTAGCAGCGCTCCCGTTTTCGTGTTCCAAAGCCGAATGCTCCAGTCATTGCTCGCGCTGACCAAGGATGTCTGCTCCGGGTGCGCATCGAGCGACATTACCCAACTCGAATAGCCCTGTAACGAGCGAAGCAGCTGCTTTTGAGAGATGTCCCAGATGCGGAGCGTGTTATCACTGTTTATGGCGGCTAGACGCTGGCCCAATCCTCCCGGAGTCGCTACACGATCGCGGCTAAAGGCCACCGAGTAAGTCCACCTACTGTCGGTTGCCGCTGCCCACAGCAGCTCCCCCGTTCGGGTATCCCAAAGTTTAGCTGTCCTGCCACGACCGCCGCTCGCCAAGTAGCGCCCACAGGGACTGAAGCAAACCGAAAATGCCCAGCAGTCATGGGCCTGAAGGGTGAGCAGCGCTTGCTCACTTGTCAGCTCCCAGAAGCGAATGGTCCCGTCCGTATGGCCAATCGCTAAGCACTTACCGTCTGGGCTAAAGCCAATTGATAGGGGCGTTGTCTCACAGGACCAAACCTCTAGAAGCTGACCGGTGTGCCGGTCCCAAAGCCGCAGCGTTTCATCGCTACTGCCGCTTGCAATCTGGTGGCCATCGGGGCTGAAGGCCACCGCATTGACCTGCCGGGTATGGCCTTCTAGACGATGAATGGGTTGGCGATGATTGAGGTCCCACAGGAGTAGGGTAAAATCGACGCTGGCGCTGACAAAGACGTTTTCCGTCGGGCTAAAACGAATGGCCCAAACCGGGCCAGAGTGGCCCTTCAGCGTTGTGCTTCGTTGCCCCGTCGCCATATCCCAAACGTTCAGTTCATGGTCGGTTCCTTCGCTGACCAAAAAAGCGCCGTCTGGGCTAAAGTCTAGCGATAAGATCCGATTGGTGGAGGCTTGCAGGGTCAGCTTTGGTCTGTAGTCGCTGGTCTGCCAAACGACAATTTTTCCGCCGCCGCCCGCCGTGGCCAGTAGTGTCCCGTCTGGGCTGTAAACAACCCGCAGCAGCGGACCAATGGGCTGCTTAAAAAGCGTCTCTTGAACCGTCGTATCTGTTAAATCAACGTAGTGCAGCGTCGCCTGCTGCAGATCGGCCTGTCGGATAGCAAGCACAGAGAGATCGAGCCCCGTAAAATCCATCGAGAGCGCGCAGCCTAAGTTGATTAGGTTCCCTGCCCCATAGCCAATCAAAGCCTTATCGAGGGAGCGCAGCGCCTTGAGCTGGTTACGGATGTATCGGTGTGAGTCTGATGGACCAATGCGTTCGGCAATTGGCCCTAGAATCAGTCGCTTTTGAATCCCTCGCACAAAGTCTCGAACGGTTGTTTTGAGTAAGGCGAAGCGTCTCAGGGCTGATGTTTTATATACCGCTTCTTCAAAGGCGTCAAGCTGGGTCAGCTCAGCGCCCACCTGCTCAATTAGCCCATCGGTGACATATTCCATAATCACCGGCTGCTGGGTGTAGGCACTGCCGCGCCGCTCGATCAGCGATCGCCAGCACAGCGACTCTAGGGCTTCCAGCAGCGCCATTTTTGAGCAGGGGGGCTCTATGTCTGCTGCTAACTCGGCGATACCGGTCCAGTCGCGGTTGATGGCCAGCCAGCGCATCACCGTCTGCTCTAGCTCGGTTAAGCGGGCAAACTGACTGTCCAGCAGCTGCCGAGTGCCGTTGAAAAATAGAGTATCTTCTGCTAAAAACTGGGCAATATCTCCGGCAAACACGTCCCGCACTGAGCTGCTGACGATTTTCAGGGCTAGCGGACTGTCGCTGTAGCGATCGCAGAGCTGCTCTTTATGCTCCTGAGAGCCGCTGAGCTGTTTGGCATCTAGTAGCGCTAGCGCGGCCTCCCGTGAACCAGACAGCACCATTTGCTGCACTGTGCCCCCTTCAATTAGCGATACCTCGGCGGGCTTCTCACGACTGGTAATTACTAGGCAGCTCTGGTGCCGCGACTGACCCACCAGCCGCAGCAGCTCACCGTAGTTGTCGTAGCCTTCTCGCATCTGCCCGGCCCGCTCTCCGCCTTTAAGAATGGTTTCTACGTTGTCGAGCACCAGCAGGCAGCGGCGCTCCCGCAGCCAGTGCATCAGCTGGGGTAATGAAGAGTCAGTGTCCGGCTGCTGTGACAAGAAGGGAACCAGCTCCTGCAGCAGCGTGGCTAGCGACGGTGCGTTGCGCAGCGATCGCCAGATGACGCGCTCAAATTTTCCCTGCATCGCCTCGATAGCCTTGGCCACTAAAGTGGTCTTGCCGATGCCCCCCATTCCCAGCACCGCCACTAGATGGGCTTTATGCTCTACAATCCACTGCTGCAGCTGCCCGATCTCTTCCGTACGGCCATAGAAGAACTGGACGTTGGGTGCTTCTCCCCAATCAATCGATGGGCAAGCGCTTGGGCTTGAATCATGGGCCGCGGCAGGAACGGAAACGGCCTGCGCTACTGAAACCTGATGAGATGGCATCTGCAGCGTCGGCAGCACTTGGGCCAGATTCGTTTTGTTGAGTCGGCGGTCGAAGGTGCTGCTGAGCAGCTTCCAAAACCTAGGGCCAACGTCTCTTTGCAGGTAGTTGACTGAATACCCGACGCGCTCTGCGATCTGTAGGTAGGTTTCGCCGTCCCATGCCCCCTGCAGAAGCGCAATTTCGGCCTCAGAGAGCGATCGCCCAATTTGCGGCTCTACGGCAGTGTTGATGAACGCTAGCGCCTGCTCCAGTTCCATTCGGCTACCCTTGTCTTCTAGCTCGCCCCACCTCCATTGGAGCACATACCTCCATTGGAGCACATGGACCATACTTTTGAGCGCGGCAACCATACTTTTTAATTGCGACGACCATACTATTGCTTGGATTCCTCTAACTACCCACAAAAGAAGGTTCCATACTGCGCTTCCATACTTTCTTGTAGGGACAGTTGTAGGGCTTACTTCTATCTTTGAAATGTGGCGATTGAGCGCTACATCTATTACAAAACTTCATTCAGTGTTGCAAAACCACGCTCTGAGTGAAGTGCCGTCAGGGATTTTTTCTCAAATTTAAATCCAGTTCGACTTGGCACTTGTATCAATTACAGTTCCGTAAAACCGAGCAGGGTCTGTTAAAGCCTTATTCAAATATCAGAGAACCTATTGGAAGCTATCTCTCAACTTCCTAAATAGAGGCGTGAACACGGGGCTGGAATATCACTAACGCGCTAGTCCCATCCGCAAAAGTCACTGTACAAGCACACCACACGAATCCTACAGAACCATAATGAATAGCACTATCTCTACTGTTGTTTTTGTTGATGCTAGCGTTTCAGGTTATCAAGCGTTGGCCAATAGCGTCGAGCCGGGCA
>JBHJHJ010000231.1:0-8045 GCA_050330955.1 Elainellaceae cyanobacterium | reverse complement strand
CTGCTGCTGCAGCTTAGCGTCTAGGAGCGGGGTCGGAAAAGGTTGGCCCATCGGTCAATCCCCAACCGGTAGGAACAGTTCAGCGAGCGGAATTTCGATGGCCGGAAACGCCAGAGAACGGACGGTGTCTGTAGGGGTTATTATCACCTCAGCACCGTAGCCTATCTCGTTCGGCTCTCGCAAAATATAGGCCCGGCGACCATTCACGTCTAGGATCCAGTACTCGGGGATACCAGCGCTTCCGTAGGCTAGAGCCTTTTGCTTTCGGTCCTTCCGCAGCGTCGTGTCGGCAACCTCTATCACCCCGAAAATATCATCTGGGGTGGGGTGATGATCCTCATAGTCGTTAGGCTGTAGCCGAACAACGGCAATGTCGGGCTCAGGCTCCGAGTCGGGCTCTAAGGTGATGGGCAGCTGCACACGCACATCCGCAACGTCCCTCAGCAGCCGGTCCAAATAGCGAGACGCCCGACGGGTCGTGGCGGCATGGGGTGGTTCTTGCGGGCTCATTTCCCAGATCTGTCCAGACAGTAGCTCAACGCGCTCGTCAGGGGCCAGAATTCCGGCCCTCAACATTTGATGGTATTCCTTCACTGTCCAGGTTCGTACACGGGTCGTGACCATGGTTAGATTACCTACCGCTTTGTAGAAGGCCATGGCAGTGCCATGGCCCTACGTCTGATTTTGGGTTTGTCCAGTGCGGCAAATTCATATCTTGCATTCAGCTCACATTCTCTATTTTATAGTCCCGTTTCAACCGCCTTAAACCGCCGCATCAGGGCCGGTCGATTGCTGTAGTCAGACTTTAACCCTTCCAACCGCCGTACAAACTCAGGCAGCTTATCCTGATGTTTCGCCAAATCACGCAGGTCCTTGAGCAGCAGCGCCGCCTCGTCATAATATTTGGCCTGCTTATAGGCAATCAGGTCCACCACCCGCTCCCAGGTCTCCGCTTCTTTTTTAGCCAGCGCTTCCAGCTCAGCCACCCGCTGCTTACGGGCAGCCTGCCTTTCTTTGTGTTTACGCGCTTCGGCAGCGCTGCGGGCATCTGCCTCCAGCTCATTCAGCTTGCGCTTTCCCGATGCGCCTTGAGGGCCTGGCTCACCCATGCCAGCAAGCTCCTTCAAGCGGTTGATTAACTGCAGGTCCACGTGGGGCTCCCGTCGCACCAGCTTACGCAAGAAGTCTTGCTGTTCCGCCTCAGTAAGCTTGGGCAGCATCTCTTCCAAGGGGCGCTCTGGCTTGGCTTGCTGAGATGGGCTAGCTTGAGCTGCTGCCGCAACCAAGTTGTCATCCAGTTCCACCAGCTCCATAAAGGCCTGCTGCGCCTTCGAGAGCTGGTCCAGGTTGGGGGGAACCGGGGGTTCGAGTGGGTCTTCTTCCACGCCGTATCCAATGTGGTTCGGCGCAATCCGCAGCCAGGCCAGGTACAGCAGCCGCAGGTCACCGCTCAGCAGCTCATCCCGTAGCGGCAGCAGCCGGGGGAGCCAGCCCTCCCCTTCGACCCAGCCCCCGCCCCCATCTTCGTCCGAGACGAGGATGTCTAGGACGATGTATTGAGACGTCTGGGTGACGGTAATCCCACCATCAATCTCATAGGGGCAAAACCAGTCACGATTGGCGATCGCTTTGGGGAAGCGAAACGTCAGCTGCCAGGTGCCCCAGTTGGCGATGTAAAACATCATGTCGAAGTACTGGGTCAGCACTTCTTTGGGGTCACCCCGAAAGTCGCCGTAGTTGTAGAGGAAAATGGCCCGCATGGGGGAGAGCTGCACCCGGCTCGACAGTTGGGCAACCTCGGCTTGCTCTTGTGTGGTGAGCGGGCGATCGATGGCCTGGAATTCGTAGTATTGGTACTCACTCATGGCAGTCCCCTGTCAGCTTCTTACAATAAAGTGATATATAGTGCTTGCCAATTGCAAGAGGACGTCCCACAAAGCCTACTTCTATATTATGGTTCAGGCGCTATCCCAGCCCGTCACCTTCGAAGACTTCATCCAGTGGTACCCTGAGCAGGGCGAATACCGCTACGAGCTGCGCCGGGGTGCAATTGTTCAGAGGCCAAAGCCAAAGGGAAAGCATTCCGAAGTGGCAGGGTTTGTGAGTGGCGCTCTTTTTCTCCACCTCCAACAGCAACAGCTTCCCTACTTTATTCCCAAGGAATGCATTATCAGAGCCGAGGGCGAATCGGGCTATGAACCCGACGTTATCGTGCTAGAGCGCACTGCCATCAGGTCAGAGCCCATGTGGGAGTCTAGCTCTGTGATTGCCCAGGGGCGATCGGTGCAGCTTGTGATTGAGGTCGTCAGCACCAATTGGCGAGATGACTATTACTTCAAGCTGGCAGATTACGAGGCCCTTGGCATCCCAGAATACTGGATTATTGACTACGCCGCCCTGGGAGGTCGCAAGTTTATCGGCAACCCCAAGCAGCCAACCCTTAGCGTTTACACCCTGGTTGATGGAGAATATCAGGTAACGCAATTTCGCGGCACCGACAGAATTCAATCCGCCCAGTTCCCACAGCTATCCCTAACAGCAGAGCAGGTGTTTGCGGCGAGCTCGCACAAACAACCTTAACAACAACGGCCTGCATGACCTACCCGGGATTTTCTTGCCATGGCGACCTTTAGCGACCTCCTCGACGAAGACCTTCTCTTTGACCTAGCCGGCGATCGCTACTTTGAGCGCGGGGTGGAGTACTTCGAGTATGGACGGGTGCGATCGCTGGCTCAGTATGGCGATCGCATCGTGGCGGAAGTGGCTGGCACGATGCCGTATCAGGTGCAGCTCTGGCTAGAGGATGAGACGCTGAACTCCCGCTGCAGCTGCCCCTTGGGGGTAGACGGCCTATTTTGTAAGCACTGCGTCGCGGTCGCCCTCGCCTGGATTGACGAGCCCCCGGCCTACCAACCGGCGGCGGATGCCCCGGCGAAAGCAGGCACCACCATGGCAGACGTGCAGGAATACCTCGCTCGCCAAACCCACGAAACCCTGGTGCAGATGATACTAGACCGGGCCCTGGAAGATTCCGGCTGGCGAGAAGAGCTGCTGCTGAAGGCGGCCATTCGGCCTGCTGCCGGAGCCAATGGAGAGACAAATGCAGAAGTAGCTGTAGAAGCAGATATAGAGACGTTTCGGCAAGCCCTGCACAACGCCATCATTGTGGTGGATTTTGTGGACTACTACCATGCCGACGAATATATTGACGGGGTCCAGACCGCTGTCAACGGCTTGGAAGACCTGCTCGATGCGGGCTACCCGGACGCCGTGATTGAACTGTGCGAGGAGGCGCTCTATCTGCTTGAAGATGCGTTCAACGCCGTTGACGACTCCAGCGGCTACCTGGGGATGGTGGCGGACGATATCGAGACGCTGCATCGTCAAGCCTGCGAGATCGCTCAACCGGATCCCCAAGCCCTCGCCGAGCGGCTGTTTAAGATGGAGCTGCAGTCCGGATTCGGCTTCTTCCATCAGGCGGTGGAGACCTACGCGGATGTTTTAGGAGAAGCCGGGATCGCCGCCTATCAGAAAGCGGTAGATGCTGAGGCCCGCTATTTAGCCTACTCCGACAGCAAGGAGGTTTCTAATTACAGCTCCCGCCGCCGTCAGATCAGGCGAATGCAAGAATCTCTCATTGCCATAACGGGGGATGCCGAGGCCCTAGTGGCGGCGATCGCCAAGGATTTGGCCCACCCTGACCGCTACTGGCAGATTATCGAGATTTATCAAGGCGCTAGCCAGATGGAGGCAGCGATAGACTGGGCCAAGCGGGGGGCTCAGGCGTTCTCTCAAAGCCATTGGCAAGATAGATTTGACGACTTCTTAGTTGATGCCTACGAGCAGCAAGGCCAGCATGACGCAGCGCTTGAAACCGCTTGGTCTAGCTACACCCAGCGCCCCATCCCGCTACTGTATCAAAGGCTGAAGCACCAGGCAGATAAAACTCAGGCGTGGTCGCAGTGGCGTGAGCGGGCCTTGGCGCGAATGCGAGAAGCGCTGGAAGAGGCCAATCGGAAGGTCAGCTCAATCTCCCGCGGCGGGCGATCGCAAGGGATTAGCGTTTCGCTTCTTGTAGAGGTGCTGCTGTGGGAAGGGGACGTGGAGCGGGCGTGGCAAGAAGCCCAGACGGGGGAGTGCCGGTCCCCGCTTTTGCTGCGGCTTGCGGATCTTCGGACAGATGAGCACCCGCAGGCGTCTTTGGCGATCTACCAAGCCCAGGTTGAGCCGCTGGTTAACCAGACCAATAACGAGGCCTATCGCAACGCGGTGCATCTGCTCTTCAAGGTCAGGGACATCATGCTGGCAAGCGATCGCGAAGATGAATTTGACGCCTACCTGGAACAGTTGGTAAAGACCTACAAGCGCAAGCGAAATTTTGTTTCGATGTTGAAGGGGCAGGGTTTGGCGTAGAAGCGCTCCCAAATTCGATAGCCCTAGCTTCCCCCATGCGCGCCGCATTTGCCCCTGGCCCAGGCCATAAAATCACCGATGGCGGTAACCAGCAAACCCTCAAACGGGGCTCATTTCACTTTGGGGCGCCGTCTTCACGTCGGCGGTTTTCTTCATCTTCACGCCCCCCGCTGGTCCCAGGGTGCCGCCCCGGCGCTGGGGCACCACGGGCTTATCCTCCGCCAGCGTCAGCTCGCACTGGCCCAAAATCGTGTCCAGCACCAGGGCCATCTCATACAGGGCCAGCGCTGCGCCAATGCAGCGCCGCGCCCCCGCCCCGAAGGGCAAAAACTCATAGGGGGAGAACTGGCGCTCTAGAAAGCGCTCTGGGCGAAACGCGCTGGGGTTGGGGTAGAGGTCGGGGCGGTGGTGGAGCAAATAGATGCAGCCCATCACCAGCGTACCGGGCTCCAGCTCAAAGTCCATCAGGGTGAGGGGTGCCTCCACGCGGCGGGGCAAGGTCACCATGGCGACGGGATAGATTCTCAGGGTTTCGTTGCACACGGCGTTGAGGTAGGGGCGCTTGGCGATCGCCATCAGGTCGTCGTCGGGGCGGCTTGCCCGCTCAGCCAGCAGCTTTTCTCGCACCTCCGGCTGGCGGTGCATCCAGTAAAGCGCCCAGGCCAGCGCCGTTGCCGTGGTTTCGTGCCCCGCCACCAGCAGGGTCATCAGCTCATCGTGCAGCTCCTCGTCGGTGAGGCCCTCGCCGTTTTCGTCTCGGGCCTGCAGCAGCAGGGTCAGCACGTCCGGGCGCTCCGGGTCTAGGTGGGCGCGGCGATCGCGAATCTCGGCATACAGCAGGCGATCGGTCTCCTCCACGATGCGCTGAACCCTAGCCGCTAGGCTGTTTTGGCCCCAATTCACCATCAGCTTCGGGAAAAAGATCAGCGCCGAGGTGAGGGGAGAGCTGACCATGTTGAGCCGGTCCGCCAGCAGGCTTTCCAGGCGGCGGTAGCGATCGCCTTCATGGAGACCAAACACCGCCTGTAAAATCACCCGCATGGTAATCTTTTGCATGGCCTCGCGGGCGATAAACGTTTCGCCCATGGGCCAGTCTGCCATCACCTGCTGGGTAATTTGGCAAATCAGGGTGCCGTAGGCCTGCATGCGCTCCCCATGAAACGGCGGCGTCATCAGCTTGCGGCGCTGCCGGTGCTGCCTGCCGCTTTGCAGAATCACCGAATGCTTACCCAGCAGCGGTGCGGCAAGCTGATTGGCTTCTCCGGGGGCCGAGAGTTCTTTGCCCGTGTCGTGGGTGAGCAAATACTGGATGGCCGTGGGGTGGTTGACGAAGACGATATCGCCGGAGTCGGTGGGGGCGACTCTGGAGCGAAAGACGTCCCCGAAGCGCCGGGTGTTGGTCTCCATGTAGCCGATGGGATCGAAGACCCACTGAAGGATTTGGGCGAGGCCGGGGGTTGGGGATTGGGGAATGGCAACCATGGGCTTAGATGAAGAAGGGATAGGTGTCGCGCTACCTTTTCATTGTGACGTATTTTATTGTGGTGCATAGGTCGGTGGGCGCTTCTGAGGCGTGGCAAACGTGTGTAAGGACATGGCGGTGTATCTGTTTGGCGTCTTGGTATTGCCCCCTCTAGCTCCCCTACGCCCTGCGGGCAGGCTACGCCAAAGCAAAGGGGGAGAACTTTGCCTCCCCCCTTGCTTTTCGCGCAGCGAGTCCTTAGGACTCAGGGGGATTGAGGGGGGGTAAAGCCAGAATGTGGCATAGTTTTCCATACTCGCTAGACACCTATGTGCCATATCCATCCGGCACGATTAGATCTGCGACCGCTCACTACATCATTCCCCAGACACCGGCTTGCTTTGTGCGCTGCGCCGTAGGGCAACCCCAACCCAAATAGCCACCAGCGCCAGCAGCAGGAGGGCAAACTCCCCCGTCCAGGTGACGAGCTGCGACAGGGGCACCACCCGGCCCACAAAAAAGGCCAGACTCGTCATCGTCGAGGCCCAGGCTATCGCCCCCAGGATATTGCAGAGGAGAAACTTGGGGTAGGGCATTTCGCTGAGGCCCGCCATCGGTCCGGCGAAGATGCGCAGCAGGGCCACAAACCGTCCCAAGATTACCGCTTTCGCGGCGTTTTCAGCGAACTGCTCTCGCACCGCCATCAGCCGCGCCTCGCTCAGCTTAAACACCCGGCCCAGCCGCAGCAGCAGGGGCCAGCCGCCCCAGGCCCCCACCCAGTAGCCCAGGTTATCGCCCACCACGGCGCCGCCCGCAGCGCTCGCCAGCACTTTCCAATACTGCAGCTCTCCCGTGCCGGCCAAAAATCCGCCCACGAGGGCAATGGTTTCCCCCGGCAGGGGAATGCCCGCGTTTTCGAGCATAATGCCCAGGGCAATCACCCAGTAGCCGTAGGTTTCCGCCAGCGCCTGCAGGGTTTCAAGTGAGAGTAGCTCCATAGGTGGCCGTGCCTCAGGACAATAGCTACAGGATGACCCAGGGCTACCGAAGCCGTCAATTTAGCCGCTTGTAAGGCAGCCAGCCGCCCTATTTTGTGGGGGACTGGTCCGCAGGGGGCTGGGGCAAGACCCCGTTTAGGAAAATGTCCGCAATGCCTTCCGCCATGGCTTTGCGCTGTTCCAAAGAGGCATCCTCCGGCATCAGGGTGCTGTCGCTAAACCCAGCCACGGTGAACATGCCCAGGAAGACCTTAGCCACTAGATGGGGATCCATGCGGCGATAAATGCCCCGGTCCATGGCCGTTTCGAAAAAGGCTTCGGTCACCCCCATCATTTTGTCGATCACCTCGACCTGGATGCGATCGCGCAGGTCGGGGTGAAACTGCGCCTCCATAAAGCACACCCGCAGCATGTCGGCGTTTTGGTGCAGGCCCATCATGCGGCGTCGCATCACCTGGTCAATGGCTTTATAGCTTCCCATCTCGCTCAGCTCGGTGAGCAAATCCGTCAGCAGCTCTACCCAGCCCCGCGTCACCACCTCAAGCAAGATGGCTTTTTTATTCTCAAAGTGTCGAAATAGGGTACCCTCGGCAACGCCGGCTGACTGGGCCAGTTCTCGGGTTGTGGTACCCGCGTAGCCTCGGCGGGAGAAAAGCTGTTGGGCTTTATTAATAATTCGGGTTTGAACTTCGGCTTCGGTTTTGGGAGGACGATGAAATACTTTCATAGAGTCAGGCGGTGGATTGGGTTAGTCCGCTTCAAGCAGATGAGTTCGCGTCAGCTTGCTGGGGTCTGCTGCTACAGAGACGAGCAGTCCCCAGCTACGCTATGCCTAATTGTCTACTGACTAACTACCAAATGACGACAATATGAACACATTGTTTACAGTGCTTAAATTTGCGGAATACACATTTTGGAGCGATGGATGCTGCCATGTCATTGTCGCCTGACTTTAAGCTCATCTTGCACCGCGAATTCATGCCTAATTAAATAGAGCGCCGTAAAAAAAGGTGGCGCTCTTCGGAGTGCCACCTAAATTACGACTTCAATTTTGGAGTGAAGCTATCTTGTCGGTTCAGTTGAGGGTTACCGAGGTGCCACCGCCTGAACAGTGTTGAGATACAAGCTAGCTCCACTGAGGCAAAAATCTATTAGGTGCTGATGACCAGCGC
>JBHJHJ010000230.1:0-17010 GCA_050330955.1 Elainellaceae cyanobacterium | reverse complement strand
AGGCTAGCCCGCCAGGAATAGCCGCAGGAGCGCTGAATCAGCACCAAGCGCGTTTCCGGCCTGACTGCCGTAGAGAGCCGGTTCCAATCGATTTCCCCTGTGTCGGTCAGCTCAAGCTGGCGGTAGCGAATACCAAACTCCTTTAGGGAGCCCTGACCAGCCCCCCGCAGGCCGATCACCTCTTCTAGGGTGTCGTAGGGACTGCCCGCCACCGCCAGCATTTCGTCACTGGGGCGCAGGACGCCGAAAAGGGCGCAGGCAATAGCGTGGGTGCCTGAAACAAACTGGAGCCGCACCGCAGCCGCCTCAGCACCCACAACCTCGGCAAAGACGCAATCTAGGATATCTCTACCCAGGTCGTCGTGGCCATAGCCGCTGACCCCGCTAAAATGATGAGGGCCAACGCGTTGATCTCGCATTGCCGCGAGCACGCGGGCCAGATTTCCCTTGACCTGAGCATCAATTCCAGCAAAAATCTGGAGCAGTGCTTTTTGCGCGCCTTGCAGCCGATGGGAGCTGTTCATTTGAGTTTGACCCATTTCTGTCGAGCTGGGTGCCTATTATTGCGCACAATCGAACCGCTTGCCCAATTCCGTATGCCTTATAAATTGCCCGCTAGAGCAAACACCAGTCTAAGATGTTAAGGGGCTACTGGCCAATAATACCTACTCTTAGAGTTAAAAAACGCCTTATCGCTGTATCTTCAAGACGACATACATGACGCTCGCAACTTCAAACAAACTTCCTTATTCTTGGTCAACCATCATTTTTATGGCCATTGTGCACGGTGTAGCGCTGCTGGCGCTGCTGCCGCAGAACATCACCTGGCAGGCGATCGCCGTAGCGGCCTTTCTATATTGGCTCACTGGCTGCGTCGGTGTCACCCTTGGATATCACCGCCTCGTGGCTCATAAGAGCTTCAAGGTGCCCAAATGGCTAGAGTACGTCCTGGTGTTCTGCGGCACCCTGTCTTGCCAATCCACGCCAATTGAGTGGATTGGCCTGCACCGTCATCACCACGCCTACTCCGACCATGACAACGACCACCACACGTCATCCCGTGGATTCTGGTGGAGCCACATGGAGTGGATGTTCTACGAAGTGCCCGCCAAGTCAGAGGTTCCCCGATTTACCCAAGACATTGCAGATGACCCGTTTTATCAGTTCTGCAGCAAGTATTTCATTCTCATTCAGGTGGCGCTGGGCTTCGTGCTGCTGGCCATTGGTGGCTGGCCGTTTGTCCTATGGGGCGTGTTTATGCGGCTGGTGCTGGTCTATCACACCACCTGGTTTGTCAATAGTGCTACCCACAAGTTCGGCTACCGCACCTACGAGTCGGGTGACCGCTCCACCAACTGCTGGTGGGTGGCGCTGCTGGCGTTCGGCGAAGGCTGGCACAACAACCACCACGCCTTTCAGTATTCTGCCCGCCACGGGCTGCAGCCCTGGGAGTTTGATCTCACCTGGCTGATTATTCAGGGCCTGAAGCGAGTTGGTCTGGCTACCGACGTCAAGCTGCCAGACGAGAAGAAGCTAGCCTTAGCAAAGATCAGCCGCTAGCCCATTTACCTCGTCACCAACCGGGTTAGCAACCGTAGGGACATGGCACCGCCATGTCCTTTCCAATTTTCATCGTTATCCCTTAACGCCTTCTATCAACGCCCCCATTAACGCCCCATCTACACCATGGTTCTTTCCTTCTCAGGGACGCGTCCCAGCAATTTAGGCATCACCGAGGGCCAGCTTGCAGCTTGCCCCAACAGCCCCAACTGCGTCAGCAGCCAGAGCCCCCAGAGCGACAGTGAGCACTATATTGAACCCATTCCATGCGGTGATGTCGCGACCGCGATGACCAGACTAAAATCAATCGTGAGTCAGATGGAGCGCACCACGATTGTCACTGAATCAGAAAACTACCTCTACGCTGAGTTCAAGAGTGCGCTTATGGGATTTGTCGACGATGTCGAGTTCTACCTTGACCAAGCCGCCAATGTGCTTCACGTTCGCTCCGCCTCTCGCCTGGGTCAGTCTGACCTGGGGGTCAACCGCAAGCGAGTGGAGGCGATTCGAGCCCAGTTCGAGCAGCGTTAGGAGATGTGATGCTGAAGGCCTTTAAGCCAGAACAGCTTTGGCGGCAGGGGCGCTGGCCACAGGCTGGCGTTTTGGGGCGATCGCTGCTTTTATTTTTCTCGGTGTCGCTAGTGTTTGGCGTGGCGTTCACCCAAGATGCCATTTATTTTTCTGACGAAAACCAAAATACAAAGTATTTACACGGTCTCGCTCAGGCGGGCTACGGGTTCCTCAGTCAGGACTGGACCGCTAACACCCTCAACCCGCTGCCCGCGTTCACGGCGCTGGTGCGATTCACCTACCAAGCCATTCACCCAGAGTACGGCTTTTACCTCTACTCCCTGATTGTGTTTGGCCTTTACGTCTACAGCTTGGTGGGGATTGCCGCTTCGATATACCCCAAAGTTCTGTGCCGCCGCCGTCTTGTGCCCTTCTTTGCCCTGCTGCTGCTGATTCACTGCCTTGATGTGGACATTGGCGATGACATTGAGCTAGGTCGCCACCTCTACAAGGGCGTTGCCGAGCAGTTCATTCTGGGAGCGGTGTTCCAGCCGGCAAACTTTGGCGTATTCTTGCTCGTTTCGATATGGCTGTTCCTGCAGCGCCGCAGGCTCTGGGCTGCTGTGTGTCTGGCCATAGCCGTGAGCTTTCACCCGGCCTATCTTCCCAGCATGGGGGCGCTCACCCTAGCCTACATGGTCATCTTGGCCCAACAGCGTCAGTGGCGGGGCGCCATTCGGGTCGGGCTGGTCAGCGGACTGCTGACGCTGCCGGTGCTGGTTTATATGCTGGTGACCTTTTCCGATACTTCCCCTGAGCTAGCCCAGCAGGCCACTGCCTACATCGTCAACGAGCGCATTCCCCATCACTCCATCCCAGCTGAATGGGTTGACGGCAGCGTTTACTTTCAGCTCGCCGTGGTGGCCTTTGGCATCTACCTGTCGCGGCGCAGTCCTCTAGCAATTATTTTAGGGTTGCCCCTTGCGGTTGCAGTGCTGGGCACCCTGGTCCAAATGCTGACCGGCAGTGAATTCATTGCCTTCATTGCCCCCTGGCGAATCTCGGTATTCTTACTTCCCGTCGCCACCGGCCTTGGCCTTGGGGCGATCGCTAACCGGATTTCGCTGGGTCGGGGCGCTCGCCAACGGGTAATCCAAGGCTTAAGCGTGGTGATAATTGTGGTTCTGGTGATTGTGGGAAGTGTTGATCTGTCAGACAACTGGCGGCCAGGAGACGGCACTGAGGCGATGATGTCCTACGTCAAGGAGACGGCTCAGCCCAACCAGGTCTATTTGGTGCCTCCTAACAGCAAGGAACTGCGCCGATTCCGGCTCTACACGGGTGCCCCCATCTACATCAACCGCAAGACCCACCCCTATAAAGACGTCGAGGTGATTGAGTGGCGCGATCGCGTCCAGTTTGCTCGTCGCTTTTACCGGGTAAAGGAGTCGGAGGATCAGTGTCGTCTATTGCGCAGGCGCTTTGACCCAGCGGGCGTAACCCACGTCGTCTTTCCCGAAAACGTAAAGCAGCGCTGCCCAGAGCTGCGTCGCCGCTATCGTGATGAGTACTACAGCGTCTACGAATGGATCAGGCCGCAGCGCAAAAACACATCTGGGTAAACTGCACCAAGCTGAACTCGACCTGGGTCAAGCGAGCGGCAGAAAGAGCTTTTCGAGCTGCTTCTGAACCCAGGCCACTGGATTGTGTTCGTATTCATTATTAATCAACCCAAGCTTTCTGAGGTGGCGCTCTTGCTGGGTGAGTTCTGCTTCGTGGCGGCTCATCTCTTGCACAATCAGGTCATACAGGCGGGGCTGGCTCTGCAAAATGCGTTTGAATCCCTGGGGGCTAATAGTGAACACCGTCGTATCTTCAAGGGCCTTGACCGTAACTGTGCGGGGAACCCCTAGCATGAGCGAGAATTCCCCGATAAACTGCCCTGAACCTAGGACAGTTGACTGTTCAACACCGTCCAAGGTGTAGCCAACAGATCCGCACAGAATGATGTAAAACGCATCGCCGGGATCGCCGGCCCGGTATAGAATTTCACCGGCCTCCAGGCGACGGCGGTGCCCCACTTCCACCAGCTTCCTCAACTCCACAGTGCTGCAATCTGCGAAGTAGGAAATGCCGCGCAGAAGATCGCGGGTTGCGACAGGCTTGGGATAGCTTTCGCCCGAAGCGGGTCCCCCATGCTGCACCTGAAAGTAAACGTCGTAGTCCTCAATGGAGGAGGGCACCACCACATTTGGGTTTCGATGCCAGACGTCATAGCGAGGAGACGCCAGCCTGATATTGCGCTGTTTCAGACTAAGGTCGATGATAAAGCGTAACGAACTCTCGGTCTTATGCTTGAGATCAACCCGGTCAACCCATATCCACAAAATAAAGTCTAGAGAGTGGTCGCCAAATCCGGTGAAATATACCTCAGGTGGATATTCATAGGAAACCGTCTCCTCCAAATAGGCGGAATCGAGCAAGGCTTCGATGACCAGCACCGGGTCGCTATCATGGGCTACGCTCACTGGCACAGGAACCCAGCCCTTAGTGTCTTTGTAGGTCCAGTTGACCACTTGGCTTCCCACTAAATTGCTGTTGGGAATGACGATGTGTCTCTGGGTGATGGTGCGAATCACCGTCGATCGCAGAGAAATTTCGACGATGTAGCCAGACAGCCCCTCCCACTCAATAAAATCGCCCACTTTAAGCTTTTGCTCCACCAGCATGGCCACACCGCTGGTAAAGTTCCGGGTCAGATCCTGCAGGCCAAAGCCGATGCCGATGCCCAAGCTTCCCGCCAGCACCGCCACTGAGGCCAAATTAACGCCGAGGGCCTGCAGCAGCGCCAGGGCCATAATCGTACCTAAGCCGTAGCTCAGGACCGTAGCAACCGATTCTCGGGTGCCCTGCTTTAGCCCCAGACGGTTCAAAACCTGATTTGCCAAGACCCGCTTAAACCCCAAGGAAATCAGCAGCGCCACGAGCAGCGCCAAAATAAACTGGGCGATCGCACTCAGCGTCAAAGCAGAAGGCCCAACCTGCAGAAACGGCGCGTTTAAGATACCTTCGAGTCTTTCGAAGAAGGCGGTAAGGGGTCTGACCATCGAGAACAATCAAATGCTGTAGGTTGACATTGGGCGTTGTTGAATGCAGATATGCGTCTGCCGCATTGGATTAGGGCCAGTGCAATATGAGTTTAGCTCCCCCCGCAAAGTACTGTGAATCTCAAGATCCCCTTCCTCAATCCCCTCTGGCGAGTGGGATTGAGGAGAATCTAGAGTTGGGACAACATAGATAGAGGTCAAGATACGTCGGGATTAAGGGCCTACAGGATGACAGCCCCGTATCCCATCCACTAGCGTCAAATTCGATAGAATAAAGGCGCTGATATGCTTGTCGGTGCGCTATGCAGTCCTCTGATCTATCTTCCTCCCTGCCCGCTAGGTCAGACGTCGGTTTAAGTCAGGTCCTTAGCCGTCTGTCTCAGCGACTGCAGCGCGATCGCCTCGTCCAGCGCGCCACAGACGCCGTGCGCGATCGCTTAGGGGTTAATCGCGTGGTGCTTTACTACTTCTACCGCCATTGGGAGGGGCAGGTGACTTTTGAGTCCCTCAGCCATCCCCGCTACTCTATTTTGGGCTCCACTGGCCCCGACGAATGCTTCAACGGGGACTACGCCGAAATGTATCTCCAGGGGCGCGTGCGGGCGATCGCCGACATTGAAGCTGCCGACATCCATGAGTGTCACCGCGAATTCCTGCGCCAGGTCAACGTCCGGGCCAACCTTGTAGTCCCTGTGCTGGTGAGTGGTAATCTGTGGGGGCTGCTGGTGGCGCACCACTGCGACAGCACCCGCAGCTGGAGCGCCAGCGACGTAGCCCAGATGCTAGAAGCCGCCGAGCAGCTCGCCAGCTCTCCGACGATCCACGCTCCCCAAACCCTGTGACATTGCCCAATACTTCAACGCCGCCTCTTTCCCCCAAAGTCTATATCGTTGGTGCTGGTCCCGGCGACCCAGAGCTACTCACCCTCAAAGCCCAGCGGCTGCTGTCTTCAGCCGACGTCATTCTATATGCCAACTCTTTGGTTCCCCCCGAGGTACTGGCCCATGCGCGCCCGGACGCCACCCGCATTCCCACGGCGAGCAAGACCCTAGAAGACATCCTGCCCCTGATGATAGCGGCGGTGCGATCGCAAAAGTCCGTGGTGCGACTACATTCCGGCGACCCCAGCCTCTACAGCGCCATCGGTGAGCAGATGCATGCTTTGGCCGAGGCCGAAGTGCCCTTCGAGGTGGTGCCCGGCATCAGCGCCTTTCAGGCGGCGGCGGCGACGCTGGGGGTTGAGCTGACGGTGCCGGCCCTGGTGCAGACCATTATTCTGACCCGCATCAGCGGACGAACCAACGTACCCGAGACCGAGGAGCTGGCCTCTCTGGCTGCCCACAAAGCGAGCCTCTGCCTCTACCTCAGCGCCCGCCACGTGGAGGCCTCTCAAGAAAAGCTGATGCAGCACTACGCCCCCGATACCCCCGTTGCCGTCTGCTTCCGGGTGGGCTGGCCCGATGAGGTGATTGAGGTGGTGCCGCTGCACCAGATGGCTCAAACGACCCGGGAGCAGGACCTAATTCGCACGACGCTGTACATTGTGAGTCCAGCCCTAGCCGAAACGCCTCAGGCGCGATCGCGGCTCTACAACCCCAGCCACGACCACCTGTTTCGGCCCGGTAATTCTGAGGGCGATCGCCGAGCGGTAGTGGGCGGATAGCGCTATGGCCATAACGCGGCATAGATACGCTATACAATAGCGGTCATGGCGCTAAACTTTCTTCAAGCATTTCGGTCGGGCTCTAGGCAGCCTTTGGGCGGTCGCTATACGCTCATTGAGCAGCTTGGGGCAGGCGGGTTTGGTCAAACGTTTTTGGCGAAAGATCTGCATCTGCCGGGACAGCCCCACTGCGTCATCAAGCAGCTCAAGCCCCACGATCGGAGCCCCCAGCACATGCAGGTGGCCCGGCGGCTTTTTGACACTGAAGCACGTACCCTCTACCAGTTGGGAAGCCACCCTCAGATTCCGCGCTTGCTGGCCCACTTTGAGGACGGCGGGGAGTTCTACCTGGCTCAGGAGCTGATTGACGGTCACTCGCTAACGGAGGAATTTTATACGACAGCGTCCTGGGATACGGTTCAGGTGGTGGCCTTTTTGAGCGATGTGCTGGGCATCCTCACCTTTGTCCACGATCACCGGGTAATTCACCGGGATCTAAAGCCCTCTAATTTGATTCGCAGGCGTCGGGATGGCCGCATTGTGATGATTGACTTTGGGGCGGTGAAGCAGGCCAGCACGCAGCTCATCAGCGCAGCGCCTGGCACCAACCCTACCGTTGCCGTCGGTACCCAGGGCTATATGCCGAGCGAGCAGCTTGCAGGCCGGCCCCAGTTCAGCAGCGATATTTACGCCGTGGGGGTCATGGGCATTAATGCCCTCACTGGCCAAGATCCAGAGCACCTCGCCCCCAACGCCACTACGGGGGAAATCGACTGGCACCGCTATGCCCCTAATGCCCCTGATGCCCAGCGCACCGTGCTAGACACTATGGTGCGCTACGACTTCCGCGCCCGGTATGCCACAGCGCGGGAGGCGATCGCAGCTTTGCAGGCTCTGCCGCCCCATCTTGTTCAGCATCTGGCGCCCCCCATCAGCGATCTGCCGGCTAGCGATTTGCCGGCGACTCCAGAACATGCAGCTCAGCCGTCTCTCCCCCAATCCCCCAGCGGGTCGCCTCCCTCTCCGCCGCCCAAGACCCAGCAGACCATCGCCGTAGCGGGACATCGGCCCGCTTCAGGCTATACGGCGAACCCAACGGCTGCGACGCCCACTGAGCCTGGGCCACCAATCGCCACCGAGCAGAATCCCCGTCCAGCCCCATCGCACGGTCGAGCCGTCGCCTTTGTGGCGATCGCCGCCGTCATTGCCGCAGGCGTGGGGCTGTGGCGGGCCTGTGCGCCGTCCCTCTCGCCCGTGCCTTCAGATCAGACGGCGGGGCAAACCTTTGAAGCGGAGGCGCTCACCCCGGCGGAGGCGGAAGCCACGGTCACCGAGTTTTACGAGCAGGTCTCGGCTCAGTCTTGGTCAGCCGCCCGTGCCATGACGGCCGGGACGCTGGCCCAGCAGTTTAACCCCAGCTTCTTTCGGCAGTTCGAGCGGGTGACGGTGGAAAATTTGCGGGTGACGGCGCAAACGGCGGAGACCTTGACCCTGGCGGGGCAGAACACTTACCGCTACCCCGATGGCTCGTCCCAGCTCGAGGCGCGTACGTTTACCCTACAGAGGGTGGAAGGGCAGCCGCGCATTGTGGCGTCTGATTTTGTTCGGGTGATTAAGGCGCGATAAGCTGCCGCTTGTCTCTGCAAATTGTCTCTATAACTTACCTCAGCGATCGCTCAAAGGCAGCTTGACGGTAAAGGTGGTTCCCCCACCGCCGCTGTCCACGTCAATCTGACCGCGATGGTCTTCCGCAATGGCGCGGGCGATCGCCAGCCCCAGCCCCGACCCCGTTTTGGCGCTGCCGGCCAGTTGACTGCTGCGGGCGCGATCAGCGCGGTAGAAGCGGTCAAAGATATGGGGCAGGTCCGCCTCTGGAATGCCAACTCCCGTATCGCACACCGCCACTCGGACGGTGTCTGATGCTGCACTGAGGCGCACCGCCAGCTCACCCCCCGCTGGGGTATATTGCAGCCCGTTGCCAATTAGGTTGGTGAACAGCCGCACAAGCTGGTCGCGATCGCCTTTAACTAAGTAGAGGGGGGATGTAGGGTAAGGGGTGGTTTCGCCGGGCTCTAGGGTGAGGGTGACTCCCTGCTCGGCGGCGATCGCCTGCTGCTCATCCAGCACGTCGTTGAGCAGGGTGTAGAGAGATACCGGCTCGGAGGCGCGCTGGGTAATGCCGCTTTCCTGCCGCGCCAAAAACAGCAGGTCATCCACTAAGCGCCCCAGCCGACGAGTGATGCGCTCCACCACTTGAAACTGGGCCTGCTGCTGCTGGGGGTCGGGGTCCGGGTCGGCCAGGGCCACCTGCACGTTGGTTTGAATCACGGCGATGGGGTTGCGCAGTTCGTGGGAGGCGTCGGCGGTGAACTGCTTGAGCTGATGGTAAGACCGGCGAATGGGCTGCATGGCCAGACCCGACAGCAGCCAGCCCACCCCGGCGACTACCCCCACCATCAGGGCCGTGCCCAGGGCCAGGTCCACGGTGAGCTGTTGGATAGGCTTGGTGACCTCAAACCAGGGGTGGCTCACCCGCAAATACCCCAGCACCTGCCGACCCACCTGGATGCGCTGGGTAATCTGGCGCAGCAGCAGGTCATCGGTAATGTGCACCGTCTCGCCGTCGGGGTTGATGTGGATGGGCACGTCCAGCGGCTGGGCCAGGGTAGACCACTCTAAGCGACCCGTGGGGCCAAACCACTCTAGGTCAATGCGATCGTCCTCTACAGACTGGGCCTTGTCCCGAAAGCTGGCGTCGATGTTAATGTGCAGCCGGGGGGATTGGCGCCCAGTCTCAGGCACAGGACTAGGCCCAGTCTCGGGCTCAATCACCAGCGATCGCTGCACAACTTCGATCACGTGGTTAAGCGTGTCGTCAACCCGCTCCACCAGGGTGTGACGCACATAGAGATAGAAGCCGGTGGCAAACAGCAGCAGCAGCACTGCAGTCACGCCGGTATACCACAGGGCGAGCCGCCTACGGGTGGCTTGAAACATAAGGGGCTAGACGATGGTGGCCGCTAGAAAGGCGGCTGTAACACTTGCGCCCGGTCGTCCTCAAACAGGGTCCGCAAAAAGGCGCTGTACTGAAACTTAACATCTCTGAGCTGGGAGAAAATAGTGTGGGGATCGGCAATTCTATCCCCCCGATATTGAACCACGCTCCCGGTGTAGCGGCGCCCATCCTCTGACGTAACGTTGTTGACTACGGGGTAGCGGTCAACACCCACAAGTCCGCCGAGGGCGAGAGCCGTTTGCATTTCTGGCCAAATCACCGGACCCGCCTGCCTGAGGCCGCTGGCCAGCGCCATCGCATTGAAAATGGGCTCCGGCACTTCAGTATCGCCCTGGCCCACGGGCATGTAGATGGCCCGCACCGGATGCCCCGCCAGCGGGCGTTGGGAGATGTAGGGGGCATAGGTGATGGGATCGGCCACTTCCCAAGCGGTTTGCAGCAGATTTAGCCCGGGGTGGAGGGGGTCGAGGCGCTGACCCGTGCCCAAGAAAGCCCCCGCTAGCCCAGAAAACTCCGTTTCAGGCACTAGGAGAGACCACAGCCCTGGCGCCCCCGTCAGGATAACCGCTTTAATCTGGGGCTCTACTGCCCCTAGCATATGGGCAAACTGAGAGCCCAGGGATTGCCCCAGGATTGTGGCTGAGCGGGTGTCTATGCGAAAGGTGTCTTCGGTGGCTGCGCCCGGCGGCAGCAGCGCCGCTGGAATTCTGAGATTTTCTAGGGCCTTGAGCAGCAGCCGCAGCTCGAACAGGCCCTGGCGGAACGTATCCCGGTAGGCAGCTAGGTTGCGAAAGTTGAGGTAGGCGTCCCGGGGAGCGCCCGGCAGGCGCTCGGGATTGACCGGAGAAGCGCTGCCCACAGCGGCAATACCAAACTCCGCGACCACATGGGCCGGACCTAGCCCCACTTGGGGGTCTCCGTCTGGTTCCAGAATTGGACCGCGATCGACCACTTGGGTGCTAAGGCCGTTAGAGCCGTGCTGATACAGCATGAGTGGAAACCCATTGGGCGGCATGGGCTGATTTTTAGGGATTGTAATGACCACGGGGACGTTTTCCATCCGCTGCTCAATCAGCTCTCCCCTTGGCGTTGATGTAAACCTGCCCGCCGTGTTGAAGGGGGGTCTGCCGGTTTGAAACTGGGGCAGGGCAACGGTGCCCCGAAATTCCCAAAAGCGCTCGTGGGTCGCGCCATCGCTGGGGTCGAGCTGCAGGTTCTCTACGGTGGGATTGTACCGATCGCGCACCTGTTGGGAGAGGCGGGCCGTCTCCGTTACCGGATCGCCAGTGGTAAATACGGTCGCCGCTGCAATCTCGCCCCGGCGAAGCCCTACCAGCGGCATTGTCTCCCGCAGGGGCCGGTAGATCCCGTGAATAGACGCCTCCAGAGGATCGCTGGGGGTGCGATCGCGCAGCAGCCGCTTCAGGGCCGGCGGAGCACCCAGGGGCAGGCGGAAGGTGTCCCGTAGGGAGCGCTTAACCACAAAAGCGTACTGGCGGTTGGGGTGCAGCACAATGCCGGAGGCGGCGGCAATGCCCAACAAAAAAGCGGGCACATAGCCCACGTCAGGACGCGGCGTCGAGGCGATGGTGGGGTAGAGGGTGCCGCGCTTAGGCGAACTGGGGTCCACATCAATCAGCAAGATGGGGGAGTCAACGCTGGCAGGAATGACATCCTCGGGGTCTTGGTCCTTTAGGGGGCGATTGAAGCGGAAGTAGCCCCGGGTCAGGGTGGAGAAGCCGACGCGATCGCCCGCAATGTCTCTCAAGCCCCGAACCACAGGATTGACGTCAAAGATGGGGTAGCCCGCAAAGATGGGGCGACCGGCCTCGTCCCGCCGCGAGTTGAGGGGAAAGGGCAGTTCGTAAAAGTCGTCTTGCTTTGAGATATCGGCCACAAGGTTGAAGGCTGCGGTCGTTTCCCCAAAGAGGTTGAAGTCTCCATTAAATACGTCTCCAATCGACCCGAACAGGCCGCCGAGTGGGGATCTTCTGGTCTGCATAGTTTTGATCTGATAGGGTTAGTGGCAGGAAATATCTCAAAGCCGTTCGAGTAGCTCACTGACTAGCTTAGAAGATTATTTTCCGAAAACATAATGACGCTGACAGTTCTTTACTCTGGTTAAGATATGCTGCGATGCTGCTCAAACCAGGGCACCGCAAAATCCACCAGCGATCGCACCTTCATCAGCCGCACTTCAGCCCGACCCACTTGGCCCCGCCGCACTGACCCATCCTGGCATTCAAACGCCGCCCCCACCTGCTCAAAGTCGTCTGAATCTGATACCGGTTGCCAAAAGGTGACCCATCGCCGCACCCCACTTACTAAAAGGGGTGACCCGGTCTGGGTCCTCAACTGCCCTGCCCCCAGGGCTCGCCGCTCCGCCAGATGCAGCGTCGTGTTGTTGCCGTACCCTACCCCCAGCAGCAGAACTACGCCGTCCAAATCGTAAAGCTTACCCAACGGCGATCGCTCCCCCAGCCCGTCTTCTAGGGCCTGCTCAGCTGTAATCTCCGCTGCCCTGGGGCCTAGGGCCGCAAACGATAGGGTAGGGTGGCGGCTGCGTACGGCGTTCGGGTGCTTGCGGAACGTCTCAGGAATTACCCCCATCCCTCGGGCTGGCGTCAGGTCAGGGTCGAAGGCTGGCATCGTGTCCCGAATTGTATCCCACCAACCCTGGGGTACGGGGGGATGCTCCCACAACGATGGATCGGACCAGTCGCCAGAGTGGGTGGGCATGACGAGGGTTCCCTCCGGCCCTAGAACCGCCATTAGCGCTTGAGTCACGGCCTGCGCACCCCCGCAGACCCACCCCAGGGCGCTGAGGGAGGAGTGTACCAGCACCACTGCGCCCGGCTTTAGGCCAAGGGTCTGCAGCGATCGCGCTATCATCGCCTGGGTCACAGGTTCAGGTGATCTGTCAATCGCGTCTGCTTCAGACATCGCCCCTCCCTACAGGCCTCGCTTACGCCCGGGATTTGGTCTCCGTTGCCGCGATCGCCACCCCTGCCAAAATGATAACTGCCCCCACTAGCACCCTTACACTCGGCACTTCCCCGAAAGCGAAGTAGCCCAGGGTACTTGCCCCCACAGGCTCAAGCAGAATGGCCAGGGTGACCAGCGTGGGCGACAGGTGATACGCTGCCCAGTTGAGGCTGGTGTGCCCCATAAGCTGGGGCACGATCGCCATTAGCAGCAGTAAGCCGTAGACCGAGCTTGGATAGCCGGTGTAAGGGGCGCCCACCAAAAGCGGCAGCGGCAAAAGCACTAGGGCTGCCGCTGAGAAGGCGATCGCCGAGTGCTGACCCGCCTTCAGCCCTTGGCGCTGCACCTCGCGGCCTAGCACAAAATACAGGCTGAATGTCCAGGCCCCCACGAGCGCCAAGGCGTTGCCCAGCAGCGGGTTCTGCCCCACGGCTTCCCCGCCCACCTGCCAGCCAATTACGAGCCCTCCCACTAGCGTTACCGCGATGCCTAGAATAATTCGCCGGGTCAACCGCTCCCCCAGCCACAGCCATGAGATCAGGGCCACCCAAATGGGGTCGGTGGTCACCAACACCGTAGAGGCGGCAATGGACGTATAAGACAGTGAGGTAATCCAGGTGCCAAAGTGCACCGCGAGCAGAACGCCGGCGATCGCGGAATAGACCAGTGTCCCTGGTCGGTAGGCGTCAGGCTGGAACCGCCGCCAGGTGGGCAGCAAAATTACTGACGCCAGGAACAGTCGCGAGGCCGATATCACTAGGCTAAATCCAAGACCCGAGGCATCAGCCGCGCCTAATGCCATGCGAATGAACAGCGCTGAAGTCGAGATACAGAGTATCCCGCAGCCGAGAATTGCCGCAGCTCGCCATCGCAATATCATTGCCGCAGCTCCATCAGACGGGGCGTGATGAGGCCGATTGCGATGGGACAGGTCACAGTGAGGCTGGTCCCAATGATCGTCGGCGCAGCCACGCCAAAGGAATCTAACCAGTCCTTGAGGACCGTTGTTTTTAACATGTTGAGATCACCCTATTAAGTAGACAATTCACCCTGAACAGTCGCGCAAAACCCTAACCTCCCTCTACTTCCCTTTGGCAAGAGGGAGGTAGAGGGGGGCTTTTAGAGCGCTAAACAGGTCACCTCATGCCGTAAGACACTTGCCATGGCGTAAAAGCAAGGCGCAATGGCCGCACAGAATCTAGCGCCAGTGAGGTTGCCTGCTTTCCCTGCCTTAAACAAGCCTTTCCTTGAACGAGACAAGATAGCAGCTATTCTCTCACGAAGGCCAGAATCAGCAAAGGGAGGTCTCATCCCTTTTTATTCCCTTTTCTGCAGGGCCAGTATAGCTACTTGGCTCCATGATTCTCAGGGTCATCGCCGTTCGCATTGCGTTGTGAAGTCATCAAATATCCAAGCAAAGTGGCCAAGGTTATATAGGTACCTAGTCGGTTAGAATCAATGATCCTTGCTCAACAGCGATAGACGATAATAACGAATCACGAGGTAATTCCAATGGTCAGTGGACGACTTGAACTCACCATTAAAATCAACGAGCTGCCGACAACTGAGACCGTAGAGAACGGCTGGCAGCAGTTTGATATCGACTGCGACGGCGTGGTCTTTCAGGTGACAGTGCGGCCCAAAATTTGGCGCAGGCTGGAAGAAGCGGAGAAGAATTACCCCATGTGGGTGGCTGCGGTGACGGGCAAATTAGGACAGAAAACCGACAGCGGGTACGTGCTGGACCAGCCTTCGATTCAGGCTTTTGAGCGCAAACCTAAGGAGCCTAAGGAGACGAAAGAAGAAGCGAAGTCAGCTTAACTGGGCTTGTATTAGTAGGGCTCATATTAGTGGGGCTTGTGACCCAAGAACTCAAGCACCGCCTCGTTGACCTGACGCGGGCAGGTCTCTGACGCTTTATGGCCGCAGCCCGGCATAATGCACAGCTCGGCGTTGGGCAACCACTGCTGCAGGGTCTTGCCGTTTTCACAGGGGAACCAGGAATCCTGCTCCCCCCACAGTACCAGCGTGCGCTGGGCGATCGCCCCCAGCCTGTTTTCCAGGCTGCGGGTGAAGCAGGGCTCCCCTTTCAGGTAGCACTGAATGTCGCCTAGGGCCAGCTTCAGGTCCCGGGCAAAGCAGGTGAGCGCCCCGAACCGCTCGGTGTAGGGGGAGGCAGCGATGTAGGCCGTATCGGGCTTGAGGGGCTCGTGAGCCGCTAGGGCCTCCCGCTTGGCGGAGCGGGCCATCCACCGGGCGACGGGCTGCAGGCGTTTGAGCAGCTGGAGGCGATCGGCGGCGTAGACTAGGGGCTGGGGAATCGCGGCCAGGGTCTCCATTAGGGCGCTGGGCAGCTTTTTGGGAAACACCGGCACGTTGATCACCACCATCTGGTCCACCCACTGGGGGTAGTCCACCGCTACCCCCAGAATCGTCAGCGCCCCCAGGGACTGTCCCACCAAAATCGCGGGTCCGTCGCACAGGGCCTCCACCACCCGCGCCAGCTCCACTACCTGGTGCCCCGGCTGGGCCGCTCGCATGGGCTTTTCAGAAAAGCCAGCCCCCACCGAGTCAAAGCAGATGACGCGGTAGTGCTGGGCCAGAGGCTTCACGTTTTCCCGCCAGGCGTAGCTCCACACCCCGATGCCGTGCACCAGCACTAGGGGCGGGCCGTCCCCCACCTCACCGTAGGCGATCGCCACCGGATCGCCACCGGCATCTTTAATGGTTACGGTCTGCTGTCCTTTAGGGAAGGTTGCGGTCCACCAATCCATGGCTTAGCCTTTATTCTTGTCTTCTCCATATTCACACCCATATTCGCTTACGGGCGGGCAGGCGCACACCAGGTTGCGATCGCCATAGGCATCGTCCACCCGGCCTACTGCGGGCCAGAACTTATGCTGCCGGGTGTGGGCCGTGGGGTAGGCCGCCTGCTCCCGGGAGTAGGGGCGGTCCCACGCGCCTGAGATCAGCATCTCGGCGGTGTGGGGGGCGCCGTGGAGCAGGTTGTCCTCCCGGCTTACCGCCCCCGACTCAATAGCGCGAATCTCCTCCCGGATGGCAATCATGGCGTCGCAAAAGCGGTCTAGCTCGGCCTTCGATTCGCTCTCCGTGGGCTCCACCATCATGGTGCCAATCACCGGCCAAGACATGGTGGGGGGGTGGAAGCCGTAGTCGATCAGCCGCTTGGCGATGTCGTTGACGCTCACGTCCGCAGATTTTTTAAAGGGGCGGGTGTCGATGATGCACTCGTGGGCCACCCAGCCCTGGCGACCTTTATAAAGAATGTCGTAGTGGCCCTCCAGCCGCTTAGCCATGTAGTTGGCGTTGAGGATGGCGATTTCCGTGGCCCGCGTCAGCCCCGTGCCTCCCATGAGGGAAATGTACATCCAGGAGATGGGCAGGATGGAAGCGCTGCCCCAGGGCGCTGCCGCCACGGCCCCTAGAGATTCAGCACCCGAGCGAGGCGATACCACCGAATGATTCGGCAAAAACGGCGCCAGGTGAGCCTTGACGCCGATGGGGCCGACGCCCGGACCGCCACCGCCGTGGGGAATGCAGAAGGTCTTGTGCAGGTTCAAATGGCACACGTCGGCGCCAAAGTCTCCTGGACGGCACAGCCCCACCTGGGCATTCAGGTTAGCCCCGTCCATGTAGACCTGGCCCCCGTGGGCGTGGACGACCTCGCACACCGCCTTGATTTCTTCCTCAAAAACGCCGTGGGTGGAGGGGTAGGTCACCATCAGCGCCGCTAGGTTCTCAGCGTGCTTTTTGGCCTTGGCGGTCAGGTCGGCCAAGTCCACGTTGCCCGCCCCGTCGCACTTCACCCCCACCACCTTCATCCCGGCCATGACGGCGCTGGCGGGGTTGGTGCCGTGGGCCGACTCGGGAATCAGGCACACGTTGCGGTGGCCTTCCCCCCGCTGCCGGTGGTGCTGGCGAATCACCAGCAGACCGGCGTACTCGCCCTGGGAGCCCGCGTTGGGCTGCAGCGACACGGCGTCAAAGCCGGTAATCTCCTCCAGCATTTCCTCAAGCTGCTGGAAGAGCACCTGGTAGCCCTGGGCCTGCTCCACCGGCGCAAAGGGGTGAATCTGGCCGAACTCGGGCCAGGTGACGGGGAGCATCTCGGCGGTGGCGTTGAGCTTCATGGTGCAGGAGCCCAAGGG
>JBHJHJ010000229.1:0-5387 GCA_050330955.1 Elainellaceae cyanobacterium | reverse complement strand
GGGGAGTAACTTTTGTCGCTGAAGCCCTCCGCAAGCTTGCCCTATAACTCGCTGATTACTCGTTCAATGAGTGGCTCAATCATTAGTACCCTTTTCTGCAGCTCCCCTTAGGGATATTGCTTTATGTCTGGGGTGGCTGGCCTTGTGTCGTATATGGCATATTTGTTCGCATTGTTCTGCTATGGCACAGTACTTGGCTGATCAACTCAGCTACCCACCTCCGGGGATACCGTCGCTTTAACTCTGATGACGGCTCCCGTAACCTTTGGTGGGCCGCATTGCTGACCTACGGAGAAGGGTGGCACAACAACCATCACGCCAAACCAAATATCGTTCCCGCAGGTCAACGATGGTGGGAAATTGATGTGACCTGGTGGTTGATCTTGGGTTTAGAGCGACTGGGACTTGCTACCAACATTAAACGACCAGTATTGCAACCGTCAAACGGCCAAAGCACTTAGAATCTTAGAGATGATTTTTCTTGAGGTAACTTTAAGTTAGAATTTCTCTCATACAGAAATCCTGAAGTGCTGTTAGCTAAGGGTCTATAGGATCTACGAATAGAATTATGTCAAACTCCTGTCAGATGATCCTTGAAATAGGTGTTTCCGACAGGAGTTCTGATATCTACAGGTGTCTACTTCAGCAGGGCGATCGCCACACCTATCAGGTTCTGACCGCGCGATACGATGCTCCTATCTCAGCGCTATGCCGCTCGCAACGGGTAGACAGCATCCTTTTAGCGTCTTACTTTCCAGAGACTCACGGCTTTGACGTGCTAAAGCAGCTCAGGGCAGAACTGGGCGATCGCTGTCCGCCGATCATCGTGATTGATGACAACCAGGCTCACCTAGCGGTACAGGCCATCAAGGCAAGGGCTGCGGACTACTTACCGCGAATAAAATTACGGCTAGCGCCCTTGAAGCGGCGCTGTACCGCGCTATCCAGGGCAACAATGGCGCGGCTAAACCATCTCCATCAGCATCCGCCGTCCCATCTTTGCCCGACGATCGCTATCGGGCTCTAGTTAAATCGGTTGACGAGGGCTTTTGCGTTTGCGAAGCGCTATTCGATGAGAACAATACCTTCATTGACTGCCGGTTTCTAGAGATCAATCCGACCTTTGAGGCGCTAACGGGCCTTTCGCAACCTGTCGGCAAAACAGTGCGAGAGATGGTGCCGGAGCTGGAGGCAGTTTGGACCGAGGCCTTTAGCCGGGTCGCCCGCGCCCGCAAACCAATACGGCTGAAATTAGAAGCGGCGTCGCTAGGGCGCTGGTTCAATATCCATACCTTCCCGATGGGCGAGCCGCACAGCCACCTGTTTGGGACACTATTTACCGACAGCACAGCGCGCCGGGCTCTAGAGCGAGAGCAAGACCTGTTTCTCGCCGTGGGATCAGATTTGCGGGCAATCGCCGACCTCGATGGTTACTTTCAGTGGGTGAGCCCCACTTTTGAGCAGGTGCTAGGCCGAACCGCAAAGGAGTTGACGAGCCGCCCCTGGGTCGAATTTGTGCACCCAGACGACGTTGAGCGCACCCTGGCTGAGGCCGCAAAGCTATTCTCAGGCGGTGAGACGATAGCCTTTGAAAACCGCTACCGCCACAAAGACGACTCGTACCGCTGGCTCTCCTGGCGGGCCCAGTCCGACAGCACGCAGCAGCGGTTCTACAACACAGCTATTGACGTCACCGCGCGCAAGCAGGCCGAAGCGGCGATCGCCGCTACTCTGACAGACACCCAGCGGCTGAGGCAATTGGGTGCCCGTCTCGTTCCGGAAACCAATATCCAGGTGCTCTATGACGATATCGTAGCCACGGCAATCGACTTGATGCAGGCGGAGGCGGGCACGATTCAAATTCTTGATGAGGCAACGCAAAGTCTAGTACTGCTTGCCTCAAAAGGCCTTGACCAAAGCATGACCGAGCATTTTTATCGCGTCGATGCTAGCTCTAATACTCCTTGCGGGCTAGCTCTCGCCAGCGGAACGCGCACGTTCGTTAACTTTAAGGAGGCTAAAGGCAATGACCCTGAGGGTGCGGCGCAGATGCATATGAGCGCTGGGCTGGTCTGTGCCCAATCAACGCCGCTTATCAGCCGAACAGGCTGTCCAATCGGCATGATCTCAACCTACTGGCGGCAATACCATCGCCCCAGCGAGCACGACCTGGGGTTTCTAGATTTGCTAGAGCGGCAGGCGACTGACCTGATTGAGCAGCGGCAGGCAAAGATTGCCCTGCAGACATCAGAGACACGGCTGCAGCGGGCGATCGGCATTGAAACTGTAGGGATTTTGTTCTTCGATGCAGATGGGACGATTACTGGAGCCAACGACACATTTTTGCAACTGGGCGGCTACAGCCGCAGCGACCTGGAAGCAAGACGCTTGCAGTGGGACAATCTAACGCCGCCTGAGCACATGGCCGAATCTAAGCGGGCTATCAAGGAGCTTGAGGCAACCGGGCGTACTACGCCCTACGAAAAGGAATATTTTCGTAAAGACGGGTCACGCTGGTGGGGGCTGTTTGCCGCTCGACAGCTGAATGTGGGAGAGGCCGTCGAGTTTGTCATCGATGTCAGCGCCCGTAAGCAGGCTGAGCAAGCTCTAGAGCAGTGGGCTCAGGAGCTAAACTACATTAACCAAGAGCTGAACCAGTTTACCCACGTGGTGGCCCATGACCTGAAAGCGCCGCTGCGCGCCATTCGCAACCTCACGCAGTGGCTCCAAGAGGATTTAAGCGACCGGGTGCCGCCCGACAACCAGAAGCAGCTTCAGCTGATTAACCAGCGGGTAAGCTATATGGAGGCGTTAATCAATGACCTACTAGAATACTCCCGCGCTGGGCGGGTCGAGCAGCAAGTCGAGACCGTGGACGTAGAGGCGCTCGTGCAGGATGTAATCGCCTCCCTGCCAGTGCCGCTTGGGGTCACGATTCGCGTCGCTACCCCCACCCCTACCTTCGACGCTAGGACAGTCAGCCTCAAGCAGGTATTCGCCAACTTAATCAGCAACGCCATTAAATATGGCTGCGTAGAGCAGCAGGGCGAGGTCACGGTGTCAGCCTGGGAGCGCTCCGACGCCTATGAGTTTGCGATCGCCGACAGGGGTCCGGGCATTGACCTAGCCTACCATCAGCAAGTCTTCGACAATTTCAGACATTGCAGGTCAAAACGGACGCCAGCAGCACGGGCATTGGCCTTGCAATTGTCAAAAAACTGGTTGAGGTAGAGGGGGGCCGCATTTGGCTGGTGTCTGAGGCCGGTACTGGGGCAACATTTCACTTCACCTGGCCTAAGGAGCCGTCGGCAGTACGAGCAAAGCTGATATCAGACTCGTCAATTGAGGCAAAATCTGGTCGGAATTAGAATCGCTTCATCAGCTGGCTCGAATTAGCCCTCAGAGGGAAACCCAGACACTTCTTCAAACTTCACGTTGGAGAAGTCTCGACCATCTCTAGGAATCACGCTCAAAGAAGCATCCGTTTCCAAAATTACCCACTGCACGTCTTCAATCCTAACTAAGCCATTTTCTCGGACTGCCGCCATGATCTCAACCGTCGTCACCCGCTCCCGCCTTAGGGCGTCGCGAACATACTGACCTTTGTGAACCAGCAGCGCTGGGCTGGCTTTAGCCAGCTTCGTAAGCTTGTCGGAGGCATAAATGCCTTTGGTCAACAAATACTGCGCCCCCAAGAGAAAGGCGATCGCGGTAATAGCTTCGACAACCGTCACACTGTCAAGAATGATGCCTGAAGCGGTTAACGAGCCAACGGCAACCGTAACGATCCAGTCAAAATTATTCATTTTGGAGGTGGAACGTTTGCCCATGACGCGGATAGCTAAAATAACCGCAGTGTACATTAGAGGTACTGTCAAAACGATCTTGATCACGCCTTCCCAGCCGTCAAACAGTAGCTCTGCCAAAATATCCATTCACGTCACCTCCTTTTACGGAATCGCCCACAAAACACTCTACCGCTGCTTTAGCGAATTGACCGCCGGACCATGCAGAATTTCTCCTTCGTAGCCAAAGCGGGAACCGTGGCAGGGGCAGTCCCAGCTCTTTTCTGCCGAGTTCCAGGCCACGATACACCCCAGGTGGGGGCACACCGCAGATACCGTATGCAGCTTACCCGCTTCGTCGCAGTAGGCCGCTACCTTTTGGGCATCTGCGGTCACCAGCTTGCCCTCGCCTAGCGCTAAATTCTTGGGCGAGTCAAATAGCCCTTTGAGGCGATCGCCTACCCAACGGGTTCCAACGTCAATGTTTTGCTCAACGGAGGTTGGGGTGACAAAAGGCGTGGTCCGCGTAGAGTCGTATAGTGCAGCCCAAGGATTGTCAATGCCCAGGATGCGATCGCTGAGCAGCATTGCTGACAGAATAGATTTGCTCATGCCCCAGAGGCTAAAGCCGGTGGCCACTAGGATGTGGCTGCTAGCTGGGGTGAGGGGGCCGATGTAGGGCAGCTTGTCGAAGGATTCGTAGCCCTGGCTCGACCAGCGGTAGTCGGGCATGACGTTGAAGTAGCGCTGCATGTCGGCTTCGAGGCGCTGATAGCGAATCTCGGTCTCAGAGTCTTCGCCTACCTTGTGGCCCTCGCCCCCCATGAGCAGCATTGTGTCGCCGTCGTCGGTAGGAGTGGTGCGCAAAGAGCGGTACTTCTCACCGACGCCGATGTACATGCCGTGGATCTCTTTAGCGCTGTCGATGCGCGCCCCGACGATGTAGGAGCGCTGGGGGTATGTCTTCGCGAAAAATAGCCCCTGGTCCAAAATGGGAAGGTGGGTGGCAACGATGACATCCTGGGCGGTGACGGTGGGGCCATCATTAGTAATGACCTTGGAGGGACTCTCCCCTTCCACCGTGCGCACGCGGGTCTGCTCAAACACACAGCTACCGTCACCGGGAATCATCGCGGCGATCGCCAGCATGAATTTGCGGGGGTGAAACTGTGCTTGGTCCGTAAACTTAACGGCTCCCATCACGTCAAACGGCAATCCGGTTTCTCGGGTAAAGGTGGCAGGTAGGCCAAGGCGTTGGGCAGTTTTAACTTCTTTTTCTACCTTCTCTAGATGATCTAGAGCCTCAGCAAAAGTGTAAGCCTCTTTACGCTCAAAGTCGCAGTCGATGCCGTGCTCCTGCACCAGCGACGCCAGCTTCTCAACAGCGGCCTGGTTTGATGCACCGTATAGCCGAGCCTTATCCTCCCCGTGCTGATCCGCAAGGCCAGCGTAGACAAGTTGGTGTAGAGAGGCAACTTTAGCGGTGGTATGACCTGAGGCCCCTTGGCCAATCTGGTCAGCTTCAATGAGGGCAACGGTTTTGCCTGCCTGCTTCAGCAGCTTGGCGACAGTGACGCCGACCAGACCAGCCCCAACAACGGC
>JBHJHJ010000228.1:0-8599 GCA_050330955.1 Elainellaceae cyanobacterium | reverse complement strand
GCGGGAGCTTTCATCAGGCGCACTGTCCTCTTCTAAGTCGCTCGCCTCAGAATCAACCGCTTCTGGATCATTTCCTTCTAGCCCTGGCTCAGCTTCATCCACGGTGATCCAGTCGGTAAGAACGCGATCGCTCAAGGTGGCATCGTTAAGACCGGCGGGGATGCCACCGCGTCCGGTGACGTAAAATTCTCCGATTTGGTCGGTGGCGCCGCCGGGGCCGGGGCAGGCCTGGGCAATGAGGCGATCGGTATCGGTGAGCAGTGCAGGAATTTCGACGATGTTGCGGAGGGGCTCGAAATCGAGTTCGTTGGTGTTAATTATGCCATCAGCACCAAATTCGGAGCTAGCGGTAATATCGTTGCTGTCGGGGAGATTGGCGTCTCGCTCAGCAATACCTTCTAGAATATACGCCCCTGAAAGGGTAATGTTACCTCCGTCCCCTTCAAACGCTTCGGCGGTGATATTGCTATCAAAGATAGGTAGGCTGAGAATCCCTAAGCTGATTGCAATGTCAATGTTGCCGCCATTCCCCCCATTTTGCTCATTGCCGGCCTCCGTTGTGATCTGACTTCCGTCAAACAAAATAACGCCTTGAGGCCCCCCTAAAATTAGGTTTCCACCGTTGCCCGATTCGGAGGTTGCCGCAATCTGGGAATCCTCGGAAATGATGTAAAGCTCCCCTGCATTGGCCACAATAACCCCAGCTCGATTGGTATTACCGCTAGAGGAAGTTGTGATTTCGGCCTCGTTGAATAAAGCAATTGAGCCATCTGCTAGCACAATGATGCCGCCTGCTGGACCAGAACCTTGTGTGTCTGTGTTGATTCCTCCCCCGTTGGATAGTCTGACATCGCCAGTTGTAAGGATTGTAATCAGGCCCCCTCTTCCAGAAGCGCCCGTACCGACAGCGCTAAAGATCGAGCTTGGCAAACCAATTTCAGACCCATCGATGGGCGCGCCACGACCGCTTATTACAACATCACCTGCAACAATTTCGATAGCGCCAGCTTGATTAGGACCCATAGCAGCGGGACGAGGATCTGACACCCCAGGTGGAGCATCTCCTCGAATAAGCGTTTGAATCTGAGAACCGTTCAGCAGCTCTAAGGTGTCGAAAGCTGTAATGCTAACCAAGCCAGCGGTAGAACCAATTGAGCCCCGCTCGACGTTGTTGAAAATGACGCTATCGTTCAAGAGCTGAATGCGATCGCCCTGTAGAATGACGGCTCCAGCGCTACTTCTCCGGCCAGAAAAGGTGCTTGTACTCACCTGAGCACCATCATCGAGCACAATCAGAGGAGCAAACAAGCCGACACCCCCAGCTATGCCTCGATTAACAGCAACGTCACTTTCAATTCGAGAACTGTTGACAGAGATCTCTTCATCTGACACTAGAGTGATAATCCCAGCTTCAGAACCGGCGACGGCTTGAGGCGTAACTGAACTCTCAATCAACGCATTTCCGCTGACCTCAACAGTCCCACCGTTAATCGCTACTGTACCGGCATTTCCTCGACTGTCGGTTGAGCTTCGAATAACGGCTTCGTTGGTAATGGTGAAGCTATTGGTGGCTGATAAAGTAATTCCCCCCGCATCCCCTACTCCCATAAAACCAAAGCTGGGACCGAAGACAGAGCTTGTAATTTCTGTCCCAGGGTCAGCAATCAAGATATCGCCAGCTGTAATCTCAATCTGACCAGCATCTCCATCAGCGAAGGTACCGCTAACCACTAATGCGCCATTAGTTTGAGAGTAGGTTGAGCCAGCTAAAACGACAATGCCACCCGCGTTTCCTCTTCCATCTTCTTGCCCATCTTGCCCCGACAGAACACTACTAAAAAGTCCTGTCGGCTCGTTTTGGGGAGATAAGGCCGCATCGAGGCTAACAGTGTTTCCCGATAAGAAAACGACACCCGCGTTGCCTATGCCAGAAGTGCTGGTGGTAATGCGAGCGCCGCGCTTGATATCGATATCATTGCCAAAGATTAAAATTGAGCCAAATAAAACATCGATTGGTTCTTCGGTATCCGGGCTATCTAACATCTCGATCGCTTCAAAGATATCAGCGGTCGGATCGATTTGCCCTCCAGGATTAATATTATTTCCGATGCGGGTGCCTGCCCCTTGAATCGTAACGGTGTCAGAAGCTTCTATGAAAATATTGCCAGGACGAGTATTTTCTGAACCGGCCTGAAGCCCCACTTCGCCGCCGCAGTTCTCAGCCCCTCCCACCCCAGCACAAAAGTTAGAGCCAGAAAGAATGTCAACATTCCGTCCTGAAATCACAATATTGCCGCCGTCGCGCTCAGAAGTCTCAGTAATTGTTACATCAGCGATCGCCCCGTTCTCGAATGTGACATCCGCAAACTCGACGTTGTTGCCTGCCCTGAGGCGAAACTCCTGCACATCTGGAACAAACCGTAGCCTTACCCCACGGTTACCCGGCGTCTCTGCCACAGCCCCGATTTGAATCCGCCCGCCTGGCGCTCTGAGATAACCGCCGTCTACCTCCACATTAGAACCCAGCAGAATCAGACTTTCGCCATCAGGTACAACTATTCCTCGGTCGGCGGTGGTGGGATCTTCAGGATCTGGGGGAAGCGTCTCCACTCGAATGTCTCCTCGATCAGGCTGGAGCTGATTAAAGATGAAGGCGCGGGGGTCAACCGTTAAGTCGTCTGCAGTGATGTCATTATCCAAAGACTCAAACGCCCTCACTCCGTTTTCGAGCCGAACGTCGTCCGCTGTTGAGGCAAAGAACGAGCCTTGTACGTCGAGGCGGGCGTTTTCGCCAAACAGAATTCCGTTTGAATCAAGTAGGAACAGGTTCGCTGGGCCATCGACGCCCAGCGTGCCCAGAATCTGGGAGGGGGTGCCCATCGGGTTATTGACGCGGCCCAAGATGTTTTCAATACCGGCAGGATTCGCAAAGTAAGCTTCGCTTCCTGCAGGAATGTCAAACTGCCGGAAGCGGTGAAAGAGGTTCTGCCCCCGGGCGTCACCACCTCGGATGAGGGCATCCACCGCTTGCCCATTAGTGAGGTTTCCAGGATTCACCTGCGTCGAGGAACCCGACTCAGACCGCACCTGCGCGATCGCCGGCGCGCTCCAGGCGATCGCTAATAGTGCTGGGGCGATCGCACGCATGAGCCATACAGCATTGCCGTGGTTGCTGAGAGTTGTCATGATTCAGTACGCTTTAGGTAGATAAATGCAATGCTGACCCCATGAGCGAACAGGTAACCAGCAATAACTCACTAGGGCCATTCAGTTTTAAGCAGGAATTTGTGCTCTCAAATTATAGTTCGTTTTCTCTGCCACGAATAGGTGAATTAGCGATGAAACATAACTCACAGCGTGAGATAAACCTGTAGCGTAGGGTAGAGGACACCGAGCAGCGGTCCATCTATCATCAGCGTGAATTAGTTTAGTTCTGAGATTAAGTTGTTTACCCCATCGCTGCCCCTCAATATTGTCTTTTTCATCACCGCCGCAGTCATCATCGCCCTAGCCGGCATTCGACTTACTAAGATCGCGGACAAGCTTGCAGATAAGACAGGATGGGGTGAAGCGCTGGTGGGAGCCGTCTTTTTGGGTGGCAGTACTTCCCTGCCGGGCATTATTACCTCTGTCACGGCGGCTTTAGACGGGCGAGCGGCGCTGGCGGTGAGCAACGCCATTGGAGGAATCGCCGCCCAGACCGTTTTCCTGGCCTTCGCTGACCTAACCTATCCCAAGGCCAACCTGGAGCACGCCGCCGCGTCCGTCGCCAACCTGACCCAGGGCACGCTGCTCATCACCCTGCTGGCCATCCCACTGCTAGCGGTGTTCAATCCGTCCGTGACCCTATGGGGAATCCACCCGGCATCGATTTTGCTGATTTTGGCTTACCTATTTGGGCTCCGGCTGATTTCCAAAGCCAAAACCGAGCCCATGTGGCTCCCTGAAGATACTGAGGACACTGAGCTGGATGAGGGAGCTGAAGAGGATATCCCCGACAGCATGCTCTCCCTATGGGGCCAGTTCATTCCCCTGATGGTGGTCATCGGCGGGGCAGGCTACGTTGTGGCGAAGACCGGGGGCGCGATCGCCAGCCAGACGGGACTGTCAGAAACGGTGGTGGGGGGCATGCTCACCGCTATCTCCACCTCTCTCCCCGAACTGGTCACCGCTATCGCAGCGGTACAGCAGGGCGCCTTGACCCTTGCGGTGGGAGACATTATCGGCGGCAACTGCTTTGACGTATTGTTTGTGGCGTTCGCTGACATCGCCTACCGCGACGGATCGATTTATCACGCCATCTCCAACCGCGAGGCGTTTATCATGTCCTTGACGATTTTGATGACGGGGATGCTGCTGCTGGGGCTGTTGAGGCGGCAGCGCTACGGCATTGGCAAAATTGGGTTTGAGAGCTTTCTGATTCTTATGCTCTACGTGGGCGGCTTTGTTATTGTGATCGCGACGCAGTAGTTTGCGACACAATATTTGCGACACAATATTGAAAGATCTTCCCCTCAAGGCCCAATCTGTAGCCGGTCGCGATCGCCATGCCCCCCCACTTGCAGCTTCTCCCCACCGTTCAGGCCAAGCGCTCCCGCGCCCAAGGCTGTCAGTACTTTGTCGATGACCAGGGCAACCGCCTCCCCAGCGTGACCTCTATTCTCAACGCCACTAAGCCGGCTGAAGACCGGCGTGCATTGGCGCGGTGGCGGGCCCGGGTGGGCAGCGAGGCTGCCAAGGAAATTTCAGGCAAGGCCAGCCGCCGGGGCACCCTAACCCACAAGCACTTGAAGCAGTACCTCTTAGGAGAAGCGCAGCCCTGCCCAGAGGCGGCTCAGCCCTACTGGGAAAGTCTACAGACCGTGCTGCAGGATATCGACGCGGTACGACTGGTGGAGAGCACTGTGTTTCACTACGACCTGGGCTACGCGGGGCAGGTGGACTGCGTAGCCAGCTACCGGGGAGCAGCCTGCATCCTCGACTGGAAAACCAGCGATCGCCCCAAGGAGACTGTGGAGCGCCTGCGGGACCAGCCGCTGCAGCTTGCGGCATACTGCGGCGCGGTCAACCACACCTACGCCGCTGAAGACCTAAACTTGCGCTGCGCTATGCTGGCGATCGCCCTACCGGACCAGCCGGCGGAAGTGTTTTGGTTTACTCCAGAGGTTTTGAGGGACTACTGGCAGCAGTGGCAGCTGCGCCTAGCGGCTTTTAAGCGTCGCCAGCAGCCCTAAGTAGGCCGCTGTGCCCAGCCTCGCACCGCGATACCCAGACTGCAGCAGGCCGAGGTAATACGAAAGGTTAAGCGCGTGCTCTGCATGACTTAGAGAAGGGCACATTATTTGGTTTGCTAGTAAACATAGCATCTTCGTATAACGAGAGGTATGAGAGCTATGCTTACATCCAGCTTATCTTGGACAACGTTTTTGAGAAATCCCGGGGCGATCGCCCTTGCTTTACTGACCGCCGCTGGCTGCTCGGCTCCGGTCGAATCCCCTCAATCGCAGTCTGAATCGCCAGAGGCCTCAGCCCCTGCGATCGCCATCGACGGGTCGAGTACGGTCTACCCCATTTCTAATGAAGTAGCGCTAGAGTACCAGTTTGAAAAAGGTGACGCTGCCCCCGACATTAGCGTCGAGTTTTCAGGCACAAGCGGCGGGTTTCGGAAATTCTGCGCCGGAGAAACCGACATCAGCGATGCCTCCCGACCAATTACAAAGGACGAAATGTCCACCTGTAAGGAGACCGGCGTCGAGTTCATCGAGCTGCCCGTCGCCTTTGACGCCTTGACGGTGGCCGTCCACCCCGACAACGACTGGGCCAGCGACATTACGGTGGATGAACTGAAGACCCTTTGGGAACCCAACGCCGAAGGAGAAATCACCCAGTGGAGCCAAATTCGCTCTGACTGGCCCGATGAGCCCATTAACCTGTATGGCGCAGACACCGATTCCGGCACCTTCGACTACTTCACAGAAGCGATCGTAGGCGAATCAGGCGCAAGCCGCTCAGACTACACCGCTAGCGAGGATGACGTTGAACTCGTGCGGGGCGTCCGCAATGACCCCAACAGCCTGGGATACTTTGGCTACGCCTACTACCTGGAGAGTGAAACCGCCCTAAAAGCCCTCGGCATCGAGAGCGAGGGTGAGCCGGTACTGCCCTCAAACGAAACGGTGCGCAGCGGGGAGTATGCGCCCCTCGCCCGCCCGCTGTTTATCTACGTCAGCGTTGACGCGCTGGAGCAGAAGCCGGAGCTGCAGACCTTCGTGGAATACTACATCACAAAAGCCCGTGGCCTAGTGCAGGTCGTGGGATATACGGCGTTGCCGGAAGAGGCCTACGCGATCGCCCGCGACCATCTGATGAACCGCAAGGTCGGCACTGTCTTTGATGGAGAGTCTCAGTTTGGCCTGACCATTGAAGCGCTGCTCAAGCGGGAAGCCGAGTTCTAGGGCGGCAAAGCAGGTTATAAAGGGGAAAGGCGTCATAAACCAAGCCCATGAGTTTTGACCACAAGCCCCGCATCCTGTTTCTCTACGGTTCTCTGAGGGAGCGCTCCTACAGCCGTCTGTTGGCGGAGGAAGCGGCCCGCATCATCCAAGACTTTGGGGCTGAGGTGAAGTTCTTCGACCCTAGGGGCCTGCCCCTCCATGGCGCTGAACCCGACACCCACCCCAAAGTGCAGGAGCTGCGGCAGCTTTCCCTGTGGTCCGAGGGTCAGGTGTGGTCCAGCCCGGAGCTGCACGGCAACATCTCGGGACTGATGAAGACCCAGATTGACTGGATTCCCTTGACGATGGGGGCAGTGCGCCCGACCCAGGGCCGGACCCTAGCGGTGATGCAGGTTTCTGGAGGGTCACAGTCTTTCAACGCCGTCAATACCATGCGGATTTTAGGGCGCTGGATGCGCATGTTCACTATTCCCAATCAGTCATCGGTGGCCAAGGCGTATCAAGAGTTTGAGGAAGACGGCACCATGAAGGCGTCCGCCTATCGCGATCGCGTGGTGGACGTGATGGAGGAGCTGTATCGCTTTACAATGCTGCTGCGGGAGCGGGTAGATGAGCTGACGGATCGCTACAGCGAGCGAAAAGCAGCGGCGAAGAAGATTGAGGAGACGGCTAAGAAAGCGCTGAGCTGACTGGGCGGTAGAGACAGAGCCAGTACCCTGTCTCTACAAAACGCATACCCCAAACCAGCAGCGCCTAAACACCAGGGACCGACGCAGCAGTCAAGCGTCTACGCTTCAGCAGCATCCCCGTTGCGCTTGCGAATGGCGGCAGCGGCTACCCCTAATAGACCCGGGAGCAGAGCAGGAGTCGGGATAGCGTCAGCATCGCCAGAAGCCGCATCAAGGACTGCGTACTGCAGCGGCAGGTTGGGATCTGCAACGAAGAGGCCGGCACCGCTGCTGCCCTCGAACCGGGATAAGACAGCGTCATTCTCAAATCCAAATCTTATGCTGCCGAAAGTTCCAGTAAATTCAAAAAAGCTAATATCTTTGCGGGTATCAAACGCAAATAGAAGCCCCAAACCTGAATTAGCCTGAGTAAAACCAGACTGCGCAGCATTTGAAAATTGAGTCGCTTTATCAGCGCTAGAATCCGTTGAATCGAAAGAAAAATCTCCAGTCCACCAGGGTTGTGCCCCCAGTTGACTGTTTAATTGATTAAATGTTCCAGTCACAGAAGTGATGCCAAAGCTTTCACCTCCAACACTTACTTTCAGGGCTTTGGCAGGAGAGGCCAGAGCCATAACGCTTGCTGCAGCAGTCATTACAGCGATCAAGGCAGTAGTTCTGTTTTTCATTTTCTTTAGACTATTGTGGATATTTCTCTCGCAAATTTGCTGGCTTTGCGGAAGAATTAGCTTTCATTCTCTTATGTCGAGATGCACTGAAAGATAGTTGTGAAGAAGCAGAAAACTATCATAAAGCTGCCGTAAAGTGAACAAATTCAGAGAGCAAAAAGTGAGTTGAGATAAGAATAATCGCAATATTAAATAGATATTGAACAGCATAAAATGATTCGAGCTAAAGCAGAAACTCGCTTGCATAGCCATCGCCGTAAGTCTTTGAGCGCGCTGGCTCGCCAATTAAGTGGCCACTTGGCACGCGCGAGATAGGGTCTCCATAATGGCGGTAGGGCCAACGTCAAAGGTTCGTTGAGTTGTGAAGATTAATGCTGGAAATTGTCCTAAACGCGATCGCCGCCGTGACAAAAGCGCCTTTGCAGCGCAGCGCCGTCTACATCCAAACCCTAAAACGCCTCGGGCTAGACCCCGAACACCCCCCCGCCGACTTTAATGACGCCTATGCCTACGCCCTGGTGGAGTACGGGCTCTCGGAAACCAGAGCGGCGTCGGAGGAAGTGCTGCTGCTTTTGGACAAGCCCGAGATTAAGTCGGCCTTTCGCCAAGCCTTTGACCAGTGGGACGTGACGCCGCTGCAGCAAGCGCTGGACCAGCGGCTAGACGCCTGGACCGACGAGTGGAACTTCATTGCTCGGGCTATCCAGGAACAGGGCATCGACATGCAGCGTGAGGTGACCCTGTTCTTCACGGTGTTTGTGGATGTGGTGCGGCGCAGCCAGACGCC
>JBHJHJ010000227.1:0-2822 GCA_050330955.1 Elainellaceae cyanobacterium | reverse complement strand
CAGTATAGCTTTCACCTGAGTCTGTCATTCTATATGTTGGTTCGAATAAAAAATATCACAGCGGCAAACAAACCGCTGTGATATTCTCTTTGCAAACCAATGTTAGCAATGTTACCCGCTGGTAGACAAGTCTAACTCATCAACCGCTCGCCCCTGCTTCGTACTAGCGATCTTGAGGCCTCTATCTTCTTGGTCAAAGGCCCAATCATACAAGCCAAGAGCATCACTAATTACCTGGGCAGCATCCTTATCTGTACGCTTTCGCAGCTCGTTGATAATTTCAACGGCCTTGCCTCGAAATTTGATCTGGATCTCTTTGTCTTCAGGCCGACCTGAATTGTGACTAGCCGCTACCATACCCGATCACTCCACTAAACTCACTTGATCAAGATGTGACGATATCGGATTAACCTCTTATTGACGACGCGCGCCCAAAGAAGTTCCCATCTATCCACAACTATTTTATCCTACAATGGCTTATTTTTGAAAACAAAAAAACTTTAGCTCTAGAGCATAGCAAAAATCCGCGAGCTCGTCAATTGCAGAGGTCGTCGCCAAAACCTTGCAATAGAATGTAAAGCTCGCCGGTAGGTGCTCCTGACGTCTTGATTATCAAATATACTTCATTCAACCGAGCAAGGCGAAATTTATGCGGTTTACACACAAAAACACATCATTTTTGCGCATAATGTAAAGACCCTCTAAAGACCCGACGTTATTCTTGCTTCATTTCTTAAGAGTGGGCTCAGCCCTATCGATTATCGATGTCTACCTCGTTTACTCTACAGACGCCCTAAACCCGCTACAGGATAGCTGTCGTCTACGATGGTACGGAGGATTGGATCTTGTTTTTTACCTATAGATTCATAGAAGAGGGCTATAGATTTCGACAATTAGGTTTGTTGATGCCCATGCCAAACGCCGAGGTGCACACCACAAACCGCAGCCGGTTGTCGCTCCAGTCGGCTTCAAGCTGCTACCGCTCCTAAGACCCAACCCGCATGATACGCCGCCGCTTGGTGCCCCAGTGATCGCAACTCCCCTATCCTGGATACAGGACATCCCTCACCTCAACCCATGGAAGCCAAGCCACCCTGGAACCATCGCCTACTAGACGCCCTGCTCAACAGCACGAAACCGCTAGAGGAGATGAGCCCAGACGAACTGCGCCAAGCCGCTGCTAGCTTGCCCTCTTCCCTTCAGCAATTCATGCTTACAGGCAGAGAGATTCCGCTACCCAAAGTCCTTGACCACGCTGTCAGCGATCGCGCCCACGAAATTCCCGTCCGGCTCTACTACCCCTCCGCCAAAACGCCCCTGCCACTGGTCATGTTCCTCCACGGGGGCGGCTGGGTCTTTGGCAACCTCCACACCCACGATCGCCTCTGTCGCAGATTGGCCCGAGACACAGAGGCGATCGTCCTGGCGGTAGACTACCGCCGCGCTCCGTTCCATAAATATCCTGCTGCCTTAGAGGATGGCTACAGCGCTCTGCAGTGGGCCGCTGAGCACGTCGCAGACGCTGACGGAAGCAACATAACCATTATGGGGGATAGCGCCGGGGGGAACTTGGCGGCGGCGATCGCCCTAATGGCGCGGGACCAGGGGCAGCCGTGCATTGCGCGGCAGGTGCTGCTCTACCCCGTCACCAGCGGTAGGTTAAACCAGCCCTCAATGGAGGCCAACGCCAACGCCCCTATCCTTACCCAAGATAGAATGCAGCGCTTCGTGGACTGCTATGCCCAAAGCAATGCGGATATCCTGCAGCCCTACTTTTCCCCACTGCTGGCCCCAGATTTGGGTCACCTTCCGCCAGCCCTCGTCGTCGCCTGCCAAAATGATCCGCTCTACGATCAGGCGCTGCACTACGCTCAGCGCTTAAAAGGTGCCGCAGTTCCCGTCGAGCTGCTCGACTACGCCACGGTTCACGGCTTTATGAGTTTTCCAATGTTTTGCCCCTCAGCTTGGACAGCCTTTCGCGAGGTTGCCCGCTATATCAGAGCCTCTACGTAAAGGGTTGAGGCGAGTCTGCCGGAGGCTCAGGGTCTAGGAGGTCAGCGCCGCGCAGCTCATCGGCCTCGTCCGTTGACGATCGCCTCTCGACCAAGTCTGGTTTATTTTCCGGTGGTGTCGCATCCTGGTGGCTTGCGCCAGAGCGCTTCAGCTCTCCCAGCGGAATAGGTTCCAAAGGTACTTTCGCTTCCTGCGGGGCTTCAGCTTTTTTCTCCTTGGCCTGCCTCGCCTTCGCCTTTTTCGCCTGTCTTCTTTTTACCTTAGCGCTCCGGGTGTCTACGCTGGCCAAGTCTGCTTTAGCAGGCAAGGCATCCCGCCGATCGGGGTCACACTGCTGCCAAAAATCCAGAAGCCCCAGCACGAACGCAATGCTAAGGTAGCCGCCACCTGCAGCCAGCAAAACATTGAACAGGATGGTGAGATAGATCTGCATAGCAACCCCAACAATCAGTATGGGAACAGCAGCGATTCTTCACTGTCAGCATAAACCAAAACCGCTTCAGGAACTGGCGTTTTCCCGGCGGAAAACGCCAGTTCCCAATCTAAACGAGGCGTAGCCCTAGCCAGTGTAGGCCGTGGCAATGGTGTTCACGTAAACGTTCTTCGGGTAAGGAAGACGCCCGGGGTTCTTTCGGGGCTCGGCCTTGTAGCCCACTGGAACCAGAGTAGCGATCGCCAAATCCGTCTCCGTTGCGCCGATGATAGCCTTGACTTTGTCCTCAACCCAGCCATTCATGAAGCAGGTGGATAGCCCTAGGCTCTCCGCTGCAAGGGTAAGCTGCGTGGCCGCAATCATGGCGTCCTTGACG
>JBHJHJ010000226.1:0-13235 GCA_050330955.1 Elainellaceae cyanobacterium | reverse complement strand
TGACTTGGTGATTACGGGCATGGCCCACGCCAACCCGCTAGAGGCCCGGGGCATCAGCACCAAGTGGTCGGTGGAGTTCACCTTTGCCCAGATCCACGGCTTTACCAATGCGCGAGACGTGCTGGAGCTGGTGACCCGGCCCATTCGCCGCAACAACAGCCTGAAGGATTTGGGCTGGGAGACGTTGGTGAAGGAAGCGACGGTCTAACGTTTTAATCAGCGCAGGGTGGGAACTTCCCACCCTTGTGAGGACGTTCCCTTGTGAGGACGTTTGCGCGCCCAGTTGCTACGGCATGTCAAGTCTTTGAGCCAATCCCATTGTCCTAGCCACCTAGGCCAGTGCAATATGTGCCAAAGTTTCATACATGCCCCTCTAGGTCGCGGCAAGAGTAGTCGCGCCTGCCGTAGCCTTGATGTTTGAGTACGATTTCAGCCCTGGCGGCGATCGCCCTAGCTATAATTCCGCGTGTGGGATGTTACAGATCCCTAAGCGACCTATAGAATTAGAGCGCTGAGCTATCTCTGAAATCGGATGGGAGTGTCTACCATGCGGGACTGGCGACGTAAATCGGGCTACTTGAGTAAGTACGGCTCAGAGTTTGAGTCCATTCACATTTTGATTGGTCGCTTCCTCGCCGATCGCCACTCTCCTGCGCCACTGAATGAAGACGAGCTGCTGTCCCATAACCCCGAGTTCGACTGGGGCAAGGGCGCACCGCTGGAGAAGATCATTGATTCCCCTGAGGCGCTAGACGCGCTGCTGCTGAATCCTGGCCTATTTCGCAACGCGATCGCCATCGTAGAGCCCTGGGAACATGTGGGCTACAACCGGCTAGGAGAGCACGTGCGGGCCTCGGAAAATGTGGCTTACTTGGCCCAGTGCATTGCCGACTGCGACTCGGTGCTGTTTCCCCTATGGTTCTCAGGGCTGCTGGACTTGGATAAGCTCATACCCATGGTCAGCTCAGGGCTTGCTGTCGTCGTCGAAGGGGGGGACCCATCGGTGCGCGACCCATCTACCTTTGCCGAATCCGGGGCCTCCCACGCCGACATGATTGCCTTTACCGAACGGGTGCTGCTGTCCCGCACTCCCACCAGCGCCCCGGCGCTGTTTATTTGCCTAGGGCACCAGCTCGCAGCCCAGGCCCACATAAGTCTGCTGCGACGTGCGGTCGGTCAGGTGCTAGAAACTCAGTCCCTAGAAGCCGACCCCAGCGGCAAGGTGCTGCGATCGCTGCAGCGCGTCTGTCAGCGCATTCAACACGTCGGTCATCGCTTACCCATTCAAAAGCACGGCGGGTGCGTTGTTGCCGAGGGGTGGGAGCACCTGGAGTTCGCCGTTGGGAAGAACGAAGCGAAGGAAGTGGGCGATCGCAGCCTGCTGCACTATAGCGCTCCGGACCCAGAGACCTCAGCGGTTCCCGAGGAGCTGATCATGGCCCACGAAATCACGGCAGATGAGCACGAGGGGGTGATTGACACTTCGATTGAGTATGAGCACGCCCTCAACATCGCCATGTTCCATTCTGATGAGGTGAATGAGGAGGCGATTCTATTTGCCAACTGGGCCTACCGGCTGATTCACGACGCCCTGATTCCCTGCCGCCATGTGGTGGCCAATAGCCCCCTATCTTGGCTGATTAAGCTACCGGATGCGGTAGAGATTTTGTGCTCAACGGCTGAGGATGGCGAGGTGGTGACGGAGTGCTCGGCCACCTGCATCAACTACATCGATTTTGAGACGAAAGAGGTGCGGCGCTCGTTCACCTGCCAGTTTCATCCGGAGCTGCTGTCGGATTTGCGGGTGGTGGGCGTGCGCCAGCCGCCGTCCTACGCAGAGCTAAAGCAGGATGACGGAGCACGGCTGTTTATGCGGCTGCTGTATGCGGGGATGCAGGAGTGAACTGAGCAATTTTACGGTGGCGATCGCAGTAGGGTAGGGCTTTAGCAATCGAGGTGCTCACGTTATTCTAATGGCGGCGTCAACTACACTCCATTAGACATGGCAGATTGGAGCGAACAACTTCCCCAGAGCCCTCTCCAACTTCGCTGCTGGGGTGCTGATGCTGATTTTCCGCCCCTTCAAGGCGGGAGACTTTATCGAAGGGGCGGGCACCTCCGGCATTGTTAAAGAGATTCAAATCTTCACCACCATCCTCAACTCCCTAGACAACCGCAGAATCATCGTCCCTAACTCAAACCTGCTGGACGAGGCCAAGCGGATCATTGCCGACATTTTGTCAAATGATGTCCGAGTTCTCACTGACCCCGCCCCGCGCATCGGTGTCTCAGAACTCGCCGCCAGCAGCGTCAACCTAGCGGTGTGGTCCTGGGTAAAGGCGGAAGATTATCTGGATGTGATGTTCGACCTGCAGGAGGTCATCAAAGGACGCTTTGACGCTGAGGGTGTCACGATTCCTTGTCCGCAGCAGGGGGTCTATATCAAGTCTCAACCTGGCTAAAGGGATTGCGGAATAAGCTGTCGGGGTACACGACGATTCGCAGGTAAAATGCCCTGATGCGGTCCGTATCTGGCCGACGTGACCGCCACTCAGTAAAAATCCGGATAAAAGAGTACTCTTGCCGAAGATCTAGTATTGAGCGGAGGAGCGGAAGCCCTCGGCCTGACTGCTTCTGAAGGCTGTATCGCGAATCGTCACTGTAAGCATCTAATGCCACTGAAGAAAAAAAAGCTTGAGAGAAGTCTGACGGCTTGGCTGAATCACTTTGACACTGAGCTGAGCATCTCGCACAAGATTGGATTGGGCTACTTAGTCGCCATTGGGCTGGGGTTTACAGGCACAATCCTCGGCCTTCTGTTTGCGGATTATCTACAGGGTCAAGGCATTGAGCAACTCGTCGATGCCCAGCAGCAGTCCCAGCTTCTACAGCGTTTTCAGGCCTCGGCTCAAGAAATCCAAATTGGCGGGCTGCGGCTGGCGGCAGTGGTTGGGGAGACGGAATCCTTTCAGGCAGAGCGAGAGCAGTTGTACGCAGAGCTGGAGACAGCTGAAACGGTAGCCGTAGGGCTAGAGAGATTTCTGGACCGGGAACCCATGTGGCTGGCTGAGAATGAGACTCAGATGCGATCGCTAATGCGCAGCTACCTCGTCCATCTAGAAGACTACATTGCCCAAATTGACCAGGCCGCCCAGGGGCTAAACTCACCGTTTAGAACTGAGGAAAGTCCGGGCGATCGCAACCTTGAAGCCCAGGTTCAGCAGACCCTATTGGCCCTGACCCAGAGCGAAACATCAACCCGCCTAGATCAATACCACCAGAACTTGAGCCAGCTTATTCAAACGGCCCAAACTCAGGAGCTGAAGGGGGGAGAGGACATGGAATTTGCCCAGGGCTTTGAGAAGTTAATTATTGTTCTCAGCGCCATTGGCTCAGTCGCCATTGCAGGGCTCATTGCCTTTCGCACGACGCACACCATTGTTTTACCCCTGAAGCAGGTTGAGGACACTGCCCAGAGAGTGATTCGAGACGCAAACTTTAGCCTTAGGCTAACGGCAATCAACCAAGATGAGGTGGGATCCCTTGCCCGCTCGTTCAATCAACTGCTCCACTGGATTGAAGAATATACCCAAGATCTCACCAGCGCTCTCCACACTCTGAAGCAGACCCAGGCTCAGCTCGTCCAAACGGAGAAAATGTCGAGTTTGGGACAGATGGTGGCAGGGGTTGCCCATGAAATCAATAATCCGGTGAACTTTATTGCTGGAAACCTCTCCCATGCCCGCAAATATCTTCAGGACCTGCTCCACATTCTCCAGCTTTATCAAGAGCACGTCCCCCATCCCCCACCTGAAGTTGCGGCTGCAGCTGCAGCGGTTGACCTAGACTTTCTCAAAGAAGATTATCCGCGCCTAATTCAGTCGCTGAGCGTGGGGACTGACCGTCTTTGCAACATCATTGCCTCGTTGCGCAGCTTCTCCCGCATGGACCAATCCAAGCCGAGCGCTGTCAATATCCACGAGGGCATCGACAGCACCTTGATGCTGCTGCAGCATCGACTCAAGGCGCAGCCCCACAGGCGCGCCATCGAGGTAAGTCAGCACTATGGCGATTTGCCTGAAGTGGAATGTTATCTGGGACAGCTCAATCAAGTATTTATGAATATTTTGACCAACGCCATCGACGCTTTGGAGGAGAATCGGCAGCCGCAGGCTCTAACTAATGGGGAGGCACCTATGCCGGATGGGCATATCCACATTCACACCCGCACCCATCAAAATGCTTGGGCTGAGATTGCGATCGCCGATAATGCCGGCGGCATTCCAGACAGCCTCGCGCCGCGTATTTTCGACCCTTTCTTTACGACCAAACCCACAGGCAAAGGCACGGGGCTGGGGCTATGCATCAGCTACCAGATTGTGGCCGAGCTCCACGGGGGCACCCTCACCTGTCACTCAACGGTGGGTCAAGGAACCGAGTTTGTCATTCGAATTCCGCTGTGTCAGACGCAAAGCCAGCTCATGGCCGGCGCGCTGTCGTAAGCAAGGCGCTATTCATCCTCGGGCAGGGCGGACATAACTTTACGGCCTCGACGCAGCGCCGACATGCGGTCCACGTCTTTGAGCACGGCGTCGCCCTGAACTTCAGGGACGCTGGGCCTCACCTCGATCTTAGTCACGTTAGCCAGGTTGAGCAGCACCGTTTCGCTCTTGAGGTGCAGCACCCACCACCGCTGCTCTAGCAGCGCCTCTAGGCGGGACTGGAATCCAGCTTGCCCATTCACCGTGGGGTCGTAGACGGTATATGACTCGTTGTGGCCATCGAGAAAGTGAACCGTAAGCTCGGTGCAGTAATCGGGGTCTACCATCGGCGCTGGGCTTTGGGGTTGAAGTTTGTGTTTAGACTATAGGCAGGACGAGCTGCGGTCAATGTTTACTCGTGGCTAGCGACTTACTAGGGCGTTTACAAATGGGAATTATTCACGGCGTAGAGGCACCCCACGCGTTGGTGGTAGGGGCAAGCCGGGGAATCGGTCTGGGGTTTACCAAGGCGCTATTGGGCGAAGCATCCCACGTCTACGCCACCTACCGCCGCCCGGAGACCGCCGAGGCGCTGTTGGCGCTGCAGGCGCAGCAGCCTAACCTGACGGCGATACAAATGGATTTAACCGATGAGGGGCAAGTGGCGCGGGGTTTAGCTACCCTCAGCTCCGTCAGCCCCAAACTGCACCTGGTGATCAACAGCGTCGGCATGCTGCACAGCGAGGCCCAGCAGCCTGAGAAAAGCCTGCGCCACATCGACTTGGAGAACCTCACCCGCTCCTTCCAGGTCAACAGCATCGGCGCCATTTTGCTGATCAAGCACCTGCTGCCCCTGCTGCGCCACGGCGATCGCTCCGTGGTGGCGACCATCTCTGCCAAGGTGGGCAGCATTGGTGATAATCGGTTGGGCGGCTGGTACGGCTACCGGGCTTCTAAGGCCGCGCTCAATATGCTAATTCGCACAGCGGCCATTGAGTACGCGCGTCGCAGCCCGCAGACCATCCTAGTGGCGCTGCACCCTGGTACCACCGATACGCAGCTGTCAAAGCCGTTTCAGCGCAACGTGCCGCCGGAGAAGCTGTTTGCGGTGGAGAAAACCGTCGGTCTGCTGCTGGAGGTGATTCGCGGACTGGAGCGCGAGGACAGCGGCGAATTCTTTTCGTGGGACGGCAGCCGGCTCCCGTGGTAACGGGCCTGAAACGCGTAGGCCAGATCAGTTAATCAGGTCGCCGTACCCATATCTTCTAGAAAAGACTGACAGCATTTCTGCTTAGCGGTTTTCTTGGTGCCACCCACGCCGACGTATTGCTTGCCATTCAACCTCAGTAGACACATCCAGCCATCTTCATCGTGGGTGTAATTCCAGGTGGGTTTGACCCGCATCTGCTGAATGACCACGTTGAACCGCAGGGCGGGGGTGTCAGAGTTGAGGTCGCCGGGGTTGTGGTTGGGAATCGCGACCACTTTGGGTCGCCGCTGGGTTTTGTTGGACTCGGGCGGCTTAGGCGGGAGTGAGGCCTGCTCGTAGTCTGGGTTTCGCCAGGCTCGGGTACGCGGCTCTATCGGGGTACGAGCCTTAATGGAGGCCCGCTCGACGAGGGCCGAGGCCACTTCGCCCACCTCACCCTGTAGGGCGAGCCACTTCATTGTGGCTGGGGAAAGCCAGATGGTCAGCGGCTGGCCCTGAATGGACGGGGCGTTAGTTCGATGGCTGTGAGGCATAGGGTTTTCTCTTCTCAAGCGCTTCAGCGAGGTGAGTATAAGTTATGTTTACCTCTCGGTATGCGTTTATAAGATTATGTCCTGCGATCGCCCCTTCCTGCCACTTTGATGAAGTTCAGATGTATACCGCTCAAAGAAAAACGCAGCACAATAGAGCTGTGCGTTGCCGAAACCAGCGATGTCCCAACCCCCAAACCCCGCCCCCAAACCTCAAACTAGCAAACCCCAAACCAGCAAGCCCCAAACTACCGCTCCAGAGACCCCGCAAAACTTCATCGATCGCCAGCAGGATCGACTGCTGAGGTTGCTCAACGATCGCCTCTTCCAGCCCCTAGACCGGCTCACCATCGTCCTGAGGCTGGTGCTGCTGGTGGCCCTCACGGTCTGGTTCGGCTTCACCACCGTCAACCTCTGGCACAGCGTCAGCTTCAACCTCCTCCATCGCCCCGTCTATCGCCTCACCTTTGCCGTAGGGGACCCCGGCAGCGAGAGTTATGTGCTGGGTCGCGCCGTTCAGCAGGTGGTAGAGGCCCACCATCCCAACATCAAGCTCGACGTGATCGAGACCGTTGGCTCCATCGACAGCCTCCAGCGGCTCGAATCTGGAGAGGCCCAGCTCATTACCGCCCAGGCCGACGTTACCCCCGGCCCCAAAGCACGGGCGATCGCCACCCTCTACCGCGACCTGTTTCAGCTCGTGGTACCTGAGCAGTCCAGCATTGAGGCCTTCACTGATCTGAAGGGCCAGCGCATCGGCGTACCGCGAGAGAGCGGCCAGTTTCTCTCCTTTATCGAGGTGGCCAACCACTTTGGCCTGACGGAGAATGACTTCAACTTTGTGGGGGTGGATGATGAGGAGGCGATCGCAGCCTTTCAGCACCGGGTGGACGCCATCTTTCGGGTGAGGGCGCCAGGGAACCATGTGGTGCAGCGCCTCGTGCAGCAAAACCAGGGCCGGCTAGTGCCCCTCGATCAGGCCCGGGCGATGAAAATCCAGTACCCCGCCCTCGAAGCCGCTACTCTCCCCAAGGGCACCTACAAAGGCAGCTTCCCTGCCGTACCGCCCGCAGATCTAGACACGGTGGCGGTGCACAAAATGCTTTACGCCAGCAGCCGCGTCAGCAGCCGGGTCGTCCAGGAAATTGCCGCCACTCTGAAGGACTACCCCCAGGAAATTGCTGATGCCATTCCGGCTGACGCCAGGGAAATGAAGCCCCTAGCCGCTGCCATCCAGCCCGCCAGAACCGACTTTGGCATTGCCCTCCATCCCGGGGCGATCGCCGCCTACGCTCAGAACAAGCCCTCTTTTGTCGCCAAGAACTTCGACTTTTTAGCGCTGCTGCTGTCCATTGCCGTGCCCGTTGCCTCCTGGATTTGGGAGCTGCGATCGCGGGCCGAGAAGCGGGGAAAGAGCCTCTCTGACAGCTACGTCAGCGACGTGATTAAGCTGATGGATGACGGGCAGACGTCCCAGCAGACCCTAGAGGAGCGGCAGCAGACCCTCTACCGCATCTTTGACCGGGCGGCCAAAAGACTGGTGGATGAGGACATTTCCCAGGAGTCCTTCCGCACCTTCAACGAGGCCTACAAAACAGCTCGGGAGAAAATCGAGCGGGAGATGGAGGCCGCCGCCCAGCAGCAGCAGGTGGTGCAGCGGCAAAAAACAGCGGGGTACATTGAAACCCTAATTCGCCTCGGCCAGGCGGACATCTCTTCTAAAAAGGAGAAGCTCCGGGATATCGATTTAGTTCTGCAGCAGGTCCTAGACGACCTGGCCCACGCCCGCATCTCTGAAGAGTCCTTTCGCACCTTTATCGAGGTTTACAACACCACTAAATCCTTGGTGTAAAGGTATGCCCTATGGCTCCTCACGGGACTGGCCATTGACGGCCTCTATCTGAGGCGTTTCCGCTATGGCTTCGTTCTGGGCGCCCTGCAGGGCCGGACGCGCCGCCTCCGCCAGCCCAATCAGCCGCTGAATAATTTCTTTCTCCCCCTCATCTAAGGGCTTGCCGTCGGCGCCGTTGTCCTCCGTCACCGCCTTCAACACGCTCAGCTTCTTTTTCAGGGCCGCTGAGGGCTGGTCCCCCAAGAGCTGCACCACCGCCGCCATATCTTCTGGATTTTGCGTCAGGTGCAGCGCCAGCAGCCCCAGGCTGTCCGTTTCCAGCAGGGTCTCATAGTGCTGCACCTTGCGCTCTAGCCGCTGCTGCCGCGCTGCGTCGAGCCGCGATCGCACCTGCTCCATCTCGATGGTTTGCTCCAGGGAGGTCCGCTCTAGGTTGGCAGTCTCCGCCATCAGGGTCACCTGCTTGCGGGAGGAAAGCTGAATCAGCGTCCGCTCCCGAATCATGTCGGTGATGGGGGACTCTGAGGTGAGCTTGATGGACACCAAGCTGACGGCAAACCCAGACTCGATCGTGGCCTCCTTCAGCTGTGCCCGAATCGCCGCCGCGGCGCTGTTGTCCTCATGGATGTCGTGCTCGCAGCTGACGCTCTCCAACATCTCAAAGATGCGGTTCTGCAGCAGTTGGCAAATGTCGCTCTGGCTGCCGTGCTGCTGAATCACCGCCACCGGGTCGCTGACGCTGCAGCTGAGGGTGACCTCTGCCTGAAAGTTGAAGCCCAGGGTCTTGGAGCGCAGCTCGCAGGGAAAGCGCCAAACGTGGCGCCCCAAATTGACTTTGTAGAGCCAGCGGTAGTTGCCAAAAATCAGGTCGGTGCGGCTGGGGGCCTTGTCGGCTGAGCCGACCACCAAGGGCGCTTGCCCATCTCGATATAGAACGACGACCGTGCTCCCGTCGGGAACGAGCCGTCCCAGCATGAGCGATCGCGGATTGACGTCTTCTTTGAAGAGGATGGGCTGGTATGTTTCGACCATGGTGTAGAAATGAGTAAGTTAGGTGTGGCGCTGTTAATCCCCGCTACGCCATAAATCGATCCATTCAGGATTCCCAATGTGGGATTGCCCTAACCTTCACAATTGTGCACCCTCAAGCGGCTCCCGCCTGAAACACTCGGCCAATCACCTCTTCCACAGGCGGGTCCGTCACGGTCAAATCCACCACCGCCAGCTCCGCCAGCAGCCGCGCCACGGTTTCAGTCAGGCGATCGCGCTGCACAATGAACCGGGCTACGCAGCCCTCCAGGGTTTCCAGCTCGCCGTAGGCTTCCAAATGGGAGCGCGTGCACCCCTGGCCCAGCTCTACCTTCACTTCCCGGTAGGGGGCAAACCGCTCCAGCAGGTCGTGCAGCCCACCGTCGTAGATCAGCTCCCCCTGGTAGATCAACATAACGCGATCGCACAGCGCCGTAATGTCGGCCATGTAGTGGCTGGTGAGCAGCACCGTGGCCCCATACTGCTGGTTATACTGCTTCAAAAACGATCGCACGCTGGCCTGGGCGTTGACGTCGAGCCCCAGGGTAGGCTCATCGAGAAACAGCACCTTGGGGTGGTGCAGCAGGGCCGCCAGCAGCTCCGCCTTCATCCGCTCGCCCAGGGAGAGCTTGCGTACGGGCTGGGTCAGCTTCGCCTCCAGGCTCAGCATTTCCGTCAGCTCCCCCAGGCGAAGGCGAAATTCCTTGTCAGAGATGTTGTAGATGGCGGCGTTGATGCGCAGGGAGTCTAGGGTGGGCAGGTCCCAAATGAGCTGCTGCTTTTGCCCCATCACCAGGGTGATGTTGTGCAGAAAGGGGGCGGTGCGGCGGAAGGGCACCTGGCCCGCCACCTCGACCTGGCCGCCGGAGGGGTGAATCAGCCCGGTGAGCATTTTGAGGGTGGTGGTCTTGCCGGCGCCGTTGGGTCCCAGGAAGCCCACCACTTCCCCAGGATCAATGGAAAAGGAGACGCGCTTCACCGCCTGCACCTGGCGGTAGCGGCGCTTGAAGAAGTGGGCCAGCGTCCCCTTGAGGCCCGGCTCTTTGATGGGGACGGGGTAGGTTTTGCTGAGCTGGTGGGCTTCAATGATGGCCATGGCAGTGCGCCCTATGTGATTTATTGCAGTGATTTTTATGGCACCGATTCTGCTCGCTTAAGGCAAGCCGTAGGGCTAGAGCCATGCGCTGCTAAGTCATGTGCTGCTAAAGCCATGCGCGGCTAAGCTACCGCCCCAACCTGCGCCGGACTTAGCCAGACCCCGTGAAACCCATAGGGCACGCGCTGCGGCAGCATCACCCGCGCCACTGGCTCTGCGCTGAACTGCTGCGCCTCTAAAATCAGCAGCTCCGACTGATTTTCCGCCTCATCGTGCACCAGCGCCAGCAGCCAGCCGTCATCTTCTGCAGTAGCCCCAGGCCGCAGCGCAAACGCCGCTTCACCGCAGTAGCGCTCTGGCCCCAGCTCGTGCACCTGAGGTGAGACGTTTGCCACGCCGTCGCCAAAATCAAGCTTAATCAGCCCGTCAAACAGCGGCAGGGGCGTCGGGGCGCATTTCGAGGCATAGCCGTAGCGCATCCGCCGCCCGGTGTAGGCCCCATTAATCACAGGAAACTCGCAGGGCATGGGCGATACCGCGCCTTCGCTCACCTCTCCTGAAGCCAGGTTGAACCGCCACTGGTACAGATAGGGCACGCCGTCCTCAGGGCTGCCGCCACCCAGCTCGAAGGCGCGGGAGCGATGGGCCAGCAGCACCACCTCATCGCCGTCCTCAAAGGCGTTGAGCACGTGGAAGGCGTAGCAGGAGCCGCTTTCAAACCAGCGGATGTCGTCATTGGTGCCGTGGCGGGGCATAACGCCGAAGCGGCTGGGGCGATCGCGCTCAAAGGCTAAGCCGGGCTGACCCTGGGCCATGCGCTCAGGGCGGAAGGTCAGGGGAAAGTCCATAAAGATGGCGTAGCGCTCGGTGATGGCGAAGTCGTGCATCATCACGCCGACGGGCAGCTCAATGGGCACCGTCCGCTGCAGGGTGCCGTCGCTGGCGACGGTGCTGTACTGCAGGTAGGGCGTTGAGAACGAGTAGCCGAAGAAGAACATCTCGCCGCTGACGGGGTCTACCTTGGGGTGGGCGGTTACCGGAGACTGCAGCTCGCCCTCAAAGGTGTGCTTTCCCGAAGTCTCCAGGCTGGGAACCTGCAGCCCGTGGGGCGCACCGCCTTCCCAGGTGGCCAGAAAGCGCCCGGCGTGCCACACCAGGGCCGTATTGGCGGTATTTTTCGTGGGTCCGCCCGGCAGGTCTGGCTGGGGCGGCTCTAGCAGGCCGGTCCAGAGGGCTTCCCCCTCTGCCTGCTCCTTCAAAAACCCCGCTGTTCGGACGTAGCGGTTGCGGTAGGTGGCCTGCCCGCCGCGAATCTGAACGCCGTGCACCATGCCGTCACCGTCAAACCAATGGTATTGCCCTTTGGGCGGAAACTGGGGGTTGGGGCCGTTGCGCACCAGCATGCCGTTGAGGTCGGCGGGAATTTCCCCAATGACGGTCAGGGCCTCCGTGGTGATTTCGTCATCGACGGGGGCAAAGTTGCCGCTGAGGAACGGGTTGGCTTGGGTGGTGGTGGTCATGGTTAAACTGGGTGACGCTGTCTATTAGTCTAGAACAGGGTCTCAATAGCTGCCTGAGGATGCCTCAGCCGGTTCAGATTTACAACTCGCTCTCAGCGCTCTACACCGCCATTAGCGAGCACCCATTAGCGGGCCTACTAACGGGCACCTACTAACGGGCGCCCAGTCTAGGAAGCTGATTCTACGACAAGATCGTGGATCTCCCAGCCCAAGCTGCCTGCACAGTCGCTTTGATTCCCCAAAATCACTACCTCTAGCGCCTGTTGCGGGTAGTAGAACAGCCGGCAGCTGACGCCGTCCTCTTCCCCCGCGTGGCCCCAGCGCAAGACTTGCCCCGATGGATTCAATAGAAACTCATTGCCGTAGCCGTACTCCCAGACAGAGTCGTCGTCAGCCTCGGGCTCCGCTTCCCGCACCTGGGGCATCAGCATTGCCCGCGTCATCTCCGGCGACAGCAGCTGACCTGACAGCAGCGATCGCATAAATCGGCTCAGGTCATCCACCGTCGCGGTGGCCCCGCCGTCGGCAGCGGCTTCCGGCGTGGCGGAGTAGATGTTCTTTTTCCAGTCCACCACAGCGCCTTTAACGGCGTCTTTTTCCACCACAGGAACATAGCCCTCGGCCACCCCGGGGTAAACCCCATCCAGCGCTAAAAAGTCTGCGTGGGGCATGCGGGCGGGCTCAAAAATGTGCCGACGCACGTAGTTGGCGTAGCTGAGACCGGAGACTTGTTCAATCAGCAGGCCCAGCAAAATGTAGCCTGCGTTGCTGTACTGATAGCGCTCTCCCGCTTGAGCCAGGGGCGGCTTGTGGGCAAACAGCGGCAGGTAATCTCGATTGCGGCGCAGCAGATAGATCGGATGCTCGCGGCATAGGGTGGCCCAGTTTTCCGCCCAGTCGCCCGATTCCTCAAACCAGTCCGCGATGCCGGAGGTCATGGTCAACAGATGGTAGACGGTGACCGTTTGGGAAATTTGAGTGTCTTCTAGGCCAAGGCGCTGCGCAGCCGGTGTGGTGAAGTTGAGATGGCTCTGCTCGATGAGCTGCAGGATGGCGATCGCCGTAAACATTTTTGAGATCGAAGCGATGCGAAAGCGGGTGTCGGTTTGGTTCTCAATGCCCCAGGTGCGGTTGGCGTTGCCGTAAGCGGCCTTGAGCAGATCCCTATCGCCCTGGCGCACCAGCACCGCGCCAGAAAACTGCCGGCTGCAGGTTGCCAAAACTGCGCTGAGCTGTGGTGCAATGGTCAAAGACCGGCCCTGGACTAATGCATCTAGACCCATGGAATATAAACCTCAACTGTGTTGCAGGATGCAGGGCCGTTAGGGCCTGCCCGCTTCTACAATCTGTCAGCTTGGTTTTCCTGAATTGACGCTTTAGGTGTGGGCGACGAGCCGTTGGGCGTCAGCGATGGCACCTGATGGCTCTGTGGTGATGTTTGAGTGCTCGGCGGTGACCCTTGGGAGGTCTCAGGCAAGCCGCCAGAGCCGAACATGACCGCTGGCATCGCCGCTGGC
>JBHJHJ010000225.1:0-5280 GCA_050330955.1 Elainellaceae cyanobacterium | reverse complement strand
GAGGCTGGGACCAGCGCTTAGCCGAAGAAGAAAACCGCTGCCAGCGACATGATCGCCCGGCCTGCGTCATCGCCATTGACCTAGACGGGCTGAAGCAAATTAACGATCGCTGGGGGCACGCTGAAGGCGATCGCGCGATCTATCGGGCAGCGCAAGCCATTCAAAGTGCGGTTCGGCAGCACGACGTGGTGGCGCGGGTGGGGGGAGACGAATTTGTGGTCTTGCTGACAGAGTACTCCATCGCCGCCAGTCAGGCGTTGCTCAAGCGCCTCAATAAAAGCCTTATCGCACATCGCATTGAGGCCTCTTTTGGCATCGCGGCGCGAACGAATGAAGGATTGATACAAGCCTGGGAGCGGGCTGACCAGGCGATGTACCGTCAAAAGCGGCGAAAGAAGCTGCGCCACATTTTCAAACGACTGCTGCCTAATGGCTCACTCGCTATGCCCTGCTGATTGGCCCTGCTGATTAGGGGGATGCATTTTTGGCCACTAGTCACTGTCGATGCGTTCTGACGCCGCGATCGCCCGCTCAACTACCGACTCTGGCAGCGGCACGTAGCCCAGATCTTCGCTAAAGGCCTGCCCCTCCCGCAAACTCCACTGCACCACGTCCCGCAGAGCGATCGCCGTGGCTTCGTTGGGGTAGCTTTCGTAGGCCAACAGCCAGCTGTAGGTGACGATGGGGTAGGCCTCGGGCGCGTCGGGGTCGGTGACGAACCCCCGGAGGTTTTCTGGTAGCTCTACCGCCGCTAGAGCCGCTGCCGTCGCCGCTAGGGTGGGCTGCACAAATTCTCCGGCGCGGTTCTCTAGGGCGGCTGTGGCCAGCCCAAGCTGCTGGGCGAAGCTATATTCCACATAGCCCAAGGTGCCTTCCGCCTGCTGAATCTGGGCGCTCACCCCGGCGTTGGACTTGATGCCGATGCCCGCAGGCCAGGCTACGCTAAGACCCGTGCCCACCTGCTCCGCCCACTCAGGGCTGATAGCGTTTAGGTGGGCGGTGAGCACTGCCGTGGTGCCGCTGCCGTCGGAGCGATGCACCAGGGAAATGGGCAGGTCAGGCAGGGCTAGGTCGGGGTTTAGGTCCACCAGCAGCGGGTCGTTCCACTGGGTGATTTGGCCCAGAAAAATCTGCGTCAGTGCCTCTCGGGAGAGCCTCAGCCCTTCCGCCCCAGGGAGATTGTAGGCGATCGCCACGCTGCCCGCCGTCATCGGAATCAGCACCACGCCCCGCCCCGTCTGGGCCATCTCCTCATCGGTCATGGCGATGTCGCTGGCCCCGAAATCGACGGTCTCTGAGATCATTTGCTGAATGCCCGCCGCGCTACCCACCGGCTGGTAATTCACCTGCACATTGGGGTGAAGCTGGTTGTATTCACTGAACCACTTTTGATAGATGAAAACGGGAAAGGTGGCGCCAGTGCCGTTGATTAGCACCGTTTCCTGGGGTGACTCTCCTTCACCGCCAGAGGATATGCCCGAGGGCGCATCAGAGGGGGGTTGGGGTTGGCAGGCGGCCCCAAACGCTAAGGCTATCCCAAGTAAGCAGATGGATCTAAGGCGGGGTTGAGGTCGTGACATAGTTTTGCAGGAATTAGGGGCCGCAGGCCTCGCCGTGCTGCTGCAGGCAGGCCGACTGTTCCGACGCGTCTAAATCTTCCCACGCCACGTCCCGCCGCAGCACCATGCCGTTGTGGCCCACCAAAAAGCGGGGGAGCTGCTCTGGGTCAATTAGGGCTAGGGTCTCCATGTCGTAGGTGGTGTAGGTGGTGAGTTCGGGGGAGTCGAAGGCGATGTCGATAATGGTGAGCGCTTTCCAAGGGGGGAGGTCGCCCGCAATCAGCGGCCTCGGCCCAGAGCCCAAAATGCCCATGTGCAGGAGCTGCAGATCGCCCCGGTGGGCGGGGTAGTAGGCGTGGTGGTGGCCGCTGATGTAGGTGTGGACGTTGTACTCTTCCAGCATGGCCCGCAGCGCGTCGGCGTTCTCCATCACCTCGCCGGGGCTGTCGCGGCCAATGGCAACGGCGTACAGCGGCAGGTGCCCAAGCAGAATGCGCAGCTTAGCGTTTTGGGCCTCGGGGCTGGAGAGGGCCTGCTCCACCCAGGCCAGGTCCGCCTCGGGAATGTAGCTGGAAGAGCCGTCCCAAGCCAGAAAAAAGATGTCCTCAAAGGTAAAGCTGTAGTAGAAGGGGAACTTGTGGCGATCGCTAAAGGTGATGCCTGGGTCGTGGGCCGGGTCGTTCCAGTATTCCGCCGCCAGATCCCGCTCCTGCTGAAACAGAAAGCTGTCTTGGACGCCCCGGGCGCTAGAGGCGTCGTGGTTGCCGATGGTAAAGCCGTAGGGCAACCCGGCCTGCCGCAGCGGGGCGGCCACGTGGGCGTCGAAGGCACCCCACATAGCGCGAATCTCTTCTGCGGTGAGGGTGGGGCTTTGGCCCGCCACCATGTCGCCGCTGCACACCACCATGTCCGGCGCCCAGAAGGGCAGCAGGGCGATCGCCTTGTCCACTTCGGGGTCGTAGTCCGTTGCCCCGTACACCCCATTGAGGTCGCTGATCACCGCTAGGCGCAGGTCTCCCCGAGGGGGACTGTGTAAACCTCCGGCCACGCTGGAGGCGATCGCTTCGGTCTCGGGGGGGAGCGAGGAAGCTTGAGGCCGGGGCTGATCATCGAGGGATTGGGGCGATTCGGGCGCCATCTCGGCAGCCGGCGGGGTCTCTACTGTCGGGCTGTCTTGTCCGCGGGGGCCACAGGATAGCGTCAGACAAAGCACGAGGCTAGCGATGAGCCAAAAGAAACGCCTGATGCGCATGGAATCTTGTTATGTGGACGCAGGATTTGCCAATACAGGCTTAACCATCGCACAAGCCATGATTTGGGGCAAGACCTACCCGCTGACTACGGGGGTGGTTGCCGTGATGCGTCGTGCCCTCGCCGCGCGCTTCTCCATCCGCAGCTTAGGCTGTAGATACAGATTCTCCACCAGCACTGCCCCCCCTGCGATCCAAGGGGGCACAATCAGCGCGCCGATGATCCCTAGGACCTGCGTTCCCCCCAGTACCGCCAGCAGTTGGTAGAGCGGGTGCACCCCCACGGAGGAGCCCACCAGCAGCGGATCGAGGACGTAGGTTTCTAGGTTTTGCACAATGGCAAACAGCACCGCCACCCAGAGCAAAGTCCACCAGCCTTGGGAGATGGCGATGGTCAACGCCGGAATTGCTCCCAAAAACGGCCCGATGAACGGAATCAAGTTGGTCACCCCGGCGATCGCCCCCAGACCCAGGGCAAAGTCGGATAGGCCAATGAACCGCAGCGTGGTTGTAATAATCACGCCTAAAATCGCGGAGACCAAAATTCGGCCTCGCACATAGCTGCCGATGCGGTTGCTAATGGGGGTCACTTGGGCCGCCAGCCGCTCGTCCCACGGCTGGGGCAAAAGGCTCACCAAACCGCGTATCAGCTTGCGGCTATCAGAAACCATATAGCCCGAAATAAATATAGCCAGTACGACGCTGAATACCCCGCCTACGAGGCCTGTGGTAATGCTGACCGAGCGCCGTAGGAGCTGCTGAGTCGAGCGAATGGCCCAGGCCGTCAATCCCTGCACGTCAATGATCTGGTTGAACACGTCACTGACCAGATCAGGGCGAGCGTCGCTTTGGCGCGTGGCCCACTCCTCAAGGGTCACGAGGACGTTGTTCAGCGAGAGGGGCACCTGCCGAATCAGCCGCTGAATCTGCTCAAACAGCGAGGGACCAATCAACACAATAAATCCTGTCAGCCCGCCAATCAGGGTGAGATACACTAAAATTACCGTGATCCAGCGGGGAATGCGCCACTGCTCAGCCCAGTTGACAATGGGTGAAATGGCCGAAGCGAGTACGGTGGAAATCAGCACCAGCAGAAGCAGGCTCCGCAGTTGCCAGAGGATGAGTCCTGCTAATATCACCGAGACGATTGTGAGCAGCGTTGACAGCGAAATTGAGACTTGCTGTTGAGCGTCAAACTTCAAGTGGATTGCCTCCGCAGAGTAGCGGTTGTCGGGGAAACGGCAGTGCCCAATGCTCCCTATTGTGACAGGCTGAGCTGGAAATTTGTAGCGTTAATTCCAGCGTCTAAATTTGACGGCACGGGGTCAAACTGTGCTGACTCAATCTTGCAGCAGTGAATAGGCCGACTACACTAGATCATAGGCGTTTCTGTCTGTGAGTCGCTTTCCTCACTCATGTTTGAACTCCTTGCTGCACTCTCTATCGCAGCTGCGGCAGGCCTAAGATTAGCGCTGCCCCTCTTGGTCTTGGGGCTTTTAAGCGGTAATGACCTCTGGAGTCAAGTGCCGCTGCTTTCGCTGCTTCGCCCCGCTGCGGTCTTGGGCGTGCTGGTGAGCTGGTCCCTGCTAGAGCTAGTGGTCTCTAAGGATCGGGTGGGACACCGCGTGCTGCAGATGGTGGAATTAGTGCTGAGCCCAGTAGTAGGAGCGATCGCCGGAATTGCCGTCGTCACCTACGCCACGGGCAGCTCGGTGGTGCTATTTGGGGTGATTGGCGTGGTCAGTGCGCTGTTGGCGTTTGTTCTAAGGCTGGTCCAGCTCGGCTGGTTTTATCGGCTGCGGGGTCTGCCGCTCTGGTTCATCCTCGTGCAGGACGTGCTGTGCGTCGTCCTTGTTTTTCTAGCCCTCGATGCCCCCCACCAAGGCGGATTAATTGCCCTATTTCTTCTGTGGCTGGCGATTCGCAGTTCGAGCGCTTGGCAGCGTTACAGCCGTCCAAGCGCGTTGCAGCGCTACCGCAGCTCAAAGGCAAACGACGCTAAGGAACCCAGAGCCTAGCTTCCAGCGCGCTATGCCCGAACCATCATCACGTCTGCAGCTTTAAGCATGTGGTAAGTGATAATTAGCTGCGTCAGCGCCAGGGGATAGCTCTGCAGGGTCTCCCCCGTCGTCCCCGTCAGCTTACCCAGGTCTTGATTGCCCTCTAGACTGCAGAACTGACCCAAATAGGGAATTTCATTACATAGTACTCGCTCAAGGGATTTGACCTGCTCATCGGTGGCGTGGCCGTCCACCTCAAGCACGTCTACGGGCTTACCCATGTCGCGGTCGAGGCCAAGGCGAATGGCCTCCCCCAGGTGGCTGCCGTTAGGACTGAGGATATGGGTGAAGTCGGGGTGGGGAATGGTAGGCCGCAGGACGAGACGGGCGTTGAGCAGGACTTCGTTGACAGGTTCGTTCTTGGGGGGATAAAACGTGACGACCACATCTGCCCACTGCCGCTGAGGGCGG
>JBHJHJ010000224.1:0-8814 GCA_050330955.1 Elainellaceae cyanobacterium | reverse complement strand
GACCGCGCTAAAGCCAATCACCATCGCCAGCAGATGCCACACGGAGAGCAGGGTCAGAATGGGCACCCCGAGGTAGGGCAGCGCCCCAAAAAAGCTGAATATCAGGGGCACGTAGCTCACCCCCAAGATAGTCGCCAGCGTTCGGAAGGGAATGTCTTCGGACCAGGGCAGCAGCGTAATCAGCCACGTACTGGCAATTAAGAAAAAAGAGCCCGCCGCAAACAGAACGCCGTTGACCACCAGGCTGAGGACAAAGCGTAGGGGTTTGACCTGATTGATGAACAGCACCACTGCCTGGGCGATCGCCTGGGACAATCCCGCGAGCAGCGCCACGGCTGCCGCAATCCAGATGCCCTCAGGTAAGGTGGCGATATTGCGAAGCGCATCTGTGCTGAGGGCAAACGTCCAGCCCACCAAATCCCAAAATTTCAGCGTCGAATCAACCATGGCAACAAAAGAGAGCGGCGTCCTGTGCTCGATATTAGACTAACCCAATACCACAGCATCTCAGACACCGCTCCCGGCTTTATGAAATTGTGATTGCGCTTTGGCCCTTAGACTGGGCTGCGATCGCCGTTACGCGACCGGTTGAAGCATCGGCTCCACTAGAAGGGTCGAATCTTGACGCCCGGTTACTCGGACCGCTGTTCCGGGGAGGAGGGTAATGGGCTCCATGCAGCGGGCACGCCACCATGAGCCGCTGTACTTGACCCAGCCGAGCTGGTCGGCTTTAATTTCCCGATCGACCAGGGCCTTAGAATCTCGGTAATGAAAGTAGTTAGACGAAAAATTACAGGACGATTTCATGGCCGCGTCTCTCCATTTAGATAGGATGCTAAAGTCGACTGAACAAGCCGTACAGACTAGCTTGATTACCTTGGCAAGTTAGAGCAAGAGCAAAACAACGCTAACGGTGATAAGGACAGCGAGTAACCCAGAGCGACTGCCTGAATTGCCTACCGAGCCGTCATCGGCATCAGCGCTGTAGGAACACCCTGGCGTAATGCATTTGTAGTAGCTGCCTTGGTGAACAATGCGGTTGCCTTTGCAGTAGGGACAAGTCATATTCTCGGCGTGACCCCACTCCACTTGGGGCTGCTGTAAGCCAGTTGTCATAGTGGTTCTCCTGATGGCAAGCAAAAAAAGCGACTCTAGCAGCATGAGTTAAGGTTGGCGACCTCGATTCCCGTCAGATGTGGCATCATGAACGGATGCGCTAGAGCCGCAAACGTCAGGTGTTGAGACCCAGGTTGATAGGCGGTGGGCCTATCCCCTTGATGCCTCTACCCTGAAGTGTGTCACCCCCCTGTCCATCCAAAACTGTCGATCGACAGCGATCGCCAGGAAAATATTGAAGCTTTTGTAAAGTCCGGATACCTCACCAGCAGGAGCCTAGCGCTGATCGGATATCTCCCTTCAAGATTTTTAAGATAGAAAGTTTATGCCAAAATTGAGCCGCAGTAGATAGACAGTGCCATGGCATCCAGGGGTAGAATTCCGCAGAAAAATGAATACTTTGTGTCACTTTGTTGCTGGCTTCGTGTCCTAAAGCAAAATCTTGGTTTATTTGTAATACTTTACTTAAACCAAATTGAGCTACGGAATGCCGCGCCCTCGGAAGGGTTTGTGTCGTAATATACCTACTGGAGCTGTGCTCGACAGGCGCAGCGAATTTAGACGAGATCAGGTGTTAGGCAATCTACTGGACTATGGTGGATCAAGTCCCCAAGAATCTGAAGTTTTCGGCCGAGGGAAAACAGACAGCACTACGAGCTGCTCGGAATCAGTACGGCGCCAATACTTGGCAGAGTCGGCTCAGTCGACATATTGACGTGCACCGGCAAACCATTCGGAGAGCATTGCTAGATGGTGAGCCGGTCCGACTCGATAATTTTGACAAGATTTGTTCTGCTCTGGGCCTCCACATAGACGAGGTTAGCGACCCAGATCTCTACCAGGATGCCCTCAGCAACGGAAGCGGTAAGCCACCGGCCCAAAACGATGATGACTTGGGGCGGACGGTGAAGAAGGTGCGCCAATGTGTGAGCGATCGCATCGCTGACGCCTGCGGAACGATTCAGATGCTGGCCAACCGGCTACCCATCGGACGCTTTGTAGAACTGAATCTCTATCCCATGATGGCGCTGCCCTCTGAGCAGATGCAGTTGCCGAAATTCGCCGCCAATCCCTTAGCTGATGCCGCGTCTAAGGCCAGGGACCAAGACGTCGACCACACCTTTAACCGCATCGGCCCGCTGCGACAGCCCGAGGCGTTTGTCTCCTGCCGCACGGCAGCTTTGAACCACGAGCGCCTGCTGGTGTACGGCTGGCCGGGCAGCGGCAAAACCAGCTATCTCAAGTGGCTTGCCACCCAGTGCAACCAAGGCGATCTGCTGCCGGACTATGTGCCCGTATTCCTGGAGATGCGCCTGTTTGCGCCTAAAGCGCGGCAGCAGAGTCTCTACGACGAAATCAAGCAGTACTTTCAAAACTGCCGCGTTGAAAATGTGGACTTTACCACGCGCCGACTGCTGCTGGAGGGGCGGGTGCTGCTGCTGCTAGACGGGCTAGACGAGGTTTCAGAGTCCCAGCGTGCCATCGTCTACACCCAGGTTAAAGACCTGCTCAACAACTTCTATTCCTGTCGCTTTGCCTTTTCCTGCCGGCTGCCGCTGACGCTGCCGTTTGGGGGCACCTTCGACAAGATGCTCATCGCCCCCTTCAACGCCAGGCAGCGGTCGGTGTACGTGCGCCGCTGGTTTGAGGCGGCGCGGGCCGAAAACTCCGAGCAGATCACCCGTCAGTTTTTGGAGCGGCTGGGCAAGCATGTCACCTACGGCGAACTCACCCGCACCCCCATACTGCTTGATCTGCTGTGCCGAGTATTCCGGCAGTACGGTAGCTTTCCTCCCACCCGGGCCGATGTGTACGACCTGGGTCTGCAGAGCCTGCTGCACGAGGAGGCCTATAACCTACGGGACAGCCGAGGGCTGCGGGGCATCTCTCTTGAGGCGACCCGGGACCTGCTGCGGGCGATCGCCGCTGAATTCTTTCTGCGCCCCCAGATTGAGACCGCGTTCAACCGACGAGAGCTAGAGCGCAAAGTTAAGAGCTACTTTGTCAACACCCTGAGCCGGGCCGAGGCGTCGGTCTCAGCCTCACGGATCATCAACGATATTGAGCTGACCTATGGCCTCGTGGTGCAGCAGGCGTCAAACCTGTGCTCCTTCTCCCACCTCACCTTTCAGGAATACTTCACCGCCGAACACCTGGTCAACGTCAACCAGCAGGCTCTAGTGCACCGTCATCTGGCCAATCCTCAGTGGCGCTTCGTGATCCAACTGGTGGCGGAGCTGCTTCGTCCCGAACAGACCGAAGCCTTTTTTGATGGACTGAAGCAGGCGGTTGATGATCTCGTCTCGGGAAATGCGAAGATTCTACAGTTTTTGGACTGGCTCGACCAGACGGCAGAGATGACGGCGCTGTCGGTGCGCGCTGGAAATCCCCATAAATCTACCCTGCTGCGGGCTTGGTACTTTGCCTTCACCCTTGAGGACCGCTTCGTGGCTTCAGCCACTCATCGAACCCGGCAGTTTGAGTTCCCGGACCTGGACTACGCCACCAGCACGCTGCGCGGTGACATGCTCGATCTCCACACCTTGCTCTACCGGGCGTGGCACGCGACTCAGCTCACCTCAATCGAGGCCGACGAGGAGCGGCAGGGCTATGCGCCGGCTGAAGCCCGCTTTGGCTATCGGGAGTTTGTGCGCACCGTGGACGCGATTTACGCCAAGGTGCGCCATGACCCCAAGCGCGAGGTACAGTTCGACGGCTGGCGGGAAGTGATTCGCCAGCAGCAGCAGCAGCACCGGTTGCCCCAGGAGTGGTGGGACCACAACCGGGGATACTGGCGGCAGCGGGTCGGGCGTTATATGCACAACACCTACGACTTGCGCTGCGACTGGGAATTTACTCAGGCCGATGTGGACCTGCTGCAGACGTACTACAGTGCCACTAAGCTGCTCTCAATTTGCTTGAATCTAGCCCGGCATGTCTCAGTGCAGCAATACCAAAGACTCGCAAGCAGCATGCTGCGGATGGCGCCGCCCACTACCGTTGAGCCTTCGGGGGGATGGCGCTAGGGCAAACAGAGGAGGAGATAGCGCTGAGACAGATGGCTAGCGGCTGCCCTTCCAGCGGTGGCGATCGCGAATGGATTCAGATTCAGCGTCCCGGCGCTCCAAAATCTCATGCAGCGATCGCGCTGGCATGTCTCGCGATCCCGTCTCATCGGTCTTCTCGTTGCGAATTGAGCCGTCTGGCATCACAGTCTCGACCAGTTTGGCATGGTCTAGGTTGGCGCCGTCCAGATTCGCGCCAGCAAAATTGGCACTGTCCAAATTCGCCCCGCTTAGGTCTGCATTACGCAGATCAGACTCGATGAAATCAGCGCCGGTGCAGTTGGCCCGACTGAGATCAGCATCCCGCAAATCAGCCATGATGATGCGGGCACCCCGCAGGTCGGCACCCGTGAGGTTAGCCCCCCGCAAATCAGACTTAATCAGCGCAGATTTGCTCAAGTCAGCCCGAATCATTTCGGCATCGCGCAAGTCAGCGTCGTCGAGCTCAACCGACTGCATTTTGCTCTCAATCAAATTGGCCTTCTGCAGCTTGGCGTCTCTTAAGTCTCCTAGGTTGAAGCGAGCCCGCGCTAGGTCGGCGCCAGACAGGTCTGCCTCGCTCAAATCGGTGCCCACAAAACTATCGCCGTGCATGTCCGCATCGCTCAAATTACTGCCGCTGAGGTCTTTCCCCCGAATCTCGGCACTGCTGAGGTCTGGGCAGACATCGGGGTTCTGGCGTCGCCATTGGTTCCACTTTTCAACGCCATCCTTGAGCAAACTGATGTGATCTTCTTTGGCCACGGTACTCTCCTAGGATTACGGTGCTGACCTGCTCTGGATTATAGTAGCGGCAATGAAGGGGGATGGCATTGTGCTGGAGAGGTATGTATGTCATCCTCTGACTAACGCTGATGGCTAACACTGACGCAGTCCCTTAAGTTAATCTATGCGCGCTATCAAGCCCCGAAGGCTAGTTTGGACTGGGCTGCTCATCGCCCTATGGCTGTTATGCAGCGGAGCGGCGGCCTCAGATTTTCCCCTGAGCGATCGCCTGCAGCACTTCCCCCACTGGACGACAAAGCCCCCCGTCAAGCTTGCAGTGGGCGACTTGGCTTACCCCGACGGTTTTTTGGGCACCTGGCGCGTCACCACAACGCTCACCCACCTAGCGGCTCCTTTCGCCCCCGACATTGTCACCCCTGGGTTTGAGAGCAACCGCAAGTCCCTAGGCGAGCCGATTACTTTTGAGGCGAGGTTTGTGCGGGAATCTAAGAATCAGGCCGAGCTGGTAACGCTGCCAGTGACGCCGATTCACGTAGTTCCGATCGCCCGACGGATTCCGCTGGTAGTGGCCGATCGCGCCTTCAACGGCCTCAACCTGATGCGGGCCTACTTAGAACAGTCTTCCGAAGGCATGGGGGATCTGGTGCAGCAGGTGAAGGTGGACCCAGAGAACCCCAACCGCCAAATCACGCTAATGAAGGGGGAGCGCCAGCTTGAAGCCACCATCACCGGGCGGGCAAGTGAAACCCCCGCACCCGAACAATTCGTCACCAGCGAAGTCGTCCAGCAGGTGTTTCGCGGCCTGCCACAGCCTTACCTCAACGAAGTGGAATCCACCACTGCCTACACTTGCGCCACCGACTGCGCCATAGAAGCCGACTTCAATACCATTACAGCGGATCAGGTGACTGCCATATACCTCTCTCCCCAAGACCCCAACTTCTTTGAGAGCGGATCCCAGCCTGTGGCGCTCTACCGATACGAGATGGTGTTTGAGCGCCTCTCTTGAGCCAGTTTGAAAGCGCAGTTGCAAGCAGGGCGGTATTTACGACTCCGACTGCGGGTTCACTGGTGGAGGCGATCGCTAATATAGAGGAATAACGCTGTCAGGCCTCTTCACGGTGGCCTTCATGCCAGCGTTTTGCTGTCAGCGCTAAGTTCTTGGTGACTTTGTGTTGAGATATTTTACAATTGAACGTGACTGCCACTTACTGACGGCATGCACGTGGTGCCATTGCGAGGTTAGACTTGAGCCGTCTGGCGGTGGTTACAGCGGTCTGTTTCAGTTAGTTCGTTTTTAGTTCGTTTGTCGCAGATTATATCGAGAGCACCCATGAAAGACCTCACCCGTTATCGCAATATTGGTATCTTCGCCCACGTGGACGCTGGTAAGACCACCACCACCGAGCGGATTTTGAAGCTCACCGGTAAGATCCATAAGATCGGTGAGGTGCACGAAGGTGCGGCAACAACTGACTTCATGGAGCAGGAGCAAGAGCGCGGCATCACGATTCAGTCCGCCGCCACCTCCTGCTTCTGGAATGACCACCAGCTCAACATCATTGACACCCCCGGACACGTGGACTTCACCATTGAGGTGTATCGCTCCCTCAAGGTACTGGACGGCGGCATTGGCGTGTTCTGCGGCTCCGGCGGCGTGGAGCCCCAGTCTGAGACCAACTGGCGCTATGCCAACGATTCAAAGGTGGCCCGCATCATTTACGTCAACAAGCTGGACCGCATCGGCGCCGACTTCTACCGCGTGGTGAAGCAGGTGGACGACGTACTAGCGGCTAAGCCTCTGGTGATGGTACTGCCCATTGGCCGCGAAGACGACTTTGTAGGGGTTGTAGACCTACTGACCGAGAAGGCCTGGGTGTGGGACGACTCCGGAGATCCGATGAACTATCAGATCAAAGAGGTTCCCGAAGATATGAAGGACGATGTGGAAGCTTACCGCAGCGAGCTGATTGAAACGGCGGTGGAGCAGGACGAAGCGCTGCTGGAGAAGTACCTGGAAGGCGAAGAGCTAACCATCGACGAGATCAAGGGCGCTATCCGCAAAGGCACCCGTGAACTGGCCTTTTTCCCCACCTACTGCGGTTCCTCATTCAAGAATAAGGGCGTACAGCTAGTGCTTGACGCTGTGGTGGACTACCTGCCCAACCCGAAAGAAGTGAAGCCTCAGCCCGAGGTGGACCTAGAAGGCAACGAGACTGGCGAATTCGCCGTGGTAAATCCTGACGCCCCCATGCGAGCGCTGGCGTTCAAAATCATGGACGATAAGTACGGCGCCCTCACCTTTACCCGCCTGTACTCGGGCACCATCTCCAAGGGTGAAACGGTGCTCAACACCGCTACCGGCAAGACCGAGCGCATTAGCCGCCTGGTGGAAATGCACGCTAACTCCCGCGAGGAAATTGATACTGCCCAGGCCGGCGACATTGTTGCCATTGTGGGGATGAAAAACGTGCAGACGGGCCATACCCTGTGCGATCCGAAGAATCCGGCGACCCTAGAGCCGATGATCTTCCCTGAGCCCGTAATTTCTGTTTCCGTGTCGCCGAAGAAGAAGGGCGACAACGAGAAAATGGGCATGGCTCTCAGCAAGATGGTGCAGGAGGACCCCTCCTTCTACGTGGAGACGGACCAGGAAAGCGGCGAGACCATCATCAAAGGTATGGGCGAGCTGCACCTGGACATTAAGGTGGACATCCTCAAGCGGACCCACGGCGTTGAGGTGGAGATGGGTAAGCCTCAGGTGGCCTACCGCGAGTCCATCACCAAGCTGTTCAACGACAGCTATACCCACAAGAAGCAGTCTGGTGGTTCGGGTCAGTACGCCAAGATTGACTACACCATCGAGCCCAACGAGCAGGGCGAGGGCTTTGCTTTTGAGTCCAAGGTGACCGGCGGTAACGTGCCTCGGGAATACTGGCCTGCGGTCCAGAAGGGCTTTGAGACCAGCATCGATAAGGGGCCTTTGGCGGGCTTCCCCATGGTAGACATGAAGGTGACCCTCAACGACGGCGGCTTCCACCCGGTTGACTCCTCAGCGATCGCCTTCGAGATTGCGGCTAAGGCGGCCTACCGTCAGTCAGTGCCCAAGGCGGGTCTGCAGCTGCTTGAGCCGATTATGAACGTGGATGTGTTCACCCCTGACGACTATCTGGGTGACGTCATTGGCGACCTCAACCGCCGCCGGGGTTTGATCAAGTCCCAAGATACCGGCCCGATGGGCGCTCGCATCAAGGCAGATGTGCCCCTGAGCGAGATGTTCGGCTACATCGGCGACCTGCGCACCATGACTTCCGGTCGCGGTCAGTTCTCCATGGCCTTTGGTCACTACTCGGCTTGTCCCAGCAATGTGGCAGAGGACGTGATTAAGGAAGCCAAAGAGCGTCAGGCGGTCGCGGCGGGCTAATGCCCGGTTGCAGATGAACCCAGTAGGGGCGTGGTTTGAGCTACGCCCCTACTTTTTGTGGGTGTAGCTACGCTGCGCTTTGAGCATCAAAGACTGCTGCTCTGGGGTCACAGCACAGTACCCTCGTTACGGATATTTCGTAGGAGGGGTGAGTTCTCGGTCTCGTAGCGGGATTTGGGCAGGAATAGGCGGGAAATTAGCAGATCGTGGTCTAGACAAAGTTGGGCCATTACATTGCCCAACTAAAGCGATCGCAAATGGCGGTTAGAAGCGATCGCTATTGATTTCCCATTAGCCCATGTCTAAAGACGCGCCACCCCATCGGCGCTGGTGCCAAAACCCAGCAGGCCCAGGCCAGCCGCGACTACGGGGCGCTGGTGAAAGCGATGGGGGAGATTGCCCCGGTGGTCAGCCAGTTCTTTGACGGGCCGGACAGCGTTTTGGTGATGGCGGAGGACCCGGCGGTGCGCCGCAACCGGCTGA
>JBHJHJ010000223.1:0-11382 GCA_050330955.1 Elainellaceae cyanobacterium | reverse complement strand
AAGAGTTAACCGCAGCCCTAGCAAAGCTGAGAAGCTAGCCCAGTACAAAAAAGTAAGGACCAGATCCTATGCGCATCATCGACACGGAGGTCAACATCTCGAACGACCACCACCCCAGCACCTAGCTTCCCGAAGATATTGCAAAAGGCACCTACCGAGTAGCGGTAAGAGCAAAGCTCTCGGAAGGCGAACGCCATCTGCCCCAAGCTGAGCATTCGAGGGCACTATCAGCGCCCATCAGCACGAAGCCAAGCAAAAAGCTGCCCCAAGGAACCTTCTCAATATCTGTGCAGCCGAGGAGAGGTATGGAAATTGACGCCGATTGAAATAAAACTCCGGGCGTGAGCGGGACGCTATCTCGTTATTACGCTTGATGCTAATGCGCTAAACCAGGCTCTCCGCCAGCACCTCGTCGCTGACCTCAAAATTTGCGGTCACCGTCTGTACATCGTCCAGATCTTCTAGGGCATCCAGGAGCTTAATCAGCGATCGCGCCTGGTCCGCATCATCAATTTGAATTGTGTTGTCATAGACCCAGCGCAGTTCGGCCTGAGGCACCGCAAAGCCAGCCTGCTTCAGGCCGGTGACTAAAGCCTCCAGATGGCTGACCTCTGTAAACACTTCGGCGCCCTCGGTCTCGTCTACCTCCGTCAGGTTATAGCTCTCCGCTCCAGCCTCCAGCGCCGCCACCAGCAGCGCTTCCTCATCTAGCGGCCCTGCAACGCTAGCCACCACCTTCTGCTCAAACATCCAGCTGACACAGCCCGTCTCTCCTAGGTTGCCGCCGTTCTTGCTAAAAGCCGACCGCAGATCAGCGGCGGTGCGATTGCGGTTGTCGGTCAGCGCCTCGATCAGCACTGCCACCCCACCGGGGCCGTAGCCCTCGTAGCGAATATCTTCGAGCTTGGCGTCCCCCTCAAAAGTCCCTGCCCCCTTGGCGATCGCCCGCTCGATGTTGTCGTTGGGGATGCCGGCAGCTTTGGCCTTCTCAATGGCGGTGCGAAGCTGAAAGTTGCCATCTGGATCAGGAATACCGCTGCGGGCCGCCACAATAATTTGGCGGGAAATCTTAGCAAATGTTTTGCCTTTGACGGCGTCGACGCGGGCCTTTTGACGCTTGATGTTGGCCCACTTGCTATGGCCTGCCATAACTCAAAGTTGACTAGGTTTCTGGCCCTAAGCAGATTGCGCGGGATAAACGCTAATCTTCTTGCGGTCCTTGCCCTTGCGCTCAAAGCGAACGATGCCGTCTACAAGAGCAAATAGGGTGTCATCTTTACCCCGCCCGACGTTGACGCCGGGGTGAAACTTAGTGCCCCGCTGGCGCACAAGGATGTTGCCAGCTAGGACCGTCTGACCACCGTAGCGCTTGACGCCGAGTCGCTGGGCGTTTGAATCGCGACCGTTGCGCGTACTGCCTGTTCCCTTCTTATGAGCCATGCCGCTTCTCCTCTAATACGTTTTCTATTCTAAGGTCAACAACTTGTTTTGAGCTACAGCAGCGCTTTATTCCGCGTCGTCAGATGTTTCGCTGTCTTCAGCCTCTGTGTCGACGAACAGTTCAGAGTCTGCCACTGGCGTTGCCTCATCTGCTGTTTCTTCTACCGCTTCAGCAGTGTCTGCTTCAGCTTCGGCTGCTTCAGCTTCAGGGGCTTCTACTTCCAGTGCCTCAGCTTCGGTTGCTTCAGCTTCGGTTGCTTCAGTCTCGGGCGCTTCAGCTTCGGGTGTCTCAACAACTGCAGCTTCGGCCTCCACGACATCAGCCGTCTCTGCATCGGCCTCTACCGCCATAGACTCCTCAGCTTCCGTATCGTCTAGAGAAAAGACGCTGTCGCCCACAGAAATTGAGTCAATCATCAAGCGCGTCAACTCTTGGCGGTGGCCGCGCTTCTTGCGGGTCTTCTTCTTGGGCCGCATCTTGTAAACGATGAGCTTGGGTCCGCGCAGGTGCCGCATGACGGTGCCGCTGACGGTCGCCCCTGTCACTAGAGGCTGCCCCACCTCGATGCCAGCGTCACTGGAGACAAACAGGACCCTATCTAGGGTGACGGTCTCGTCTTCCTCAGCGTGCAAGCGGTTGATGTCATAGAACCGACCGGGCTCCACCCGAAACTGTTTACCACCCGCTTCAACAATTGCGTATGCCATTGAGTCTTTCCTTTTGCCGTACAGGCGGTAGGTGACCTATTCGCTTGAGTCGGGAGAATCGCTAATCCTGGTGGAATATCCCCAATTGGATTGAATGCGATCGCCCCTTGTCAAGGTTAGTGGCGCCTACAGCTAGCCTGATCCGTGCAGTTACTAATTTTTTGCATTCCCCTATCATTGCAAATCTATTTGCAAGCGTCAACTGCACAGCCAAATGGACTGAAATCTGCGCAGCTTCCTAATCCCCGCTAAGATCACCTACGAGCGGTTTTCATTTTCTTTAGCAGCATTGACCGCTCAACATTGACCGCTCAACCAGCGACAACATTACCGCGCTTTGGCGGCATCCCATCTGTGAGCCAAACTACTGTGAGCCAAACCACCCTCAACCTGGCGGCGATCGCCATCTTTACCATCACGATGACTAGCCTCGTCGGGCCGCTGGTGGGCGTTTCCCCAGCCGTTCCGGCAGCGATCGCCGCCGTCATGCTCGCCGCCGCTACGGCAGATCGATTTGGCTTCGAGGGTCGGGGCGGCACCCTGCTCATCGACTGGTTTGCCCGCTTCTCCCCAGACCACCGCATGCGGGTGATTCACCACGAGGCGGGACACTTTTTGGTGGCGCATCTGATGGGCATTCCTGTGACGGGCTATACCCTCAACGCCTGGGAAGCCCTAAGACAGGGCCGGCAAGGGCGTGGCGGCGTCGAATTTGACACCCAGGAGGTAGAGACTTACCTACGTCAGGGCGCTTTGCCGGCAGAGGTTGTTGAGCGCTACAGCGCGATTTGGATGGCGGGCATCGCGGCGGAGCAGCTCGTCTACGGCAACGCTCAGGGCGGCGGCGACGACTGTCAAATTGTGCGTCAGCTCTGGCAGCAGCTCCAGCAGCCTGGTCAGGCCGAGACCCGCATTCGCTGGGGAGCGCTGAAGGCTAAGTCGCTGCTAGAGGCAAACAAATCCGCCTACGAGTCTTTGGTTGAGGCGATGAGTCGTAAAGAAAGCCTAGTACAGTGTTTTGAGGCGATTAGCGCCGCTCAACCGGGCTCTCCCGCCGGCTAACCGCGCTTTTAAGCCAGGCGGCAAGCTGAATCGCCGTCCGAGCCGGCGCTTCGGGCGCTTGAGGCTGTAGCGCCTGTCGGTCCGGAAAGTCTGGCCACACCATACTGCGAGAGATGGCTTCATCCACAACGTGCACAATTTCAGGGCGCAGGGTTTCCTGGGCGCGCTCCCGCTGGTATTCGGCCCCTTCTTCCGTGGTGGCATAGAGGGGAGGCAGTCGGTTGAGCGCGTAGGCTGCAACATCTCCCAAATCCAAAAACGTCGGCCCGTGGGACTCTAAGCGGGCAATGCGGGCAGTGACCTCGGTGAGCACCAGCTCTTCCATGACGTTGACGGCCTGCTTGCGCGGCACGGTCACCACAGTGCCCTGCATCAATGCATCGGTCAGGCGATCGAGAGCCGTAAAATCTTCCCCCGTAAGCGATGCCGCCACGTCAGATAATCCGCTGATTCTCGCCTTCATTGAGGCCGTGAGATAGCCCTCCTGCAAGGCTTGGTCAACAATCTGGGCAATGCTCATGGGACCTGCTCTCCAGCGGTGTCGGATCGACTTACCGGTGTAGAGTGCCCAAAGTGGCGAATCTCACTCAATGCCGTTCTCACTCAATGCCGTCATAGCGCCAGGGCACCGGGTCTACTGCATCGCCGTTGACGTAGAGGCCCCAGTGGAGGTGGGGACCCGTGGAGCTGCCGGTCGATCCCACAGTACCGATGGTCTGCCCCGCTTGCACAAACTCGCCGCTGCGCACGTAGATTTCACTCAGGTGAATGAAGATGCTCAGCACCCCCTGACCGTGGTCTAGGCCTACCGTGTTGCCGTGGACGCGAAAGCCCTGACCTTCGTAACCCACCAGGGAAATCTGACCTGCTGCCGGTGCCACAACCGGCGTGCCAACGCCCGTGGCGTAGTCCACGCCGCGATGGTAATAGTCGTTGGCAAATACGCCGTTGTAGTAGCGCTGTACACCGTAAATCGTGCTCACTCGCCCGCTGGTAGGCCGTAGGAATGGTCCACTCCAAAATCGCTGGGGAGTGACCAGGGTCTTAAACGCAGCCACCTGCGATCGCTCTGTCTCCGTTAGGCCAGAGCCGCCCCCCTCAACCCAAATTCGCTGGGTCGGAAAGCTGCGATCGCGCACCCACACGGCCAAATTTCGCACTTCGTCGCGGTCAGACACCTGAACTACGCGGCGACCGGGAGCGTCTAGGGGTGTGGTGGGCACCAGGGCACGCCAGGCGCCATTGACCTCAAACATAGGGTAGGTGCGACCAGCGACGGTGACTTGAGGCGGGGCCGTCTCCCCCGGGTCGGGCACCGCCACCACCGACAGCGTATCCCCGAGCTGCGGGTCCTCTGGAGAAATGCGCACCGACAGGGCCGCGGCTGAGGTGAACACGGCGCCGGCAAGGGAGAAAATCGTAGAGAGGGTCAGGGTCATAACGACCGTTTGGACGGGGACAAAGCGGGAAGGAGACATAGGCAAAATGGTCAGTGTATTTGTTGCGTGTCCGGTCGCTTACTGAAGCTTAGTCTAGTAGGCTTATTTTGAGCAGCAGGGCCAGGGTTACTCGATCTCAGGCAATTCTTCAGCGGTTTTCATTTAACCACATGACTCCTGTGATAAATCAATACCGAGTGCTCTAGCCCATCGGGCAAGCCAGTTTCTTGAAGTGGAATGCCCCTGATGACGCCTAAAAGTTACGAGACTGCCAACATTTTGGTGGTCATTCCAGTGCGGAATGAAGCGCGCAGCATTACTGCCGTCGTCAAGCAGCTCAGGGCTTTGGGATTCAGCCTAATTCGGGTAGTGGACAACGGCAGCACGGACGACAGCGCCACCTACGCTGCAGCCGCTGGGGCAGAGGTACTTTACGAGCCTAGACCGGGCTACGGGCAGGCTTGCTGGCGCGGACTCCAACAGCTCCCCCCGGATGTCGAGTGGATTTTGTTTTGCGACGGAGACGGCAGCGATGATCTTTCCAGCCTGCCCCAGTGGGGGCAGCAGCGCCAAGCTTATGACCTGATGCTGAGCGATCGCACGGCAACTGAAGCGGGTCGGCGGGTGCTGACCCCGGCCCAGCGGTGGGGAAATGCCCTAGCGACCAGCCTAATTTGGCTGGGCTGGGGGCACCGATACCGGGATTTAGGGCCACTGCGGCTGATTCGACGACAGGCCCTAGAGGCGATCGCCATGCAGGACCGGGGCTTTGGCTGGACGGTGGAGATGCAGGTGCGGGCCCTAGAGCTGGGGCTGCGGGTCGCGGAGTTTCCGGCGCGCTATTACCCCAGACGCAGCGGCAAGTCTAAGATCTCAGGGACGCTCTGGGGCAGCCTGCAGGCAGGCTGGATTATTCTGACGACCCTAGGTAAGCTGTACGTCTGGAAACGGGCTGCGCGGGGCGAAGGATTTATCAGAGGAGAAGACCCAAAGTCGCTTTACCCAAGCTCGAACCATAGCTCAGGTGCCCGTGAGAGCCCAGGCAATCCAAAGTAGATGCTGCCCTATTACCTTGAGCCCGATTGATGAAGGCCGGGTGTTCCATCAAAACATTCAGGGTTACCGTACCTACTTTTTTCCCGTTCCTCCATTAGAATTGTGAGCGGCACTGCTGCCGAATCAACTTAACCACGTTTCACATAGCGATGCTGATCGCTCGTGAAGTTACCACTTACGTCGTTTGGGGGATTTCGATGGTCCAATGCATTCACTCCGCATACCGCCGCTCTTGGTTCCAGTTTCAGTGCTCCCAGGTCACGCTTCTAAGCCTGTGGATTGCCCTGGTGAGTGGTCTTCAGGCAATGCTGGTGGAAGACTTTGAATACTACGCCGTTTACGAGTCGAGCTACAGCGATCTGGCCCTGAGCTTTCTGACCTTCAAGCCGGTTGAGTACCTCTGTGAGGTAGTGGCCGTGTTTGCCATAGTGCGGGGCGGTGCGCTCGTTAATGCCGGTCTCAGGGAGCTCAAAGGTCGATTTAATTTAGCGATCGCCTCCTAGCGGTAAAATCGGCTCCGGCATCAGAAAATTTCCCATTCCCTGCCGAGCCGAAACCCTACAACCCCATGATTCAAACCGCCCCGCTCACCACGCCTCGCTGGTGGAAGCTCACCGCCGTCTTCAGCACTATCTTGCTCACCTTGGGCAGTCTGTACGCCAGCGACCACGGTCTTTTTCACTACTCTGGCAACACGGAGCGCTTTTTGGTAGGCATTGGCGTGATGGGGTTGGGCTACGCTCTCGGCTGGCGGCTGCTGGGCAGCGACCGGCTGCCAGGGCTGTGGTTTTGGGCGATCGCCCTGGCCCCTCGGCTAATTTTTTTGCCCATGTACCCCGGCAGTGACATCTGGCGCTACATGTGGGAGGGCTATGTGCAGCTCGAAGGCTTCAGCCCCTACAATCTGGCACCAGATGCCCTAACGCTAGAGCCTTTTCGCACCAGCTGGTGGACGCTAATTAACCACCCTGACGTTTCTGCCATTTATCCCCCTCTGACCCAGCTTGCCTTCCGCGGCCTGGCTTTTTTTACCCAGCCGCACGAGCCTCCGGTGGAGCCTAGCGTGCTGGCGTTTAAGCTAGCCTTTGTAGCGGCGGATCTGGTCATTTGCGGTCTGCTGTGGCGGCGCTTCGGGGCTAGGGCGATTATTTACGCCTGGAATCCGCTAATTATCTATAGCTTTTCTGGCGGAGGGCACTACGATAGCTGGTTAATGCTGCCGCTGGTGATCGCCTGGCTGTTTGACCAGGACGAGGTGCCGGAGGAGAGTATTTATCGGCTCAGCCCCTTGCTGCAGGCGCTTTTGGTGGGCGTTAGCGTGGGGATTAAGTGGGTCTCGTTTCCGGTGATCGGTTTCTTGGCGTGGCGGCAGTTGAGCACTGAGCCCGAGGAAACGCGATGGCGGCGCGGCTGGCTCATGGCGATCGCCGTTGGGATGGTTGGTCTACTCCCGATGATGCTTTCAGCCCTGGTGTACTGTAATGCCGCGAGCTGCCCGCTGGTGCCGGTAGATTCCGAGTTTGTCACGGTGGAGCGCAGCGCTGATCTGATTCCCTATTTAGTTGAGCAGCTGTGGCCCGCCTCGGCGCGTAGCAATAGCTGGATTGCCCTACCCTTCGGCGTGGTGACGGCGGTGCTGCTGCGCTGCCGCACCCTAGGGCAGTTTGTCTTGAGCTATCTGATCGCCCTGATGGTATGGACGCCGATTATTCGGGCCTGGTACTTTACCTGGATGGTTCCCTTTGCGGTGGGTGTGGGGCTGCGCGGTCAGGCAGCCCCAGTCCCCAATTGGGGACCCATTTTGGGCAGTCTATCGGTGTTTGCTTACTACAATTACGTGATTAAGCTGACGGCGGGGGATTTGGACTGGAGCATTAGCCCAGTGGTGCGATCGCTGCTGTGGGTGCCGTTTGTGGCAGGGTGCCTGTGGACGGCGTATCGGCGGCGGAGCAGGTTTGGGGATATCGGCTACGGGTAGGGCGATCGCTCACGGCTGTAGCGACGGTCACTTCGCTTAGGGCATTTAATGGCTTTGCCACGGGATGCAAACGGTGGTGAACCTAAAAATTCTGCGGCAAAGCGGCGCATCACCGCATGTGACGACCCAAAAAGTTACGATTTCTTCTGGGCTTCAATTAGCTGCCCCTGAAACTCTGGATACCAAACTTCAAGCTGATCCCTAGAAATAGAGAATACTCTGAACGAGTATATGAGTCCCGTCAAAGTTCCCCTAAGCTGAGGGAAAGAAAAGCGCTTACTCAGCAGATCTTTGCAGAATTCTGCAAACAAGCGCCTTACAGCCAATGTGTAAAACTTTATTTTGTTCTTAGTTGGGTTTTTAGAGTTTTTCTTAAGGCAAACCGCCTGATTTAAGATAGAAAAGACGGATGCCTGAAAGCGCTTGAGTCGACCTGACTGACTTTGAAAATGATGTATTTGTGCGTCAGGGGCTTCTACTAGAGCACCATGTAAAGAGACGCGATAGCTAGCATCTAGGTCTTCTCCAGAGGCATAGTAGAGCAAGCAAGGCTCAAACTCAACCTTTTCAATTGTTTCTCTACGGTAGGTCATTCGGAAGCCCTGAAAGAGCTTGACTGGGAAGATGGAGGGCTGCTGCTCATCAAAATGGGGCACTGGATGTGACGGGAATGAACCGTAGTATGGAATAAAGAGTTGATCCGCTGACATTAAGAAAATGTGTCTCCACATCAAGCCCTGAATCGTTTGAAGAAGCTTGAATTTAGACTTTGGGGTATCATCACTAGCGCCAACCACTTTAGCTTCGTCATCAATTTCAACATCCAGCGGAGGCGATGATGCAGCCGATGGCTGCACGCCCTTAATACGTTTTTCAGAATCTGCTTCGTATATTTTCAGAATCGTCTCAGCGCAGCCTGGGTACATGAGTGAATCGTCATCAATTAAGAAGACAACGTCCGCTGTTGCTGACCGTAGTGCCTGATTACGTTGAACAGTAATCCCACGCTTTTCTGCCCCAGAATACTCCCATCGGATATCAGGGGAGGCATCCATAAACTCATTTAAAATAGCTTCACGGGTTTTTTCCCAGTATGGGCTAGCATCAACAATAATAATTTCAATTGGCTGAGGAGTTTGGAGGAGCGCAAACTTGATGCATAGGGGTAATATTTTCTCCCTTTTATAAGTGCATATTAGCAATGCCCAAGATAGCGAACTATTACTATTCATCGATTCACAAACTCCCACATATCAAGCTGTGCTTAAACTTTTTGTAGAGCTGACCTAAGCAACAGCTTTTCAAATGCTGATGAAGTATGCCGAATCCACATCTCACGCAATTGAAATCGCTATTTTGTTACGTTGGTCCCATCTCTAGGGCGTTTTTCTAGGTCAATCGATTGATATATTGAGAATTGCTGTTAACTTTGTCGTTATTTAATCAGAAACAATAGCAAGTAAAGATTTTCCACGAAGCGGAATACCTATCCTGCTCGGTCACTCTTTACAGGAAGATCGCCTAATGGTGTATACAGCGCTGGCCACTTCGCTAATCAATCCCCTTACAGAGCTGGTCGTATCCTTCTTGCCGATCGAACCCGTTGGTAAGGTAATCTTTTGCCGAAGCGCAGGCCTTCCTTAAGAGCGCATCAACATCCATGTCTAAGCTGGCGGGGCCTATTATCAACTGGCCTGACGTATCTGAGGAGACAATGTAGCGGCTATCCTGACTGAAGCTCGCGCTGTTAACGGGGCCGTTGTGAACCCAAAGCGTTTTCACGAGTTCAAACCCTCTGTCTGACGCCTTCCAGAGACGGACGGTTCTATCAGAGCCAGCGGTAGCAATGAACTGTCCGTCTGGGCTAAATACCGCGTCCCGAACCCAGCCACTATGAGCCTCTAGAGTTTGTATTAGCGTGCCATCAAGGTCCCAGAGCTTGGCGGTACTATCCCAGCTCGCAGTCACAACGGTCTGTCCGTCGGGGCTAAAGTGAACGCTCTCGATAGGGCTTTTGTGACCTTCTAACTTCGCCAGTTCATTACCGTTGAGGTCCCAAAGCCTCGCGGTCTTATCCCAGCTTGCCGTCGCGATCGCCCGATCGCTTTGTGAAGGATTAGGATTAAAGGCGACGCTTTCTAGGACGGCCTCGTGTCCTTCTAATTTCGCCAGTTCATTACCGCTGAGGTCCCAAAGTTTGGCAGTCTTATCCCAGCTTGCGGAGGCTAGGGTCTTTCCGTCGGGGCTAAACGCCACGATTTCGATACCATCTTCGTGACCTGAAAACGCTTTTGGAGACTGATCGCCTTCTAATGACCAAAGCCTAATCTTAGCGTCGCGCCCCGTGGCCGCTAGCGTCAAGCCGCTGGGGTCAAAACTCACATCCCAGACGTCGTCGCTATAGCCATCGTCTCCAGCAGAGACAGCAAAGATGTCCTTCTCGTCTCCAGTAAGCGTCCAAAGGCCAACGGTGCCATCCCAGCTTGCAGAAGCAATAATGTTTTCATTTTGCTCGCTCTGACCAAATTCGGCCTGCTCGATTGGCTGCTGGTGTCCCTGAATAATCAGGATCTCTTCGTCAACGTTGACTGGCTCTTGCTGACCAATCGCCCACAGCTTGACCGTGGCATCGCGACCGGCGGTGGCTAACGTCGTGCCGTCCGGGTTGAAGCTCAGACTCCAAACGTCACCATTGTCGCTGTGGCCCTTCAGCGACTTGATCTCTCTTCCGCTGCTGCGCTGCCACAGCTTCACTTGATTCAGCAGCCCTGCAGAAGCCAGATAGCTGCCATCCGGACTGTAGGCCACATCCCAAACCGTAGCCGTGTGGCCTTCGAGGGTGCCCTGCAATTGGCCGCTGCCGACGGACCAAAGTCTGATAATGCCATCTTCGCCAGCGGTCGCTAGCTCATTGCCATCTGGGCTGAAGGCAACGGCTTGTACCGCTCCTCTATGCCCTTCTAAGGTACGAAGCTCCTCACCGTCTATGCGCCACAGCTTGACGGTGCCATCGCCACTCGCTGACGCTAGGGTTTGCCCGTCGGAACTAAAGCTGACGCCGTAGACCGGGCCTTGGTGGCCTACCAGGCGAGGCAGAGCCCTACCTTCGCGATTCCAAAGTTTGACGGTGCCATCTTCACCCCCAGAGGCGATGGTCTCTCCGTCGGGGCTAAAGCTAACGCTGTAGACATCGCCTTGATGTTCCACTTCCGTAGCCACGCTCCCGTCTTGAATGTTCCACAGCCGCGCGCTCCCGTCACGGCTGGCAGAAGCCAAAAACTCGCCTTGGGGATCAAAGCTAACGCGCCATACAGCATCTTCGTGCCCCTCAAAGGTCCTGAGTTCCTCACCGTTGGCTGTCCACAGTCTCACGGTATTGTCCCGGCCCGCGGTGGCCATTTGCTTACCGTCGGGGCCAAAGGCGACAGCCTGTATACTACCGTCGTGACCTCGGATGCGGTTGCGTTCGCTGACTCCGTAGACGGCTTCCTGCAGGGCCAGTTGCACCTGGGCTTTCGCCTCGTCGCTAGAGAAGCGGACTGATTTGATGGCCTTGCCCGCTTTGATGGCCGCTATCAGGGCGTCGATTCTATCGTTGTTGGCGTTATAGAGGGCCTGGGAATTGTCGCTGAGGGCCAGCGCCTTCGCCTGTGCTGCGCTGCGAGCGTTGAACAGGGCTACAATCCCAGCCATACTGGC
>JBHJHJ010000222.1:0-10750 GCA_050330955.1 Elainellaceae cyanobacterium | reverse complement strand
ATAGAGCAGTCCGCCGTTGGTCCAGAGGTCATTCTGATCTCGGGAGAGGCCAAACTGGGAATCCTCGCCTAGATTGCGGTTGTAGATTTCGCCGTAGTTGCCGACGTTCCGAACAACGCGGTAGGCAAAGTCGTTTGAGATGCCTAGGCCTTCGCCCAGATCGCCCTCAGCGCCAAGGAAGCGCAGGACATTGGGATCTTCGCTGCTGTTGAGCGCCTCTTCAACATTGCCCTGTTCTAGGTCAAGCTCCTCAGCCTCGATGGTTGCAAAGGTGACCCACTTCACCACGTCAAACCACTCAGAGTCGTTGTTGGTGGTGACCGGTCCTAGGGGCTCCTTGGACATGGTCACATCTAGCAGCTCGTGGGCATCTGGGTCGGGCAGCGTAGAGCGGCGGGCAATCAGCTGAGACTTATCCGAGGTCATACCTTCACAACGTCCCTCTGAATAGGCCGCGTAGGCTGCGTTTGCGTCCTGGAAGACCACAGGCTCGAAATCGACCCCTCGCTTACTCATCTGGTCCGTCAGGTTTAGCTCGGTGGTGGTTCCGGTTTCAACGCAAATAGACTTGCCGTTAAAGTCTTCCAGCGTTGAAATGCCGGAGTCAGTCCCGACAAGCATCCCTTGACCGTCATAGAAGGTGGTCGGCGCAAATTCTAGACCCACTTCAGTGTCGCGGCTAGTGGTCCAGGTCGTGTTACGGGAGAGCATGTCTACCTCGCCACTCGACAGGGCCGTGAAGCGCTCGGTCGAATCTAGGTTGCGGTACTGAACGGCCTCCGGGTCGTCAAACAGCGCAGAAGCGACCGCACGACAAAAGTCAACGTCAATGCCAGAATACTCTCCGCTCTCGTTGACGAAGCTAAAGCCGGGAATGTTGCCTTCAACGCCACAAACCAGCTCGCCGCGGTCCAAAACGGTCTGAAGTCGCGAGCCGGCTGCTGAAGCCGTCTCGCTGTCCTCACCGCCCTCTGCTGAGGGTTCATCCGGAGGTGCAGCACAGGAGGCAATAGGAGCGATCGCCAGAGCCGTGATTATAAATAAGGAACGCCACTTAATCATTTGATATCTCACTCACGTGTACTAAGACTGTAAGAGCAGTAGGGAAGCTGACTCAGCGCAAACTGGAGAAACTGCTAAAGCCCTCAGTTCATTAACTGCTCTTAACATTCCATCGGTTTAGGATTGTGTTTGTATCACATAGTACCGTTCAGAGCGCTTGCACGCGCGCCCATTGAGTGGCCGGCCACAAGTAACGACGTTGAGGTTCGTCCCCCGGCGAGGGGCGAGCCCCCAAATAGCTTCGCTTATTTATGGCCTCTCACTCATGTTTGAATCAACTCTCGAATAAGCAGCACCTTTGAGCGAACGTAGCCATCTAGAGCCGCTGTCTCCTGCCCATTGAGGGGAAGCTCGGAGCTAACCTGGGTGACGAACCAGTCGCTCAACCGACCATCGTCGAGATCGAGGGGTACGCTCGCCTGAGCGCGATCGACTAGAGACCAAAGTTTTCGAACAATCGTGGGAGTCATCTGTCATAGTCCTTTCTGATATGTGAACGCCTGTAGAAGAGCCTTGGACATTGCAGCGCGAAACGCTGCCCTCAGACAGGTCAGTAGGAGATGATTGGGGAAAACACGTCTCGACAATAGCGTATCCCAGTACCTCATGTTGACGGGTGAGATACAAGACGACACACATCGATCAAAGCAGTTACATGATGAATAAGTGTGATGGTTCTTCTCAGGAAATTAACTGTTGCACTGACCCCGCCACTGTTGCACTGACCCTGTCACTCAGAGCAGTGCAGTCAGACACAGCAAAGTGCCCGTTCTTATAGGCAAGCCCAAACATTTTGAGAAATGGAGTTTTTCTGAAGGGAAAACTTCACGTCTCAACCTAGCCGTAGTTGTTCAGATCGTAGCGAGGCTTCATCTTGAAGCCGTCTCTGGGCGGCAAGTCTTTTGAATTTGGATTTTTGCTGAAGACAAAAAATGCGCAGCGAGGTTCAGAAATCAACACTTAAAGCCACACTTGAATTCCAAGTAACTTGGCTTAGGTGATCCCCCCTAAGCCGAGCCAGGAAAGAGAAACTAATACTCATAAGGCCCTTGAAGCCGTCCTTCAAGGCACGACGCAAGGGCCACAGAGAAACCGACATAAACCTTTGACAACTACTTCCTAGCTTCATACTCGAGGATCACTACAATGCAAACTGCCACTGATTTCACCAACTCCATCCAGAACAACGTATCGGATTCGCCCTTCCTATTTCCCGCTTGGTTTGGCTTTTTAGACCAGAACGACGGCAACAATCCGACGCGTAATAATCGCTTCTTCGATGACTTTTATTTTCAGGGCGCAACCCCAGGAAGCCAAGTCACTTTAGATTTAGCTTCAGAGACCGACACTTTTCTCCAGCTTGTTAATGCTGAGACCGGCGCAGTGATTGCATTTGACGACGATAGCGGCTTTGGGCTTGATTCACGACTTTCCTTCACCGTGCAGTCAGATATCGACTACATCGTTCGAGCAACAACCTTTTCCCGACAGGCAACTGGCAGCTATACCCTCTCGACAACGGCGGGCGACCTAACCCCGGCAAGCACAATCTTTGCAAATCAGTCTGTTGAGGGCACCCTTGGATTCACCGACTTCATCAACCCTAATCGCGAAGGTAGAACCTACGACGGCTATTTGCTTACTGGATTCGAGGCAGGAGAATTCGTCTCCATCGATATCGACGGCGAGTTCGACACTTTTCTCCAGCTTGTCGATGCTGAAACCGGCACCGTGCTACTTGAGGATGACGACAGCGGCCTTGGCTTCAATTCTTCTCTCTCCTTCACCGTTGACGCTGAGCAGGATTACATCCTGCAGGTTACTTCCTTTGGCTTCGGTGAAACGGGAGACTATACGCTGTCTACCAGCACCTCCCCAGTACTAGAGCCGACACCGGAAGCAGTCATTGAGTTCGATCCCTTTGAAGTTCGTGGAATCGACCCCGATGACCTCAACAGCCCGACCGATGGCTTTGGCAACAATGTGGACAACCCTGAGCGGGGCGCTGCCGGAAGCACATTCATCAATATTGCCCCGCTTGATTATGGCGATGGGATTTCCACCCCAACCGGTGAGGACCGGCCCAACGCCCGGGAAATCAGCAACGCTATCTCCCAGCAAGATGGCGATGTCCGCGACCCCAGGGGCTTAACCAACCTAATCTGGGGCTGGGGCCAGTTCCTAGACCACGACATTACCTTGAACCTTGATGATGAGCATGGCGAAGAAATCGAGATTGAAATTCCTGAAAATGACCCTGCTCTCGACCCCAGCAACGTGATTAGCCTACGGGAAAGTGAGTTTGTGGAGGGCACCGGCACCAGCCCCAGCAATCCTCGCCAGTTGCCCAACAACATCACCGCTTTTGTGGATGGCTCCAATGTCTATGGCTCGGATGAAGAGCAGCTCGACGACCTGAGAACCTTCACCGGAGGGCAGCTTCGGGTCAGCGAAGGTAATCTGCTGCCCATCTCCTTTGACGGTCGCCCTCAGTTTGAGGCTGGAGATATCCGCGCCAACGAGAACTCAGTATTGACGTCCCTGCATACCCTGTTTGTTCGAGAGCACAATCGTCTGGCAGATGAGTTGGCAGAAGCCCATCCCACCTGGACTGATGATCAACTGTTTGAGCGCGCCCGACAGCTCAACATCGCGCAGATTCAGAACGTCACCTTTAACGAGTATCTGCCGACCCTGCTGGGCGAATCGCTGCCAGACTACGAGGGATATGATTCGGACGTCGATCCTGCTATCAGCCGCGTATTTGCAAACGCTGCGTTTCGACTGGGACACACCCAGCTCAGCTCAATCATTCCGCAGCTCAACCCGGATGGTTCTGCCAGCGGTGGTGACCTGCGGCTGAGCGACGTGTTCTTCCCCGGCGTGGAGCTTCTGCAGGAAGAAGGTATTGACGGCATTCTCCGGGGTGTTGCTTCTTCCAACAGCCAGCGCGTCGATAACCTTGTGATTGAGGATGTGCGCAGCTTGCTGTTTGGGGAAGGGCCTAACTCCCCAGCTCGGGACTTAGCGGCCATCAACATCGAGCGCGGGCGCCTCAATGGCTTGGCCGACTACAACACGGTGCGCGAGTCCTTCGGCCTCTCTCGGGTCCACAGCTTTGCCGACATCAGCTCTGACCCGCAGATTCAGCAGACCCTGTCAGATCTATACGGCACAGTCGATAACATTGACGCCTTTGTGGGGCTTCTGGCTGAGGATCTAGAGCCGGGCAGTAGCGTCGGTGAGACGGTGGGCGCTATCCTGGTCGATCAGTTTGCGCGACTGCGGGACGGCGATCGCTTCTACTTTGAAAACAGCCTACTGCCCCAAGAATCTGAGGTGATCCGCCAGACCACACTCTCCGACATCATCCGCCGCAACACTGACACCACCGTCATTCAGGACAACGCCTTCACCCTGACCAATATTGGCAGCAACGAAGACGACACGCTGAACGGCGGCTTGGGCGATGATCTCATCGTGGGTAGAGGGGGCGACGATACCCTCAGCGGCTATGCCGGTGAAGATAACCTGATTGGCCGCAGCGGCAACGACCACCTCAGCGGTGGCACAGAGGGCGATCGCCTCATTGGCCGCAGCGGCAACGACTATCTAGTCGGTGACAGCGGTAGTGACACCCTAGTCGGGGGCAGTGGCCGCGACACCCTAATCGGCACCAATGGTGAAGCGCGGGGCGTGGGCGAACTCGACGTGCTCACTGGAGGCAACGGTCGCGATCGCTTTGTCTTAGGTGATGCTGAGTCAGCCTACTACCTCGATGGCCATCTCGCCGAGAACGGCATCGGAGACTTCGCCAATATCACTGACTTTGACCGACGTCGGGACACAATTCAGCTCCACGGTACTGCTCAAAACTACGAGCTAGAGCTGGTTTCGACAGGCGCTGGCAGCCGGGACGCACACCTGTTCTACCGTGGCGATGTTGCGGGTGAAAGTGAGCTAATTGCAGTGCTGGAGGATGTTTCTGGCAGCACTAGCACCATCAGCAATCGGTTTACCTTCGTCTAAATCGATGGGGGTCAACTTAGCGTAACTTAAGGTCAGGTGGGCATTCGCTCACCTGACTTTGATGTTGTGGCGAAGGCCACAAGTCTTTGGGCATCCTTCCAACTCGCAGGCCCATCATGCGTCAGCGATCGCATCTGGGTCAATGCCGAGCTCCCGCAGCCGCGCCGCCAATTTGTCAGCTCGCTGAGCTTCTTGGTCAGCCCGCTGGGCTTCTTGGTCGGCTCGCTGGGTTGGCGTCGGGAGCCACTGCCCCGATACGTTATACCAGCGCAGCCATCGGCCCTGGGTTCCGCGGTACTCGCCCTCCCAAATACCGAGGCCCAAGTCAATTTCCTCAAACCAGAACCGCTGTGCCGCCATTGGTGACGCCTTCAAGGGCTGGTAGCGGAGCCCCTGGAGCTGAAAGAGTCGGAGTTGATTTTCATAGCGGTCGTATACGGCATAGAAAGGAATTCGAAGAATCTGCTCGTAAACCTGCCACTTGGTTGGAGGCTGGTCCACCGTGCGTAGCGTTTGGCCTAAATCCTCTGCTTCAGTTCCCGGTAACAGCAGCTCTAGCACAAGATACGGCGCGACCCCCTCTTGCCAAATGACATAACTGAGCCGCAGCTCTTCTTGCGTCAGTGCCGGGGCCACCCCTAACACCACGAACCAGTCGGGGCGTTTGTACCACAGCGGGTGGCGAACGTCGTAGTAAAGGTTGAGATCGGCGCCAAAAAACACCTGTTCCGGCGGATAGACCGCAGAGCGAAACGTCTCCTGCAGCAGCTGCGGCTGAAACTCGTGGAACTGATCGGGCAAGCCAGGCTCTCTCGGATCTTCACTAGGAAGATCGTACATGGTGGGGAGGGTTTCCCAAGCAGGTCGGGGAGCACAGGGATCGCTGGCAGCGGAGTCAGCTGGGTTTTGAACCATGGGAGTCGCCTGAAGAATGCCGTCGCTGTAGTTGCCAATATTTTAGCTACCAATATTTTAACGAGAGCGATCGCAAAGCAGGGGTGACCTCCTCTGCACGGGCTGACTTTTATTCCATTTCACCTAGAACCCAACGGCAAAGGGGGCCATAATAAGCGAAAAGCCGGGCTCAAACTGCAGGGCAGGTCAGCAAAAGCACCCTATCACAAGCAATCAGCTTGCGGACGAAGCCGATCTCCAGCGGCTTGGCCAAGACATTAACGATTGGCTTGAAGCTTCCTACAGCAGTCTGACTAGAAAGTAGCTCGGGATTAAGAGGTTAAGCCCATGCTGAATATCTTTGCCGATCGCGGCGGCACCTTCACCGACGTTGTCGCCGTTACCGATGATCCCAAGGTTGCCCAACGCCTCACCGTCCAAGAGCGCTTCCAAGTTACCCCGCTATCCAACAGCCGCTGGGTCGTCGTATACAAGCTGCTGTCCGAAAACCCCGATCGCTACCAGGACGCCGTCATCCAGGGCATCCGCGACATCCTTGGCCTCGCGCCCCAAGACCCCATTCCCGCCGAGGAAATCGGCGTGGTGAAAATGGGCACCACCGTCGCCACCAACGCCCTGCTAGAGCGCAAAGGCGATCGCACTTTGCTGGTGATAACGAAAGGTTTTGCCGACGCCCTGCGCATTGGCTATCAAAACCGCCCCGACATTTTCGCGCGGGAGATTGTGCTGCCGGAGATGCTGTATGAGCGGGTCGCCGAGGTGACCGAGCGCTATGGTGCCCAGGGAGAGGAAATTACGCCCCTCAGCGAGATGGAAATCGAGCGGGTTACGCAAGCGCTGCGGGTTGCCCATAACGATGGCATCCGCACCTGCGCCATAGTGTTCCTCCACGGCTACCGATATCCAGACCATGAGGCCCGCATCGCGGCGATCGCCCGCGAGGTGGGCTTTATCCAGGTGTCGGTATCCCACGAGGTGAGCCCGGTAATGAAGCTGGTGAGTCGGGGGGATACCACCGTCATGGATGCCTACCTGTCCCCCGTGCTGCGCCGCTATGTGGACCAGGTGGCTGGGGCGCTGGCGGCAGGGGGAAAGGGGCCAAAGCTCCAGTTCATGAAGTCCGACGGCGGACTGACGGACGCGCGGCTGTTCCAGGGCAAGGACAGCCTGCTATCGGGTCCGGCGGGGGGCATCGTGGGCGCTGTGAAAACCAGCCAACAGGCCGGCTTTAAGCGCATCATCGGCTTCGACATGGGGGGCACCTCCACGGATGTCTCCCACTTTAACGGCGAGTACGAGCGCACCTTTGAAACTGAAATCGCCGGAGTCAGACTGCGATCGCCCATGCTGTCTATTCATACCGTGGCGGCGGGGGGCGGGTCTATCCTTTCCTTCGACGGGGCTAAATATCGCGTCGGGCCAGAGTCTGCCGGAGCCCAGCCCGGTCCGATGTGCTATCGCCAGGGCGGGCCGCTGACGGTGACGGACTGCAACGTGATGCTGGGGAAGCTGCAGCCAGAGCTTTTTCCCAAAGTATTTGGGCCAGGGGGAAATCTGCCGCTGGACAAGAGCGTGGTGCAGCAGGCCTTTGCCGAGCAGGCAAGGCACATTGGGGAGCAAACGGGGGATGCGCGATCGCCTGAGCAGGTGGCGGCGGGTTACCTCACCATCGCCATAGACAAAATGGCCAGCGCCATCAAAAAGATCTCGGTGCAGCGGGGCTACGATATCACCGACTACGCCCTTTGCTGCTTTGGCGGGGCCGGAGGGCAGCACGCCTGCCTGATTGCGGAGGCGCTGGGGATGCAGCAGATTTTTCTCCACCCCTACGCAGGCGTGCTATCGGCCTATGGCATTGGTTTAGCAGACGTGCGCACCCTCCGCGAAAAGGCGGTGGAGGTGAAGCTGACGGCGGATGCCATGCCCAAAATGACGCACGCTCTAGACGAGCTAGCCTCAGCCGCCAGGCAAGATCTCCTAGACCAGGGCATTGAGCCAGAGCAGATTCAAGTTCTGCGTAAAGCCCACTTGCGCTATCCTGGCACCGACGCTTCGCTGCTGGTGCAAGTGGATAGCCTTGAGGAGATGCGATTGCGCTTTACGACCCAACACCAGCAGCGCTACGGCTTTGCCACAGATGATACAACCCTGGTTGTGGGGGTGGTCTCTGTGGAAGCGATTGGGGAGGCGCAGCCCTTGGAGGAAAGCTGGCTACCGCCTGAGCGTAGCGGCCCTCTGACTCCCCTGACCACAGTCGAAATTTACAGCAACGATCAGTGGAATGATGCCCCGGTCTACCGGCGGCAAGACCTGCGGCCCGGTGACGAGATTACTGGGGCAGCGTTGATTGTGGAAGCCACCGGCACCAACGTCATCGAGCCCGGCTGGGCTGCGACTTTGACCGACAAAAATCACCTTATCGTGCGCCACGCTACGCTGTCCGAAGCACTCAGGGGGCACAAAGATGCTGAGGTAACCCCTGAGGCCCAGATCAATATTCAGAGCAATACCCAAATCAATGTCCAGCCCGATCCGGTACTGCTGGAAATTTTCAATAACCTGTTTAAGGCGATCGCCGATCAGATGGGGATCACCCTGCAAAACACCAGCCACTCGGTGAACATCAAAGAGCGCCTTGATTTCTCCTGCGCCCTATTCGACGCCCAGGGTCAGCTTGTGGCCAACGCCCCACATATCCCGGTGCATCTGGGCTCAATGAGCGAGAGCGTTACGAGCCTGATTGCGGCGCGGCAGCTGCAGCCAGGGGATGTGTATTTGTCTAACAACCCTTACAGCGGCGGTACCCACTTGCCTGACGTTACGGTGATTACGCCAGTTTTTCTAGACGCAGAGCGGCCCATATTCTACGTCGCCTCTCGCGGTCACCACGCCGACATTGGCGGCATTACACCAGGGTCTATGCCCCCCAAAAGCCAGTCCATTGAAGAAGAGGGCGTTCTGCTAGACAATTTGCCCCTCGTTGTGCAAGGCCAGCTGCAGGCAGAGGCACTGCTCGATCGACTGACCTCCAGCCCCTATCCCGCTCGAAACCCAGAACAAACCCTAGCCGACCTCAAAGCCCAAATCGCCGCCAACGAGCGGGGTATTCAAGAGCTACGACGCATCAGCAACCACTACGGCCTTGACGTGGTGCAGGCCTACATGGGCCACGTGCAGACAAACGCTACGGCTTCCGTACAGCGGGCGATCGCCCAGCTCAGAGATGGGGAATTTACCTACCCCATGGACGATGGCAGCGTCATTCAGGTGAAGGTGTCCATTGACTCTAACCAACGCACCGCCCACATCGATTTCACAGGCACCTCACCTCAGCAGGACACGAACTTGAACGCCCCCCTCGCTATCGGTAAGGCCGTAGTCCTCTACGTTTTCCGCACCCTAGTTGACGACGAAATCCCGCTGAACGCGGGCTGTCTCACGCCGCTGAAGATTACTATCCCTGAGGGGTGTATGCTCAATCCCCGCTATCCAGCTGCCGTCGTAGCGGGCAACGTGGAGACCTCTCAAGCGATCGCCAATGCCCTCTACGGCGCGCTGGGCGTAATGGCGGCAGGCCAGGGCACTATGAACAATTTCACCTTTGGCAATGAGCGCTACCAATACTACGAGACCATCTGTGGTGGGGCAGGAGCCGGGCCTGACTTTAATGGGGCGGATGCCGTGCAAACCCACATGACCAACTCCAGGCTGACTGACCCGGAAGTATTAGAGTGGCGGTTCCCAGTGCGGGTAGAAAATTTTTCAATTCGAACCGGCAGCGGCGGCGCAGGAGCTCACAAAGGCGGCGATGGCGTAGTGCGGCGCATCCGCTTCCATGAGACGATGACGGCGGCAATTTTGTCGGGGCACCGTGAGGTTGCGCCCTTTGGACTCTGGGGCGGGAAGCCTGGGGCGCCGGGACGCAATGCAGTGGTGCGGCACAATGGTGCTGAGGAGCAGCTGCCGGGCAGCGCCGAGGTAGAGATGGAGCCGGGGGATGCGATTGAGATTAAAACGCCTGGGGGCGGGGGATTTAGTGCCCCTGCAGGGGGTGGGGAAGTAGCAGGGGAGTAGTAGTTGAATCGTCCCTTCTCCGAAGCTAGGAAGCAGCGATCGCGCTATCCTCAGCAGCGCTATTCGCCTCAGAATTTGACTCCAACCCACGAATCACATCTAAGTCGATATCCAGTACCGTCATCGATAGCCCAGCCCTCGGCTTGCCGTCACCATTAGAGATGTAGGGCTGGGGTTCGATGCTCCCTGTGCAGATGATTAGTGAGCCTTTAGTCATGTAGGAAAGCTTTCGCCACGCCGCCGAACTCTCCCAAACGTTGAGGGAAACCGTGAAGGATTCTTTGCGATCGCGGGGCTTCTGGACATAGAGGGTTGCTGTCGCCACCTGGGCGCGATCGCCACTGCGTAAATCAACGGTTTTCACTTCTGCGTCAGCTGCAAGATTCCCGCTGACAATCCACTTATTGAGACCTGCACTAGCCATATCGATGCCCCTGATGGTTGAGATACAGTTACAGAGTTCCCAGTTAAAAACTCCATTCAACATTAAGCCCGCTCAGATATCTAGTCTGAGCGGGCTTAACGCTAGTATTCACCTGGCATCGAGCTATTTTCCCGTGGGGCTACCCCCAGAGTATCTTCGCCGCAGCGATGTTTCACGAGCTGAGTTCGGGATGGGTCAGCGTGGTTCCACCGCGCAATGGACACCAGAAGAGTTGTTGGGTCTACT